>DASSDP010000133.1:0-2791 GCA_035697085.1 Actinomycetota bacterium
AAGCGCCGGGCGGGTCGCCCGGCGCTCGCTACAATCCACCCACCGTCGGGAGGCATGCCGGAGCGGCCGAACGGGCGCGCCTGGAGAGCGCGTAGGCGGGGGAACCCGCCTCGAAGGTTCAAATCCTTCTGCCTCCGCAGCTCAGGCGATGCCCGCCTGCACTCAGTTGAACAGGATGCTCGCGGGGACGACCGACATGCGCCTTGACGTCCGAATGACGATCGGGAGAACCAGACGGGTCCCGAACGAGGTCACCCCTGTGACCGGGCCATGGGCCACGTTCACCGGTCCGCCACTCCCGGGAACGGCCCAAACGGTATTCGAACTCTGAAGGAGAAGCCCGATCCGATGATCCTTCCGGAACGTGTGATCCTGGGGGAGGAGGTCGAGGATCCCGTGTCCCCACTCTCCGATGTCCATAGGGTCCGACATGGCCAGGCCATTTCGGTAGGCGAGGTGCATGAACCCCCGTGCTACCTGCTGGATGGTCCCGTTGGGCGCGATATCGAGCAGGATCGGCGTGAGGTGCTGGGGATTCTGCGGCGGAGACATTGTCTGAACCCAGAAATCAAGCAGAGCCGCCCCGGTCATGCGGGCGTCGCGGGCGAGCACCGGCGAAGTGTAATAGAACCAGTTCTTCAAACCGGTCGCGCCGCGGTTGGGGTCTCGAATACTGTCTTCTTCGGTTGCGGTGGCCGTGTCGGTGTACGTCCAGACGCCGTCATTGCCCGATTGGGGCAGGAGCTCTCCGACGTCGTTCGGGACGCTGCCCGGGACCGAGTGGCGCCGCAGGTAAAGGGTCAGGTTCCTTGTATTCGGCGGCGGAAAGTCCGTTTCGAACTTCGGCGGGAGCGTCTCGTACGCGCCGGCAGCCGTGAGGGCCCGTCCCCGAGTGATGGAGATATTCGGCTCGGTGTTGATCCCGTTCTGCACGCCCTTCAGCACGTGATCGAAGAACCGGTCTTGCAATGGGAGCCATTCCGCCCCCGAGGTGCCGCCTCCGTGCGTTCCCTGGGTCATGTATAGGCGCTTGAACGGGACTCCCTCGACTTCACCCGTGTTCGGGTTGTCGACGGGGATCTTGTCCCAGAGGACGATGGCTTCTTCTTGCTTCACGTTGTAGTCCTGCCATCCGTGGGCCATGAGCACGGCGGCCCGGAAGTTCGTGGATGAAGTGATTCCGGTTTCCTTCCGGTAGTCGCGCTCCAGCCAGAACGCGTCGTAGTCGGGGAAGCGGTTGTATCCGTTCTCTGTGTGTGAGATCGAGTCGAACTCGCACGTGCCGCTGTGGAGCATGTCCCATTGGAAGGTTTGAATGGCGTTGCTGGGGTCCGGCGCCAACGTGCGATTGAACCCGAAGTCGAACGCCGCCGGAGTGTCGAATCCCTCGTCGGTGAACGTCCTGGAGTTCAGGAAGTATCGAACCCCGTTCTGGAATGCGTAGCCGTACCAGTGGCTGATGGAGGAGATGGGGACGATGCCCACGAGCTCGGGCACTTCCGGTCCCCGTGCGGCCACCATGTTGGCCGTGGTGCCCTCGTACGAGCCGCCGATCATGGCTACCTTCCCTGTTGACCACGGCTGCGCGGCCAGGAACTTCACCACGTCGATGCCTGAGGTGATCTCCCTGTTCCCGCCGTAGTCCCAGCAGCCGCCAGAACCGCGGGTACCAAGAAGGTCCGCCTTGGCGCGCGCGAAGCCTCTGGGCCGATAGCGCGTGGCAATGCCGTCGTCGGCCGGTTCCGGCTCGCTCAGGGTGTTGTAGGGCGAGTACGTGAGGATGACCGGCTGGGGGTCGAACTGGGTGTCCCGGGTAACCTCGATACGCAGCATCGCGTTGTCGTCGTTGGGGTCGCTGGTGGGGATGTGGTAGATCGTGTACTCGATCGCTCCGAAGGCGGGCGAGGCGGGGATCAAGACTCCCGAGGCCGCAAGGAGAAGAACAGCGGCCAGCACTCGCAACGAACGCACACCTGAGCCTCGCGTGGAATGGGATTCGATACGGGACGTACCCATCTTCTGCCTCCTAACCGACTATGGTCGGCGGGCGAGCCGGCAGTGCGGGCCGGGCCCGCTGAGATCGGACCCTGGCAGTATACTCGGTCGGTGGCCGTGCACGGCGGGGAGCGAACGGTGCCCCGTACGCGTTTCCTCTAGCAGTGCGGAACTCCGTACTCCAGCCGAACGGTCCAGCGACAGCGTCGCGATGTTGACCACCATCCTGTTGGACTTCCCTGCTGGCGGAGGGCGCCATGGAGGAGTACCGATCCCTCTATAGGAAGTACCGGCCTCAGTCTCCCGAGGATGTCCTCGGGCAGGAGCACGTGGTAAGAGCGCTGGCGGGGGCGGTTCGCGAGGGACGCCTATCCCACGCGTTCCTCTTCTCCGGCCCGCGAGGAACCGGGAAGACCTCCACCGCGCGGATCCTGGCCAAGATGGTGAACTGCGAGCGAGGGCCGACCGCCGAGCCGTGCGGGGTCTGCGAGCAGTGTGTCCGCATCAGGGACGGCTCCCACCTGGACGTCGTGGAGATCGACGCGGCCTCGCACGGTGGGGTCGACGACGCTCGGGAGCTCCGCGAGCGGGCTCCCACTGCTCCGGCTCAGGGCCGGGAGAAGGTGTACATCCTGGACGAGGCGCAGCGCCTGTCCCGCGAGGCGTTCGACGCCCTGCTCAAGCTGTTCGAAGAACCGCCGGACGGCGTTCGGTTCGTGCTCGCCACGACCGAGCCTCACAAGATGCCCGCGACGATCGTTGGCCGATGCCAACGATTCGAGTTCCGCCGCGTCCC
>DASSDP010000134.1:0-2266 GCA_035697085.1 Actinomycetota bacterium
GATGGCGGTGTCGAACGCATCCCTGTACGACGGTCCAACGGCGCTGGCGGAGGCAGTGAACATGGCCCGTGCGGCCACCGGTCGTTCCCGAGTGCTCGTCGCGGGGACGGTGGATCCGCGGTACGTGGACGTGCTTCGAACGTACTCGCGGGGCGTGGGATACGAGCCGGAGGTCCTCCGAGCCAAGGGCGGAATGATTCGGTCGCCGCGGGTGGGGGACGATGTGGCCTGCGTCATCCTCCAGCATCCCAACGTGTTCGGCGTTCTCGAGCCGGCCAGGCAAGTGTTCCAGGCCGCCGGGGGAGCGGGGGCCCGGGCCATCCACATCTTCGATCCGCTCTCGCTCGGGGTACTCGCCCCGCCCGGCGAGCTCGGCGCGGATATCGCGGTTGCGGAAGGACAGGTGCTCGGCAATCACCTCAACTTCGGTGGGCCCTATCTCGGCATCCTCGCCTCGGACGAGCAGGACCTCCGGAGGATGCCGGGACGGATCGCCGGCGAGACCCTGGATGTCGACGGCAATCCGGGGTACGTGCTCACCCTTCAGACCCGGGAGCAGCACATCCGCCGCGAGAAGGCGACATCGAACATCTGCACGAACCAGACACTGATGGCCATCGCTGCCGCCGTGTACCTTGCATGGCTCGGCCCCGACGGGCTCCGGGAGCTCGGGGAGTCGTGCGCGGCGAAGGCGAGGTATGCCGCCGAAGCGTGCCTGCGGGCAGGGGCTCGGCTGCTCCACCCGAAGGCTGAATTCTTCAAGGAATTCGCGCTGTCATTCGACCGCTCGCCCGTCCAGGTGCGCGACGCGCTGCTCGAGTCAGGATTCCTGGTCGGTCCCGTGATCGACGACGGACTGATCGTTGCCTGCACCGAACGGCGGACAACCGAGGAGATCGACCGCTTGGCGAAGGCTCTCGAAGAGGTGCTGGCGTGAGCCCCCGGCCCCCCGGCAAGGTAGGCGCCCCGGTCCGCACGCGCGACCCGAACGTTCCCGTGACCCTGAAGGAACTGTCCAAGCCGGGGAGACGAGCATCATCGCTTCCTCCGATCGATCTCATACGTGCCGACATCCCCAAGGAGCATCGTCGGTCCCAACCGGTCTCGCTTCCCGAGGTCGGGGAGCGCGACCTCGTTCGTCACTACACGCGCCTTTCGCAGCGGAACTACGGCGTGGATACGGGGTTCTATCCGCTGGGGTCGTGCTCGATGAAGTACAACCCGAAGATCGCGGACGCCGCGGCAGCGCTCCCGGGATTCCAACGGCTGCATCCCCACCAGCCGGACGAGAGCATCCAGGGGGCCCTCGAGCTGATGTGGCGACTGGAGCAAGCCCTCTGCGAGGTCACCGGGATGACCAGAGCCACGTTCCAGCCGGCCGCCGGAGCGTCCGGCGAGCTCACCGGGCTCCTGCTGATGCGGGCGTTCCATTCTCGAAACGGGGAACCCCGGACGCGGGTTGTGATCCCGGACTCGGCCCATGGGACCAATCCGGCCTCGGTTCGGCTCGGCGGATATCAGGTGGCTGAGGTTCCAAGCGATGCCCGCGGGCTGGTTGACCTGTCTGCCCTGGAGAAGCTGGTGGACACCGATGTCGCCGGGCTGATGATCACCAACCCGAACACGCTGGGCCTCTTCGAGGAGGACATTCAGGAGATCGCCCGGATCATCCATGGCGTCGGCGGCCTCCTCTACTACGACGGCGCGAACCTCAACGCGATCATGGGACGGGTCCGCCCGGGGGACATGGGCTTCGACATCGTCCACATGAACACCCACAAGACGTTCGCCACCCCGCACGGTGGGGGAGGGCCGGGCGCAGGCCCCGTCGCGGTGAAGTCGAGAGTGGTCCCGTTCCTCCCGGCTCCGGTGGTGGAGCGAGCTGACGACGGGACATTCTCCCTGGACCACGATCGGCCGCACTCGATCGGCCGAGTCCAGGGGTTCCACGGCAACTTCGCCGTCCTCGTGCGTGCGTACTCGTACGTGTTCGGCCACGGCGGCGACGGACTTCGCGAGGTGGGGGAGCGGGCCGTGCTGAACGCGAACTACTTGGCCGAGCTGGTGAAGGGCGAGTTTCCCCTGGCCTATCCGGGTCGGCCCATGCACGAGTTCGTGGCCACGGCGAAGCCGCTCCGGAAGCACGGCGTGCGGGCCACGGACGTGGCCAAGCGGGTCATCGACCTCGGATTCCATCCCTCCACGGTGTACTTCCCGCTCATCGTGGAGGAGGCCATGATGGTCGAGCCCACCGAGACGGAGTCGA
>DASSDP010000135.1:0-4099 GCA_035697085.1 Actinomycetota bacterium
ACGGAGGTGCTTCGCGCTGCGGCCGCGCACCGAGGAGCGGCCTTCATCGAGATCTACCAGAACTGCAACGTGTTCAACGACGGGGCCTTCGCCGCCGTCCGCGACAAGCAGGCGGGGGCGCAGCAGAACCAGATCCGCCTCGAGAACGGGATGCCGATCCGGTTCGGCCCCGAGAACGAGAAAGGCGTGGTCCAGCGGTCGGATGGACACGTCGAGATCGTGAACGTGGCGGACGTTGGGGAGGAAGCCATCCTGGTCCACGACTCCCACCACGTCGATCCGTCCCTGGCCTTCGCTCTGGCTCACCTATCGGAGCGGCCGACGGGCCCCACGCCCATCGGCATCTTCCGCGACGTCCCTCGTCCGGTCTACGGAGAGGCCATGGAACGACAGCTGGAAGCGGCCACCGAGAAGCTCGGCGAAGGGGACCTGGTCAAGCTGCTCCATTCGGGTGATACCTGGGACGTGCCGTAGGCGAATCATCCGAGGTCGGGTGCTAGAATTGCTGGTGGTGCTCCTGAGGATCTTGTAACCCAACCCGGGTGGTGACGCCGCAATGAGCGACAAACAGGTCAAGCGTCACGAAGACGAGGCAAAGAAAGAGCGCGTCTGCAGCATCTGCGGGGTGAAGCTATCTGCCTACAATCCCGGCCCCAACTGCTGGCAACACACGATCGGCCATCCGTGGAGGGGCCCGTCCGCCAAGCCCCGGTACGACTAGCCCGATCGGATCCATCCGCACTCGACATCCCGACGAACCCCGCTGATCTGTGGACGTCTCCGAGATGCGCCGGCGAGTGGTCGAGGCCCGGGTTGCCTATCTGGCCACCATCGACTCCGAAGAGCGCCCCCATCTGATCCCCGTGTGCTTCGCCCTCGATGAAGAGACCCTGTACTCGGCCGTCGACCGTAAACCGAAGACCTCCCCCCGGCTTCGCCGGCTCGACAACATCCGGCAACACCCGACCGTAGCCGTGCTCGTGGACAACTACGAGGAGGATTGGTCCCGGCTGTGGTGGGTTCGTCTTCGGGGAGAAGCGCGGGTGATCGAGGAAGGTCCTGAACGGGACCGAGCGCTGGGCCTCCTGCGGGACAAGTACGCCCAATACCAGGAAGCCCCGCCGGACGGCGCCGTGATCGCCGTTTCCATCGATGAGTGGCGGGGTTGGACCGCCTCGGAGACAATGAGCTCGTGAAGGCCCTGGTCATCTCGCCGGACGAGGAGGTCCGCCAATACCTCCGCATCGCCCTTCAGAGTGCCGAGCGGCAGACGGAGGGTACGTGGGAGTACCTGGAGGCATCGGACGGCCTCTCGGGGTTGCGCATCGCCTGGCGAGAGCTTCCCGACGTGGTGGTGGCCGACGAGATCGCCTCCCGCGCCGGCGCGTTCGCCGTGGCCAAGGACCTCCGCGGCGCCGCAGAACCGTTCCCGGGGGCCATCGTGATCGTGTTGGCTCGCCGGGAAGATGCCTGGTTGGCCAAGTGGTCGGGAGCGGATGCGTGGATCGAGCGACCCATCGACCCCTTCGCGCTGGCCGACGCGGTGGTCGAGGCCGTGAACCGGCGACACCCACAGGAGGTCGGATGAAGATCAAGGGAACGTGTGCCCGGTGCGGCCGAGAGTTCCTGGCCGTGCAGGTCGTTGAGAGCCACGGCCACTGCCCATGGTGCGGCAAAGCCTTCAACAAGGACTACACCGCCGTCCTGGCCAACGCGTTACGCGAGGCTGGGCAGCACGGTGATGCCTTCCAGGCTGCCCTGGAACAGATCGCGGGGATGGAGCTGGCGATGGAGTTCGACGAGGAAAGCGTCCTCGGACCGTTGCGGGACGCCCTCCGGACCGCCCGGCGCCGAAGGGCCCGGGTCCGGGCTTGAGCCGAGTCCGGGTCGGGACTTCCTCCTGGACCGACAAGACCCTGCTCGAGTCGGGATGGTATCCGGAAGACGCGAAGACCCCTGAAGCCCGGCTTCGCCACTACGCATCGCAGTTCGACGTTGTCGAGGTGGACTCCACCTATTACTCGCTGCCGAGCGAACGCAACGCGGTGCTTTGGATCGAGCGAACACCGAAGGACTTCCTGTTCAACATCAAGGCATTCTCCGTGATGACCCGGCACCCCACCTCGGTCCGAGGCCTTCCGAAGGATGCCCGTGCCCTTCTGCCGGAAGACGCGCCGCAACGCCTCTACCCGAAGGACATCTCTCCGGAGGTCGCGGACCTGACGTGGGAGATGTTCCGTTCGGCGTTGATGCCGCTGCACTCCGCCGGAAAGCTGGGGGTGATCATGTTCCAGTTTCCGCAGTGGTTCATGCCGAGTCGGGAGTCGAAGGAGTACATCCTCTCGTGCAAGGAGCGGCTTCCCGACTATGACATCGCGGTCGAGTTCCGACAGGGAACATGGTTCGCCGATGAGGACGCCGCGGGTCGCACACTCGACTTCCTCCGGGGAGAAGAGATTCCCTTTGTCTGCGTGGACATGCCGCAGGGCTTCGCCTCCAGCATCCCTCCACTGGCCGAGGCCACCTCGGACCGGCTGGCCGTGATGCGGTTCCACGGGAGACGGAGCGAGGTGTGGGGGAAGCGGGGCGTGCCGGTCATCGAGCGATTCAAGTACAACTACTCCAAGAAGGAGCTCGAGGAGTGGGTGCCCCGGATCGAGGCGCTTGGAGAGAAGGCTCGCGAAACCCACGTCCTGTTCAACAACTGCTACCGAGACTACGCGACCAAGAACGCAAGGCAGTTCGCCGACCTGGTCCCCGAGTAGCCGACGAGGTCTCCGCCGCTCAAGTCTGGCTGGCGTCGGCCGCCGGTCGACCCGCGCCTCGCACGGATATGATGCAGGGCGTGGAAGCGACGACCGAAAGGAACGAATACACCGTGCGGGTGGATAACGGCTCGGCGGGGTGGAGCGTGCACATCCTCGATCCGGAGGGCAGCACCGTATTCACGCGGGCGTGCGGCGACGAAGTGGAGGCCAGGACGTTCGCGTCCACCGTGCGTCAGCACATCGACTGGCTCTCGCCGTCGAAGTTTCAGGAGTACTACCGGCTCCCGGAGCCTGCATAGGGACCATGGGATTCAATCCGATCCAGCGAGGGCGGGTGAAGCCGTCGGACATGGCCGTCTTTCTGATTGCCCTCGGCGTGATCGCCGCGCTCGTGGTCTGGGCAGTCTCCTGAGTTCTCTGTCTCGCTAAGCCCGCTCGAGGACCATGGCCATGCCCATGCCGCCCGAGATGCACAGCGCGGCGAGCCCCAGCGAATGGCCCTTCTCACGCATCTCGTAGGCAGTGGTGAGCACGATCCGGGCGCCCGTCATCCCGATGGGATGCCCGAGGGCGATGGCCCCTCCGTTGGGGTTCAGGCGATCGTGGTCCAGCTTCAGCTCTCGGTCCACCGCGAGGACCTGCGCGGCGAACGCCTCGTTGATCTCCACGACGTCGAAATCCGACAAGGACATCCCGGTGTTCTCTAGGACCTTCTCCACGGCCGGGACAACTCCGATGCCCATGAACGCCGGATCGACCCCAGCCGAGGCAGCGGCCACGATCCGCGCGAGCGGCTCCCGGCCCTCTGACTTCGCTCGCGACTCCGACATCAGCACAAGCGCGGCTGCCCCGTCGGTGATGGCGCTGGAATTCCCCGCGGTCACGGTGCCGTCCTCGGCGAACACGGGTCGGAGTTTGGCAAGCGCCGCCATGGTCGTGTCGGCTCGAGGGTGCTCGTCCTCGGTGAGCATCGTGGACGCACCCTTCACGCCGGGGACCTCCACGGCGACGATCTCCTTGGACCGGCGCGCTTTCCCCGCTTCCGACTTCTGCTGACTGGCCAGGGCGAACTCGTCCTGCTCGTGGCGTGGGATCTCGTACTTCCGAGCCAGGTTCTCCGCGGTTTCGCCCATGGTCAGTCCGCACAGGGGGTCGAGGAATCCGTCCCGGTACATCCCGTCGAGAACGGGCGCGTCGCCCATTCGATAGCCCCGGCGCATCCGGTCGAGGATGGCCGGCGTGCGGGTCATGTTCTCCATCCCTCCGGCCAGGACGATCTCGGCGTTTCCGAGCGCGATGTCGGCAGCGGCCACCTGGACCGCCTTCACTCC
>DASSDP010000136.1:0-11026 GCA_035697085.1 Actinomycetota bacterium
CTGGCGATCTCTGCCTTGGACCTCCCCTCCACCTTGACCGCAGCCACCACCAGATTGCCCAGCGACACGTCGGCACCTCCCCCCGTCGAGGTGTCAACGATGTCCCGAGACAGGCGTCAACTATGTCGTGAAACCAGACACAGCCGGCGCAACGCACACAGCCGGCGCAACGAGCAAAGTAGCAGGTCAGCGGCGGTTTCAATATCCTCGTGGTTGAACAGCGCTGTGACTTGGGGGTTGGCCTCGAGCCGGGAGTGGGGTGGGCCGGAACCGCAACATCCGCCCAGCGGCCTGATGGCCTGGTCTTCAGCGCTGAGGCAGAGGACTATGGTCATGGACGACGCCATGGCGAGGACTCACCGATCAACGGATACCAAGCATGGGTGGGGTACGACCGGCGCTGTGGGGAGCGGGGAACCGGTGTTCACGTGGACGCCCTCCGGCCCCGCGGCGGATGGTCTGGCTGTCCTGGGACGCGTGGGAGAGCGCGAGGGGACAGCGCGTGTCGACCGCCTTCGGTTCGGGACGTACCTGGCGTCGAATGACACGGCCGTTGCCCTCTATGAGCTGGTGACCGAGCAGGTCGGCCGCCATCTCGGCCTCCCCACGGAGCTCGTCGTCGAGACCTCCTACGAGAGCTGCGAGAAGGACCTGAACGAGGTGTGCTTCGTGTGCAGCCTGCCGTACGTGACCTTCGAGCGGCGCGGCCTCGACCTGGCCATCCCGGTGGCCGCACCGGTGCTCGAGGGGGACCGGTACGGAGGCCGTCCGATCTATTTCTCCGATGTCATCGTTCACCGCGATAGCCCGTTCCGGTCCTTCCTGGACCTGAGGGGGCGGTCATGGGCGTACAACGAGCCGCTCTCTCACTCGGGGTACGGGATCACCCGTTACCACTTGGTCACCTTGGGGGAGACCAACGGGTTCTTCGGCGAGGTGGTGGAGGCGGGGTACCACCAGGAGGCCGTCCGCATGGTGGCCCGGGGGGAGATCGACGGCTCGGCGATCGATTCTCAGGTGCTCGTGATGGAGCTCCGGGACCATCCTGACCTCGCCGAGAAGGTCCGGGTGGTGGAGGCGCTCGGCCCGTCTACGATCCAGCCGGTGGCCGTGTCCAGGCGGGTATCTGAAGACCTGCGGGAGGCGATCCGCGACGTCCTGCTGACGATGGACGCGGATCCTGCGGTGCGTGAGCGTCTCGCGATCGGGCTCGTGGAGAGGTTCGTGGCGGTGGACGCGAGATCTTACGACGACATCCGGATGATGGTGGACACGTGCGAGGCCGCCGGGTTCATGGAGCTCCGCTAGCTCGCCCCACGCGAGTATCCGCCAGAGAGGGGATAGGATCGCCCCTGCGTCACGCTCCTGCTTGCTGAAGGGCGTACGCCACCGCGTCGTCAGCCTCCATCCTCCGCCCTTCCTTATAGAGACTCTCGGCCGTGGCCTCGTCCATGAAGGAACTGGCGGCTTCCCGGACGTCCCCCACAAGCTCCTTCTCGAACGACCGCACCTCGCCCAAGCGTTCCCGAAGCGCGTCGGACGCCCCGGCCAGGCGGATGGCCCGCTCGTGTTGTCCGCGAGTCAGGGCGAGGTCGGCGAACGCATAGAGGCCGCTCGCGATGACGTACAGGAGATCATGTTGCCGGGATGAGGAGAGGCTCGCCCGGAACCGACTCTCGGCGTCTTCGTTCTTTCCCTCCATTCTGTCGACGTGCCCTATCAACCGCCCCACGAACGCGGTCCAGTACGGGTCGCGCAGGTCGTTGAACGTTGCCAGCGCGTCCTCGAAGCGCTCCCGTGCCTGGCCCGGCCGGCCCTCGAGGAGCGCCAGCATGCCGAGGGCGAAGGTGCACTCGCCCGCCTTCTGCCGGTTCCTTCGGTCGATGTTGAGCTCCCTGGCCTCCTCGAGAGCAGCCCTCGCCGCCTCGAGCTGTCCGGCGAACATCTGGGCTGCGCCCAATTCCTCCAGTGCATCGGGTATCCCGTCAGGATCGCCCAGGTCGCGGTAGATGGAGACGGCCTCCTCCGCGAAGCGGAGATTCTCCTCCCGCTGGCCCGTCCAGGACGTCAGATCCGCCGCGGCAGTCAGAGCTCGAGCCCGGAGGAAGGTCCTTCCAGCGGCTCCTGGCAGCGCCAAGAGCTGATTGAGCCATCGCACCCCCTCCGAGAGGTGACCTCCGAGGCGCCAGAACTCTCGGAGGGCCCCGCCGAGCCGCAGTCCGAGCTCAGCTTCGCCCGACTTCAGAACCCAGGCCAGCGCCGAGCGGAAGTTGTCATGGTCGAGCTCTATCCGCCGGGTCGCCGCGGCCTGCTCGGCGCCCAACAGGGGCTCAGACGCTCGCTCGCCGACCACGATCCAGTGCTCCGCGTGGCGTCGCCGGATGACCGATTCCTCTCCCGATTCGGAGAGTCGCTCGAGCCCGTACTCCCGGATCGTCTCGAGCATGGCGAACCGAGACTCGTCCTCCGAGGTGTTCACGCTTCTGACGAGGTTCTTGTCGACCAGCGATGCGAGGCCATCCAAGGAGTCCAGCCCGAGCTCGCCCTCCATGTTTGCAACCGCCTCGACCGCTTCCAGGTCGGCCCCGCCGGCAAACACCGACAGACGGGTAAACATTCGCCGTTCGGCCTCATTGAGCAGGTCGTAGCTCCACTCGATCGTCTGACGCAACGTCCGCTGCCGCTCGGGCACATTCCGGTCCTGCGCCCTGAGCAGGGGAAGACGTTTCACCAGCCGCTCGAGGATCCCCTGCGGTGTGAGCAGCTTCACCCGGCTGGCGGCGAGTTCGATGGCCAGGGGCAGTCCGTCAAGCCGGGCGGTGATATGGGCCACCGCTGGGGCGTTGTCGTTCGTGATCTGGAACGATGGTTTCACCGCCAGAGCCCGCTCAATGAACAGGCTGACGGCTTCGTTCTGCACCAGTGCATCCAGTTTGGGGACGTGATCCGGGTCCAGCAGCACGAGCGGTGGGACCGGGTACTCACGCTCTCCGTATACGTGCAGAGGCACGCGGCTGGTCACGAGCGCCTTGACTCGGGGGGCAACCTGCAGCAGGGGTTCAAGGACGCTCTGGCTGGTGCCCACGACTTGCTCGAAGTTGTCCAGCACGAGCAGGAGCTCCTTGTCGCGCAGATGATCGCCGAGGGTGTCAAGGATGGCGCGTGCGGGCTCAGCTCGCACGTGGAGGGCGGCGGCGATTTCGTCCGGAACGAGCTCCGGATCGGTCACGGCGGAAAGATCGACGAAGAACACGCCGTCCCGAAAACCGGCGAGAGCCTCGGCCGCTACCTGCAGCCCAAGTCGGGTCTTCCCCGAGCCTCCGGGACCGGTCAGGGTCACCAGCCGGTCACCGGCGAGCACCTCACCGACCCGGGCGATGTGGTCGTCTCGACCGATGAATCTCGTGAGCTGCGCCGGCAGATTGTGGGGCCGGGCGTCGAGGCTCCGCGGCGGCGGGAAGTCCTGCTCCAGTCCCTCGATTACTACCTGGTGCAGGCGTTCCGGCTGCATCAGGTCCTTCAGGCGGTGATGGCCAAGGTCTCGCAGCCTGGTCCCCGAGGGCAGGCTCCGCTCGACGAGAGCCCGGGTCGCGTCCGAGAGGAGGACCTGGCCGCCATGCGCCGCCGCGGTGATCCGCGCAGCCCGGTTCACATCCAGCCCGAGATAGTTGTCGCCCCCCAAGATTCCCTCGCCGGTGTGCAGTCCCATCCGGACCCGAACGACCGCCCCGTCCGGCCACGGGGTCTCCGCGAGCTGGCGCTGCGCCTCGGTCGCGGCGCTGATCGCGCCCACCGGAGCGGAGAACACCGCGAAGAAGGAGTCGCCCTCGGTGCTCACCTCCCGACCGTCACCCTCGGCGACGGCGGCTCGGAGGATGGAGTCGTGGCCGATCTGGATGTCCCGATACCTCCCCCCGAGCCGCTCCAGCAGCCGGGTCGAGCCCTCGACGTCGGTGAACAGGAAGGTTACGGTTCCGGTGGGCAGGTCGCGCATATTTCGCTCCGGTCAGAATCGTAGAGAGGTGACCCTTCGAATGGTAGAAGGGCTGGGCGTTCTCGCCAACAAACGCCCTTGGCCTGTCACTCGAGGGGCACCGATCCCCCAACCCAGATAGAACTCAGCCGGGCTGCTGGACTGTCGTGGCTCATGGAACGGACTCCTTCAAGCGTGAAACGCTACGCTGGTGCTGCATGAGCAAGTTCTCCATTGAGGAAGCGGCTCAGCGAAGCGGTGTCGACTCTGATTACGTACATGGTCTGGTAGAGCTCGGGATCCTAACGCCGGGGAAGGACGGAGCGTTTTCGCCCGGCGACGTGCGTAGGGTGCGTCTCGTACACAGCCTCGAGCGGGCCGGAATCCCTTTGGAAGGGATGGCTGCGGCCGTAGGGAACGGCGAGCTCTCGTTCGCGTTCATGGATCTTCCCGTTTTCGATCGTTTTTCCGGGCTCAGCGGGACCACCTTCCGTGAGTTGGGCGCCAAGACCGGCATCCCCGTGGAACTCTTGATGCTTGTGCGCGAGGCGATCGGTTTCGCCCAACCAACCCCGGACGACCAGGTTCGAGACGACGAGCTGTTGATCGTTCCGGCGATCGAGCTGCAGCTCGCGAGAGGCCTCAGGACCACCACCATCGAGCGCTGGTTGCAGGTCTATGGCGACAGTCTGCGTCGCATGGCGGAGACCGAGTCCGACTGGTGGCGTGCCGAGGTCGAGCTGCCACTCATCGAGTCGGGCATTGGGGAAGGCGAGGTGTTGAATGAGGCTTCACGGTGGGGAGCCCAGTTCGCCCCTCTGCACGACCAGGCCATTGGCGCCATCTTCCACGGGCACGAGGAGCATGCCTGGCTGAAGAACATGATCTTGAACGTGGAGAACGCTCTTGAAGAGGCCGGGTTGCGCAGCAAGCTGCTCAGGGTTCCGGCGATCGCTTTCCTGGATATCACGGGATACACCAGGCTGACGGAGGAGCGAGGCGACGAGGCCGCGGCCGAACTAGCGGCGCAACTCTCCCGGGTGGTGCAGCGAACTTCTCGACAGCACGGCGGCAAGCCAGTGAAATGGCTAGGCGACGGCGTCATGTTCTACTTCTCGGAGCCTGCTCCTGGGGTACTGGCGGCGTTGGAGATGGTCGATCACGTGGTTGGGGCCGACCTTCCGCCCGCCCACGTCGGTCTGCACGCGGGGCCTGTTGTTCCCCAAGATGGTGACTACTTCGGACGGACCGTGAACACGGCAGCCCGGATCGCTGAATACGCCAGGCCGGGAGAAGTAGTCGTGACTCAGGAAGTAGTTGATGCCGCGGAGGGGTACTCACTGACCTTCAGCAGGATCGGTCCGGTGGAGCTGAAAGGCGTGGCCGAGATTCCTACTCTCTATGCCGCCCGCCGCCGCGAGTGATTCAACCTCGAGTGTTGCAGGAGCGGCGGACCTATTGCCCCGTCGGACCTCTTGCGAATAGATTCCGACACGTCGACGAGGGAGGAAGCATGGCTCATCCGAACGAGGACCTGATTCGCAAGATGTATGAGGCGGCGGGCGCGGGGGACATCCCCACATTTCAGCAGCTGTTCTCCCCGGACGTTATATGGCACGAGCCGGGAAAGAGCCCGGTGTCCGGCGACTTCAAGGGGATTCAAGAGCTGCTGGGGCTGTTCGGGAAGACCGTCGAACTAAGCGGGGGGACGTTCAAGCTCGATCTCCACGACCTTCTTGTGAATGACGAGCACGCTGTGGCCTTGAACACCGCGTCCGCTCAGCGGGAGGGGAGGACCTGGTCCGACAATCAGGTCAACGTGTTCCACATTAAAGACGGGAAGATCACGGAGTTCTGGAATCATCCGGGGGATCTATACGCAAAGGACGAGTTCTGGAGCTGAGCTTCCTCCATCGTGCCAGTGGCTCCGTCATCGACATGGGCTGACGATGTTCGCCGGGTCCCAAAAAAGGCTTGCCTTGGTGCAAACCATTTGCAAACGAACCACGCGGAGATCGGCGGCACAGGACGGAGCTCGGCGGCACGAAGCCTGGACAGGACGGCACCAAACGGCACCAGACGGAACAGACGATACGAGGCCACCGGTCTCATAACCCAGAGGTCGCTGGTTCAAATCCAGCCCGCGCAACAAGTAAAAGTCCTGGTAGAAGGCCTAAAGGCGGCTCCTCGAACCGAGGGGTCGCCTTGATTTTTGCCCAACTTTTGCCCAAGTTCCCGCGGAAGTCGCAGTTTCTCAGCTAACGACCCGGCCACACATCGGATAATGCTTCAGGTCTTTGGACCACTCGCTACGATCATCCGAACACCACCGATCGGAGCAATCGGTCGTGAACGAGGGATCCGTAAAGTCAGCCTGGTATGTCTGTCGGTTCCAGGGACCGATTCAACAGGGCGATGAGCGCGTGTGGGAAATCGGGAGCCCTCGGAAGATCACTGATGAGGATTACGAGGCATTCAGGCAGGCGGTGCGAATCATTGAAGAGGAGTCGGAGCAGGAGGCGCTGAACTTGATCCTCTCGCGCTTCAAGACATACATCGAGTCCTGCAGGA
Organism: Actinomycetota bacterium; assembly: GCA_035697085.1. Lineage (GTDB taxonomy): Bacteria > Actinomycetota > UBA4738 > UBA4738 > CALAEC01 > DASQUW01. The sequence continues at coordinate 6,545 of DASSDP010000136.1, forward strand.
GCGTCACCGCGGCACTCGACGCCCTCTCGGCGGAGACGCAGAATCCGATGCGCAGGATTCAGGCAGAGCTTCAGGGCCGCTTGTTCGACTGGTTGCAGAGCATCCGGGCTTACCTAGACCACACGGAGACGAGACTGAAGCGCCGATATGGGAAAGAGTCCGACCAAGTGGCCCGGTTCAAAGCGGCGTGCGCCCGTGCCTACGATTCCCACTTCGCCTACCGGTTCTTCTACAAGTTGCGCAACGCGCAGCACACGGGCTTCGCACCCGTTGCCGTGGCCATAAAGAGTGTCGCCCTTCCAGCGGGCACCGAGCGCTGGGCTTCTCTCGAGTTCGACCGGGACGAGCTTCTTCAGGCGTATGACAAATGGGGGGTCGTCCGGACCGACCTCGAGCAAATGCCTGATCGGTTCGGTATAGAGGAGCACATCAGCAAGATGATGGACTGTTTAGAGGAGATTGCCGACGAGGTGAGTCAAATAGAGGAGCCCCTCTTGCGGCGGGAAATGAAGGTCATCGAAGAGCTGCTCGAGTTGGCGCCTCCAGGGGAGGGGACCCCTCAAGTCGTGCGTCTCCCCGCAGATCCCACTCTGCGTCCCAAGACCATTGACCTTCAGCCAATCCCCCGAGGTGCGCTGGAAGCAAAAAGAGTGGGAGTGGATGAAGAACTATCGGGTTTGGGAAGCAAGCCGCAAGGTATTTCTCTACCCCGAGACCTGGGTGGAACCAGAGCTACGCAACGACACGTCTACCGAGTGATGGAATTTCTAGGCGGGCAGACGCGGTGATGGCCGTCGCGCTTTACGAGTCCCTGCGAAACCGCCGGGAACTGCGTTTGGCCAGGTTGAGTCTCTGTGGCAGATAGGTCCTGGTGAAGGGACGTCCCCCGCTTGTTCCAAGTCGTCATCTCCACACCACATCCTACGAGCGGGTGCGGGAGGGTCATCTCAGTCCGAGAGGTAGACTCCAGCCGACTGGGCCATCGATGAGAGCGGTGGTCTCGTAATGTTCACGTTGCTCGACGGATTCATCGCAAAACCTGAAGACTCTTCTCGAGGGTTAGCAGTCCTTCGTGTTGACACCGCACGTTCCGATCCGCGATAGTTGCCTCTATACAGACCTTTTGCGAGGGAGGGGGGTAGCTCATGGGGACTGTCCGGTTAATGGTCGCAGGGTTGACAGCCGGCGCGCTGCTGTTCGGCTCCGCCCCGGCTGGCGCAACGATCGTCGAGAAGGTTCGTTACTCGGATACCGACTCGTTCTCCTATGACGATTGCGGCTTCACGGTCCAAGTGGACGTGGAGTTCAGCGGCGTGTTCAGTTTCCGCGAAGGCAAGCACAAGAACGAGACCGCATTCTTCGGTCACGACAACTTCGAATACCGGGAGGTACACACCAACGTCGATACGGGCGAGTTCTTCGTGATCTATGGGAACGGCAATTTCCGTGAGACGAAAGCCACAAGGATCGAGGGTTCGGTCTTCACGTTCACATCCGTTGTCGCCGGCCAGCCGTTCACCATCGAGGACTCGGCGGGCAACGTCATCCTGCGAGAGCGTGGTTCCATCCGTGAAACCATCCTGTTCGATACCCAGGGTGACAACGTGCCCGGAGGGATATTCATCGAGTCCATCGACTTTCAGGTGAACGGTCCGCACCCAGGCCTGACCGCGGACTTTTGCCAGATCGCCTCGGACCTGATCGGCCCCTAGGTTAGTACCCAGGGTTAACGGGCAGCATCGCAGGGTGTCTCTGCGACAATCACTCGAGCACGTGCATGTCGTGACGCTCGAAGAGCTCTCGGGTCGGCTTCTCGCCTCTCGCCCCGAGCGCGACGACCTCCCGCAGGTACGCGGCGAAGTTCAAGCCGGGGGGCAGGGATATTGAGAGGATAAGTCGCAATTCGGAGGCAGCAATTAGGCAGCAGAAGACCCGTCAGAGGGGTCAGAACCCCGGCACGGGTGTGAGCTGTTACGGCCTCTGACTAGGCCTTTTGGCGTTTGGGCAGGTCAGCCGCGTACGCGGGATGGGCTTTGCAAGCAGGAGGTCGCCGGTTCGAATCCGGTCATCTCCACAAGAACCGCCTTATCAGAAACGCGTCCCTCCCGGACCGCAAGGATCGTGCGGAAGGGCTCAGCGTAAACTGTCTCGGTTACCTTTCGATGCCCGACTACGATGTCGTCGAAGACGGCCTGGTTCCAGCGCCTCTTCGTGTCGGGGGAGGCCTTCCGATAGCTCGTGTACCAGTTTCGGGCGAGCTTAAGGGCGAGGGCGACGAGCTGCTTGGCCTCGTGTAGGTTCGTCGTCCGGGTTGTCGCCCGGGATTCAAGCTTCTGGATCTCGTTTTCCGCCGTCGCCTTTCGGGCCCGAAACGTCTCCCGATCGATGTCGCCGGAGAGGTACAAATCAAGCAGCCGCGCTTTCTCGGACGCAAGTCGGTCTAGGCGCCGTGCCACGAATCGGGTGCCTTGGACCCGATGCTGCTCCCTGGCGGCGACCTCGTCCTCGAGGACGCTTTCCAGGCGTTTCTGGAGGCCGGCAGGCAGCTTTACTTCCCGATAGAGGGCCTCAATGGCCCGCTCTAAGTCCTGGGCCCGAACGTAGGGCTCCCCGCACTTCTGTCGCGCGTTGAAGTGGCTGGCGCAACCGAAGTACGCGAAGTCTCGTTTGTTCCGTCCTTTGACGACGTTGTAGAGCAGGCGGCTCCCGCACGTCCCGCAACGCAGGAGTCCCTTGAGGAAGTGGGTGTGCCGGCGTTGGCGCTCCTTCGAGCGACCGTGGCTCGCCAGGAGGTCCTGCACCTCATCGAACAGGTCTCTCGGAACGATGGGCTCGTGGGCGCCGTCATGCGTGGCGCCCTCCCACGGGACCTTCCCGATGTAGGCGACGTTGGTGAGCATCTCGTGAAGAGAGGAGCGGTTCACGCGGCCGCCGCGGCGGTTGCGGAGTCCCCGGCGATGCATCTCCTCGGCGAGGATGGAGAGGGACAGGCCGCCGGCGGCGTAGAGCTCAAACGCCTCCAGCACCAGGGGAGCTTGGTCGGAGGGGACGATGCTGGCCCTGCCGCGGCGCTGGCCCGGTCCCGGCTCCAAGCGAACGTTGCAGTACCCGATCGGGGCGAGGTTGGGCCAGCCGCCCTCGCGAACCTTCTGGGCGATGCCCTTGCGGATCTCTGCCGAGAGGTTGTTCGAGTACCACTCGGCGACCACGGCGAGCATCCCCTCGACCATTCTGCCCGAGGCGTTTGCTTCCAGGCCCTCGGTAACCGAGACGAGCTCCACCCCTGAGCGCGCTAGGAGGTCCCGGACTTCCGCGTAGTCGCGGATGTTGCGCGCAAGCCGGTCGAGCTTGTGGACGACTAGATAGCGGATAGAGCCATCCTCAGCGATGCGCCTGAGCATGAGCTGGAACTGCGGACGGTCGGATGTTCGGGCTGACTCTCCCCGGTCGGAATAGATCTCCACCAGCTCCCATCCGTTGTCGGCTGCGTAGCGGGTGGAAGCCTCCAGCTGGGCCGCGATCGAGTACCCTTCCTCGGCCTGCTCCCTCGTCGAGACGCGCAGGTACGCCACCGCCTTCACGGCGCCTTCTCCATCATTAGCGTCTCCTCCGCCAGGTCGAGCAGCGCACGGGCGAGTGTGCGGAGCCTAGCATCCTCTCGTGAGGCGACTTCTGGGTCCTCGTCCGACGACATGTGGGAAGAGAGAGTGGATGGCGGTTCATTCCAGAGCCTGGCGCGGTCCATCGGCCCTGCAGGAACCGAGCGCCCGCGGGAACCACTGGCAAACTTGATAGATCCCTCTGGATCCGTGCGTCGCCTCACGCCTTACAAATAGAGGCAAGAGCCCGGTGCGGGACCACTTTTCCGTGAAAGGTGGGCCGGTTTTCGTGTAGGTTCTCCAGTGTCGGTTCTGTGTAAGGTTTCTGTAGGGTTGGCTTGTCCGAGTTGAACGAAAGGCCCGCGGTTCAGCGTGGCTGCTCACCCCTTGTGCAAATGGCCAAAGGGTGGCCGAGGTGCTGTTACGCAACCCCTAAGAAGGCGAAGCTTCTGCTCGCCTGGCGGTTGGCTAGGGCGCCGCCATCGGTGCGACGCCCTAGCCGTTCCAAACGCTACAGAGGACAGTTGGGTCCTGGTGAGGGTGCATCGAGGCGAAGCGGAAGGGGCGGAGTCTTCTTCGGGAGGAAGTACGTAGCGAAGAGCACTAGAGTCTCCGTTCCCTCGTTCCTGGCCAGGTGGACGTCCTTTGGGCTCGTGGTGAAGACCTTCCCCGGCCCGTAGGCGATCCCCTTGGTGCATTTCTCGTCGTGGTACAGGGTGAGGGTTCCCTGCAACATGACGTTGATGTTCTCCCCCGGGTGGGTGTGCCAGCCAAACGTGGCCCCCGGGAGGGCCTCGATCCGTTGGGTGGCGAACTCGATGGGACCCTCGGTCTCGATCTCCACCTCGACGTCGTCCGCGAACTCCGTCTTGAGGTTCAGCTC
>DASSDP010000137.1:0-3609 GCA_035697085.1 Actinomycetota bacterium
CCTTCCGGGCGATCTTGTCATCCTCGCTGAACGTCCATAGGTCGCAGCCGCGCACCTCCACGCGATCGCCGTCGACAGTGGTGCCGCTGATCGTCCATTCCGACGCGCCACGATCCCCGCAAACGAAGTGATCATCGTCGCCGTAGTGGACATCGGGGATGCCCTCGAAGCGAGCCGCAAGACCCTTCCGGACCTCATCCTTACCGACAAAGCGCCGTCCCCACTGTTCGGCGCCGCGCGGAGATTCGAATACACAGTCGTCCGAGAAGTACGACATGATCCCGTCCAGGTCGTGCCTGTTAAAGGCGTCCAACACCCGGTGAAGAACCTCGAGGCGCTCGGCGTCTCCCATCCCCATCTCTACGCGAAGAACAGGTCGAGCTCGCGTTTCGCCGATTCCGGTGAATCGCTCCCGTGGACCAGGTTCTGGGTGATGACGAGCCCGAAGTCCCCCCGGATCGTGCCGGGGGCGGCCTCCACCGGGTTGGTCGCGCCCATGAGCGTTCGAACCACCGGAATCGCGCTCTCCCCCGCAACCTTCGCCACGAGGACATCGCCGGACGTGATGAACTCCACCAGGTCGGGGAAGAAGGCCTTCTCTCGATGCTCGGCGTACAGCCGCTCGGCGAGGTCGCGATCGACACGCATGAGACGCATCTCGGCGATGCGGAGCGTCTTCCGCTGCAAACGCGTGAGGATCTCTCCGACCAGGCCGCGCCTGACCGCGTCGGGTTTCACGATGACGAGTGTTTCTTCCTCCGGCACCTTCAGTCCTTCACGTACCTCGGTCGGGCATCCGCGACAGTATAGAGAGAGCCCGTTACCAGGATGATGTCATCGGCACGCGCGGAGTCTTCGGCAGCGTCCAGGGCACTTGCCACGGAGTCGAAGGTCCGAACGGGAAGCCCATTCTTCTCGCAGGCGACGGCGATCCGCTCCGGCGGCAGAGACCCCGGGTGGCCGTTGGCGCAGACGTAGGCGGCGTCGGCACGGGGAGCCAGTATCTCGACGATCCCATCGACGTCCTTGGTCTCCAGCACCCCGATCACCAGGTGGAGCTGCTGCCACACGAACTCCTCGCCGAGAGCCGTCGCCAGCGCGGCTGCTCCATCCGGGTTGTGGGCACCGTCCAGGACGACGAGGGGCCGGCGAGAGACGACCTCCAGTCGCCCGGGTGAAGTGGATACGGCGAGCGTCTCGCGCAGGGACGCCTCCGTCAGCGGCCCCCTCAGGACTGCCTCGCACGAAGCGATGGCGATCGCGGTGTTGTGCGCCTGGTGCCGTCCGTGCAGCGGGACGAACAGATCCGGATAGGCCGCGTGGAGGCCGCGCACCACCACAACCTGGCCGCCAACGGCAACCCGGCGATCTTCGACGGCGAAGTCCCGCCCCTCGATCCGCAGATCTGCACCGACCTCCGCCGCTCGAGCCTCGATGACTGCCAGTGCCTCCGGGCGCTGCTCCGCGATCACGGCGACGGATCCCGACTTGATGATGCCGGCCTTCTCCGTGGCCACCTCCTCGACCGTCGACCCGAGCTCCGGATGGTCGAGACCGATGCGGCAGATGGCGGCGACTTCGCTCCGGATCAGGTTGGTGGCGTCCCACGTCCCTCCCATCCCCACCTCGAAGACACCCACCTCGACCGGCTTGTCGGCGAACCACAGGTACGCAAGGGCCGTGAGGGTCTCGAAGTACGTGACCCTCTCCCCTCGCCGGTCGACCTCTTCCAGGTACGGAAGGAGATGGGCATACACGTCGGCGAACTCCTGCTCACGGATCGGCTCGTTGCACAGCGCAAGCCGCTCGGTCACCGAAGCGAGGTGGGGAGACGTGTATAGGCCGGCCCTGACGCCCTGTGCGCACAGGATGCGGGCCGCGAGTCTCGCCGTGGTGGTCTTTCCGTTCGTTCCGGTGACGTGGATGGTCCGATAGGTCAGCTCCGGATGATCCAAGAGTTCGGCAAGCGCCCGGATGCGATCGAGGTCGGGAACCATCCTCTCCGGCTGCCGCCCTTCGAGATCCGAGAGGGCCTCGTCGAATCGCATCGGACACTACTCGCAGCCGAGCTGGGCCAGCTGGGCTTCCAGCGCTCGCATCTGCTCTTCCAGCTCGGCCAGCTTCCGCCGTTCTCCTTCGACCACGTCCGTGGGCGCGTTCTTGACGAACCGGTCGTTGTCGAGCTTCCGGCGAGAGCGCTCGGCGTCTTCGACCATGTCCGAGAGCCGTCTCCGGATGCGGGCGCACTCGGTTCGCGGGTCCAGCACGTCCGTCAGCGGAACGAGGACCTCCGCGTCCTGAACCGTCAGACGTGCGCAGCCGGAAGGATCGAACCCGTCGGCGACGAACTCAACGGACTCCAGACGAGCCAGACGCTGAATCTCTTCAGAGAACGCGTCGAGCAGGTCCTGGCGGGGCTTCGGAGCCCGAACGCGCACGCTGAGCGCAACGTTCGGGTCCAGGGCGTGGTCGCTGCGGAACCGTCGAACTGCGCTCACCAGGTCTTCCAGGAACGAGAACTCCCGCTCGGCGTTCTGGTCTCGATGTGCCGGCGAGGCGGTCGGCCATTCCGCAATGACGATGGACTCTCCGGCCTCGAATCGCTGCCAGACCTCCTCGGTCAGGAACGGCATCACCGGGTGAAGCAGGCGGAGCGTTCGTTCGAGGACCCAGGCGAGCGTCCCACCCGCGGCCGCCCTGTCCTCTTCGTCATCGGAGCGCAGACGATCCTTGGCCATCTCCAGGCCCCAGTCGCAGAACTCCGCCCACAGGAAGCGATGCAGTGCCTGGGCTGCATCGGCGAAGTGGTATCGCTCCAGGGCCCCGTCGACTTCGGCGCGACATGCCTCGTGCCGGGAAAGAAGCCACCGATCGGCCAACGTGAGCTTCCCTGGCGGTGGAAGTTCAGGGCGCGCTTCAGAGGAGAAGACGAGCCGCGCCGCGTTCCAGATCTTGTTGGCGAAGTGCCTTCCCGCACCGATGGCTTCTTCTGCCAGCGGGAGGTTCTGTTGATCGGGACTCGCCATGCGCGCCAGGGCGAACCTGAGCGCGTCGGTCCCGTATCGATCGACCACGTCGAGCGGATCGATCACGTTTCCGAGCGACTTGCTCATCTTCCTGCCGCGGCGATCTCGAACGAGGCCGTGGATGACCACTTCGCGGAAGGGTTCCTTCCCCGTCAGGAACATGCCCGACATGATCATGCGGGCCACCCACAGGTAGAGAATCTCGTAGCCCGTGACGAGAACAGAGGTGGGGTAGAAGAACGCGAGATCGTCCGTCTCTTCCGGCCAGCCCAGCGTGGAATACGGCCACAGCTGGGACGAGAACCACGTGTCCAGGACGTCCGGGTCCCGTTCGATGCGTTCCTCCCCGCACTGGGGACACGAGTCGGGATCGTCCACCGATGCGAACTCGTGCCCATTCGGGCAGTACCAGACGGGGATGCGATGTCCCCACCACAGCTGCCGGGAGATGTTCCAGTCGCGGAGGTTGTCGAGCCATTCGAGATAGACCTTGGCCCACCGCTCGGGGGAGAACCGGATGCGGCCATCCTCCACCACCTCGCGAGCCGGCCCCTTCAGCCTGTCCACCGCGACGAACCACTGC
>DASSDP010000138.1:0-20402 GCA_035697085.1 Actinomycetota bacterium
CCGCAGGGAATCGACGACCTTCGGGAGGTGATCCGGCAGACCGAGGTGACCTCAGAATCGGCGTTGTTGCCCTCGTTGGGATCGTGAGTCGACGAGCCGACCGAAGCCGTGTTGGTGATCGTCCCCGGCACCGTCGGCTTCACCACGATGGCGACCGTGGCGATGGCACCGTTGCTGATCGTCCCCAGATTGCACGTGACCGTCCCCCCCGAATCTTGGCAGGTTCCCTGGGTCGGCGTGGCGGAGACGAATGTCACGCTGGGAGGGAGCTGATCGACGATGGTCACTCCGGCCGCGGCATCGGGGCCAAGATTGTTCACCGTGAGCGTGTACGTCATGTCTCTGCCGGTGGGTGCCCGCCCGGGAGGATCCGTCTTGGTGAGCGCCAGGTCCGCCGCCGCCGGCGCCGTGTACCGCGTGTCCGTGCCCAGGTCGTTGATGTCCCCATTCAGATTGCCGAAGAACGTGTTCTGCCATACGACTGTCCTGTTGCACAGGGAATTGGAGATATTGAGCCCGTACCGCTGGGTGTGAGTCGCCTGGTTGTCTCCGCTGGTGTTATCGGAGACGATGTTGTCGTCGCCGGTGATCGACTCGTCGCAGATGATGCGGATCCCGTCATGATTGGCCGTGTCGTCGGCACTGTTCGTGATGTAGTTGCCGGTGATCAGGTTCCGGTCGCTGCTGTGGATCCTGATCCCATTCTGGCCGGCATTGTCGATGGTGTTTCCGATGATGACGTTGTCGTTCGACTTCTTGTGGGGCTGCGGCGCATTCGATTGAGACTTCGTGGCCTCGATCCCGTCCATGACCGTGTCGTGGATGAAACAGCCCTCAACGCGGTTGTTGGTGGAGGCGAGGAATTGGATGCCGTCGTTGTTCGTTCCTGAGATTTCGCAGTCGAGGACGGTGTTCCCCTGAGAGGTCCACCCGGCATCCTTGCCGTCGAAGATGATTCCTTTCCCCCGGGAGTACGTGATCTTCACCCGCTGCACGAGGCTGTCGTTCCCCTTGTCGAAATCGATGGCATCGCTGGTCGTCCGAGGCGTTCCACCGGCCGACACGGTCAGGTCCCGAATGACCACCCGATACGCACCTTTGAAGTTGAACGGCTCGGTATCGTCCGCCGCGTTGGAGGAGTTCTGGATGGCGGTCACGTCCATGCCCTGGCCCTCGAAGATGATGTCGCTGACCTCTTCGAGTCGAAGGTACGTCGCGCCGAGGTCGAACACGCCGGCCTGGAAGGTCACCCTGCCCCCGCCTGCTGGGTTGAGGTCGTTGTACACAGCACTCTCGACGACCGTCTTGAGATCGCCGGTGTAGGTCGCAGTTTGCGACTCCGCCACGTAATTGGTCCCTTCCCGGCGAACGACGAATTGTAGGGCCGGCCCGGCAGGCGTGGTCACGGTGGCCGTGTTGCTGAACCCGGAGAGATTTCCCGCGGCATCCCGGGCCCGAACCTGGTACTGGTACGTCGTCGACGGAGCGACCGTCGTGTCGGAGTGCGACGTCACCGCCCCGATCGTCAAGAGCGGGCTCCCGTTCCGGTAGATGTCGTACCCGGTGACCCCGACGTTGTCCGTGGATCCCGCCCACGTTAGGTCGACGCGGCTTGAAGAGATCGCTGATGCATTGAGGCTCGTCGGGTCGGAAGGAGGCGTCGTGTCCGGCGAGGGACCACCATCGGAGATGAAGCTCGTGCCCGCCGCTACCTCATCGAAGGCGACGTCGAAGTTCCGCCCGGTGGAGTTCTCCCCGATCTGGATACGTCCGATTGGCGTGGTCCCGAAGTCCTCCGTCTTGCTGAGCGCGGCGATGCGGACGCCGTCGAACCAGGTCTCGGTCTCGCCGGAGGCGCCATTGATCCGCACCCGGACCTGGACCTCATGCCACACCCCGGTGGACACCGGCGTGGAACTGGTGGTGGACACGGGAGCCACCTCGTTCCTGTAGCCGAGGTTGCCGGCGGGGTTTCGATACAGCCCGAAGATCGCCGTCCCGGTGGCCGTTCGGAGCTTCAGGAGATTGACGGTATTGGTGGGCTCCGCCCCCTGGGACATGACCTTGAAACGGATCCGGTAATACAGCTCCGTGTGGGTAGTCCCGAGACTCTTGTACGCCCATGTGGACGCGCCGGTGGTCGTCCCCCGGGCTGCCCAGGTGCCGGCGAAGACCTCCTGCTGCTGAGCCACGAGCCCCGTGTTTCCCGTCCACTTGGAGAGGTCTCCGGTCTCGAAGTCGTCGGTGAAGAGAGGTGGATTGGTCCCCAAGGTCGTGACGGTGGCGGTGTTGCTCGGTCCGGAGACGTTTCCGGCGGCGTCTCTGGCCCTGACGGAGTACTGGTATGTGGTATTGGCGGCCACCGTCGAGTCTGTAAAGGTCGGTGCAGGCCCCGTGGTGGTGAGGAGAGATCCGTTTCGGTAGATGTCGTAGCCGGTCACGCCGACGTTGTCGGTGGACGAGGTCCACGTAAGGTCAACGCTGTTTGCACCAGGAGAAACTGCTGTAAGGTTCGTGGGCGCCGCGGGGGCAGTGCTGTCCGCGGGTACTCCGCTGCAGCCGACGGAGCCGGAATCCAGCGTCGTTCCCTGCATGTTGATGAACTGGAACGCCGCACCGTGTTGATTGATTTCCAGCTTCAGCGCGCCGAAGTCCGAGAGTGAGTCGAAACCTCTGGCCAGACGCGAATCGGTCCCCGTAAAGGTCTGAATCCCGTGGCCGCCGGAGCCCACCACGAACTCTGTCGGTCCGGAAGCACTGACCACCCCGGACCCGTTCAGGGGCTGCCACCGCTGGTAGTTGTGGTCGTGTCCGTTCAGGACGAGATCTACCCCGCGCTGCGCCAGAAGAGTCCAGATGCTGGCCATCCTGTCAGAGTCCCCAGCGCCTGCACTCTGGCCCACGCTCCATCTGGGGTGGTGGAAGAACACGATGTCGCAGGCCGCGGAACTGGAACTGAGGTCCTGATCCAGCCACTGGTACTGCGCGGAACTTGGGGACGTCTGGCCGAACACACCGGTGGAGTCGAGACTGACGACGTGCCACCCGGCTACGTTAAAGCTGAAGTAGTTGGGAACGTTGTCCCAGTAGTCGAAATAGCCTGCGGAGTTCGGCGTGAGGTTCTCATGGTTTCCGATGGTGGGGTTGGTGATGGCCCGGAGCCTTCCGAAGAACCAGTCCGGGGTCCCGTACCAGTTGTAGAACTCCGTGGGGGTGCCCTGCTCGTACACGTCCCCGAGGTACAGGAACATGTTGGGGGACCACGAGGTGATGAGATCCGTGACCGCCTGGGCCTCGGGGCGCCCGGAGGCCCCGTCTCCCACTGCGGCGAGGACGAAGGGACGACCGGGAGCCGGTGTGCTACCGCTGGCCGGGGTGAACGTGTTGGTGTTCACAGGCGGCTGGGTGATCCCGTTTGCGAACGTCAGGTCCACGGATGAGCGTTGAGTGATGAACCCGTCCCGCATGACCGCCTCCACCTCCAGCGCCCGGAGCCCGTCCACGAACTTGTTGGTGGGCAGGCTGAAGGAGTACGGAGCGGAATAGTCAGTGAGAAGGTACGTGCCGCCCAAGTAGTACAGCAGCTTGTTCACGCCAGGATTTGTCCCGTTCACCGTGACGGTCGTTGTGACGGTCCGGATCCCGGTGAGCGTCGCGCCGTCGGCAGGCTCCGTGAAGCAGACCGTAACGGTGTACGACGGGCCGCTCGTTCGACACGGGGTTCCGGCATCTGCTGGGACGCCCACAAGGCCGAACACAGCGGTAATCGCCAGAACCATCGCGACAAAACGGGCAGCAACCCCCCAGATGGGCATGCGGCGCATTGGGAAAAGGATTCGCGACGACTTCACTCCGTACCTCTTTCCCGGCCAGGAAATAGCCAAACTAAGCGAACGGAGGACTAGCACCTACAGGGAAGGTTGTAGAAAAATACATTGAAAGCGGGCTCACCCCCTGGATCACCTAAAAGATGACCGAGTAACTCAATCTTATCGGATTATGCGCGATCGTTCGCGTGTTGATCCACCAGGCCGGATTGCGGCACTGGCTAACTCCTTGCATCACTTCGATTTAGGCGTCTCCGAGGCCATCTTTCGGGCCTCCGCCACGAGCGCGTCCACAAAACGATCCTCGGGGACCCTTCCCTTCACCTCGCCCTTCACGATCAGGTGGCCGAAACCTTTCCCCGCGGCGATCCCGAGATCAGCTTCGCGCGCTTCGCCCGGACCGTTCACGACACAGCCCATGACAGCCACCCGGATCGGGGCCTTCAACCCCTCTTTCTGCAGTGCCTCGTTGACCTGCTTGGTCAGCTCGAGCACGTCCACCTCTGCCCGGCCGCAGGAGGGACATGCCACGAGATCGAGTCCTCGCTTGCGCAGACCGAGCGACTGAAGGATCCACATCCCCACCTTGACCTCTTCCACCGGGTCGTCGGTGAGCGACACGCGGATGGTGTCTCCGATCCCTTCGGCCAGGAGGGTCCCGATCCCCACCGACGACTTCACCGCACCGGACGGGAGCGGTCCGGCTTCGGTTACGCCGAGATGAAGCGGGTACTCGCACTTCTCGGCCAACATCCGATACGCAGCGATCATCTCGGACGCGAGGGAGTGCTTCACCGAGATCTTTATGTCGGTGAAGTCCTCGTCTTCCAGGATCCGCACCTCGTTCAGGGCGGATTCCACGAGAGCTTCGGCAGACGGACGACCATACTTCTCGAGCAAGGGCTTCTCCAACGAACCGGCGTTCACGCCGATGCGGATGGGCACGCCTCTGGCCTTCGCCTCCCGGGCGATGAGCCGCACCTTGTCCTGGTACTTGATGTTTCCCGGGTTGATCCGGAGTCCGTGGATCCCCGCCTCCAGGGCGGCCATCGCGTACTTCCACTGGAAGTGGATGTCTGCGATGACCGGGATCGTGGCGTGCTCGGCGATCTCTTTCAGCGCCCGAGCATCCTCCCAGTGGGGCACGGCAACGCGCACGATCTCGCATCCCGTTGCCACCAGGGCGGCCATCTGCTGCAAGGTCGCGTTGACGTCGGCGGTCTTGGTGGTGGTCATGGACTGGACACGGATGGGCGCGTCCCCACCCACATCGATCCACCCGACCCGGATCTTCTTCGATTTCCGACGTTCGGAGAGCACGATTCGAGTCTAACGGAAGGGATTCGGGAGAGGCCGGGTCACATCCAGGTACAGGAGCGACACCATGAACAGCATGAGGAACCCCGCCACCAGCGCGGTGAGCGGCAGGAGGCGTCGCACGTCGATCCGCTTCCCCGTGATCTTCTCGATGCCCACGACCGCGAGGTGGCCGCCGTCGAGTGGCGGCAGCGGAAGAATGTTGAGGATGCCCACGAACACGTTGAACCCCGCGAACAGGAAGAACAGCACGTCGAAGAGGCCCTCCTCCACCGCCTGACCCGAAAGCCTGGCCGCACCGACGATGCCTGCGGGATCCCGCTCGAGCCTCCGAGGTTCCTCGCCGAAGAGCTGCCGGCCGATCCGGGCGAGCCCGGACGGGCTGAAGATCTCCCCCATCGCTCGAAACGACGCCGCCGACATCCTCCGTACCTCTTCCGAGGCCCTCCCCACGGCCGCGAGCGGGTTCACCCGGTCGCGTTCGAGCACGCTACCCAGGGTGAGGGTGACCCCGAGCCGGCCGACGAGTTCTCCTTCGACCGGGGCCAGCACCGGCGTCGCCCGAAGGGTGACTCGCTCACCGTCGCGGTCGACAACCAGGAGCAGCTCCTGCCCGGCTCGGTCGCGCGTGTACTCAACGAATTGCTGGTAGGTCCGAACCGGACGCCCGTCCACCTCCACGAACTCGTCTCCCGGTTGGAGGCCGGCCTCGGCTGCCGGGGAGGGTTGCCCTTCGAGGGTCTCCTCCACGCCGGCCACCCGCGGCGCGAAACGCTCCGGAACTCCGATCGCACCGAAGTACACCGCCAACAGCAGGAGCGCCAACACGAAGTGCGTGAACGACCCGGCCAGGAGGACGATCGCCCGCTGCCACGGCGGCTTGGCCCCGAACGTGCGGGGGAGATCCTCGGGAGCCGTCTCCTGGAACGGGTTCATACCGGCGATGCGTACGTACCCTCCCGCCGGGATGGCCTTGATCCCGTACTCGGTTTCGCCACGACGGAACGACCACAGGCGAGGCCCGAATCCGACGAAGAACTCCTCCACCTTGATCCCGAAGGCCTTCGCTGCGAAAAAGTGGCCGCTCTCGTGCGCCACGATGACGAGGAGAACGACGAACGCGAAGATGAGAACGCCGACGAACGCCGGCATCAGCCGGAGTCGATGATCTCCGCAGCCCGGCGCCGGGCCCACGCATCGGCCCGGTCCAGCGTCACCACCGACACCACCGAGGCGGGCTCGTGATCATCGAGGACACGCTCGACCACGTCGGGGATGCCCGTCATGGCGATCTTTCCCTCCAGAAAGGCCATGACCGCGACCTCGTTCGCCGCGTTCAAGACGGCGGGGAAGGTGGAGCCCATCCGTCCGGCCTTGAAGCACAGGTCGAGTGCCGTGAACGCTTCCCGATCGACCGGTTCGAACGTGAGCGAGCCGACCGTTGCCAGGTCGAGCGGCTCGATCCCCGCCGGAAGACGCTCGGGGTACGCCAGGGCGAGCTGGATGGGGAGCCGCATGTCCGGCTTCGACAGCTGCGCCATCATCGCGCCGTCGGCGAATTCTGCGATGCCGTGTACGAGGCTCTCGGGATGGACCACGACGTCGATCTGCGCGTAGTCCAGCCCGAACAGGAAGTGCGCCTCGATGACTTCCAACCCCTTGTTCATGAGCGTCGCCGAGTCGATGGTGATCTTCGGACCCATCTTCCAGGTGGGGTGGGCCAATGCTTCCTTCACCGACGCCTTCGCCAGCTCCTCGCGAGTCCATCCCCGGAAGGGCCCGCCCGACGCGGTGATGATCACTCGCTTCAGATCCTCGCGGCTCTCCCCCCGAAGGCACTGAGCCAGAGCGGCATGCTCCGAGTCAACCGGTATCAGCCGCTCGGGCTCTCCTTTGACCAGATCCATGACCAGCTCGCCGCCGACGATGAGGCTTTCCTTGTTCGCCAGTGCGAGGGTCTTCCCAGATTGAAGGGCCGCAAGCGTCGGCGGCAAGCCGACGGCACCGACCATCGCGTTCAGCACGATGTCGGCGTCGAGCTCTCGAGCAAGCTGCTCGGCAGCCTCGGCACCCACGACCATCTCCACGCTCCGGAGCCCCGCCAGCCCGGCATGCAGCTCGTTCGCGGCGGTCTCGTCGCTGACGGCGACGACCGGCGGCATGAACTCGCGGATCTGGCCCACCAGCAACTCGTGGTTCGAGGCCGCGGCCAGCCCGACCACCTGGAAGCGATCGTGTGTGTGCCGGATTACGTCGAGGGCCTGGGTTCCGATGGAACCGGTGGAACCGAGGATGACCACCCTGCGCATGTCTCAAGGGTACCCGGTTCCCCAGGGAAAGTCAGAGAATCACCAAACGTATGAAATACCAGGCTGCCGGGGCAGCGAACAGGATCGAATCGACGCGATCCAGCACGCCTCCGTGTCCGGGGAGCAAGCTCCCCATGTCCTTCAGTCCCAGGTCACGCTTGAGGGCGGACTCCACCAGGTCGCCGAGAGGAGCGGCCACGGCGATCACCAAAGCAAGGCCGACGGCCCGGGCGGCCGTGAATGGCTCCACCGAAGGCACGATCGCCAGCGCCACGAGAAGAAGGACGAACGTCGCACCGACGGCCCCCTCCCACGACTTCTTGGGGCTGATCGTCGGAGCCAGCGGGCGGTTCCCCCACAGAGAACCGATGGCATAGGCGCACACGTCGTACAGAACCGTGAGCCCGAGCACCGTGAGAAGGAGGTTCCGCCCGGCGACGTCGGTTATCCGGAGGATGATCAGCGCGAACGACGCGAGGAACGGCACATAGATCACCCCGAGCAGCGTCGCGCCGACATTCATCACCGTTCCCTTGCGAACCTTCGGCGGCGCCGCCATATACCACGGCAAGACCAGCACCATCGCCAGAAAGACCCCAAAGAGCGCGGCGGCTTCCCCCCGGTTGTACGCGCCGGCCATGATGACGCCCCCGGTGATCAGTCCCAGAGCCGTTGCGGGCTGGGCGCCGCGGGCCTTCAGAACCGCGTAGAGCTCTCCCTGTCCGAGAAGGGTGATGGCGATCGCCAGCGCCACGAACGGGGCCTTGCCGATGGCAAGCAGCGCCAGCGCCGCGAATGCCAGAAGACCGCCGGAGATGAGCGCCGCCGGGAGATTGCGGCCCGGCGGGGGCGGACCGGCGTCCACATCCTCGGCGACGCCGATGGCCGGCTCCTCCCATGTTGGAGGGCGTTCTTCGGCCACCCCGGCGCCGACTCGAACCGTGCCGGGCTCTCCCACCGGTTCTTCCAGGTCCGCCAGCAGCTCGCGTTCCACATCCTCGGGGGTCTGCCGAATGGTTTCGGCGAAGTGCTCCGCTGCCGCTTCCACCTCTTCCGCTTCCGGCAGCTCCTCCCCCATCGCAACATCTGCTTCGGGCTCCTCCGCCGCCATCGACTCGTCCGCTGCGCCCGGAACCATCTCGGGCTCCAGCTGCTCGGGCTCCGGTTCGTCGAGCCGAACGACCTCTTCTTCGAGCGCTTGACGGAATCGCTCCCACTCTTCCCCGGACATCTCTCCGGTGGGTTCGGGCAGCCATTCCTCACTCGCACCGCCCGCCGAGGGTTCAGGCGTGGGGACGGGCTCCTCGGTGCCGGGCGGCTCGTCGACGGGCTCCTGGGTTCGAAGCGGCTCGACGGGGCGGTCCGCGGCCGCGGGCTCTTCCCCGGCTTCCGGGATAACGATTGGGCTGTCCTCTTCACCCCTCGTTTCCGATGTCGACGCCTGCTCCTCCGTCGGAGTCGCCGTCTCGTCTCCGAGGAGTTCCTCCTCATCGGGGATTCGGATCTTGGGGCCGGTCCACTCCTCGAGAGCGGCGTCGCCCTCATCCGGGACCTCCTCCGCGGACTCACCGGCCTCTTCCGGCCAGTCCTCCTCGATCGGTGCAAAGAACTTGTCGAGATCGGTGAAGAGGTCTTCGGGTTTTTGTTTCTCTTCCCGTTCGTCGTCCGGCTCGGCCACGCTAGACCTCCATGAGCTCCGTCTCCTTGTGGCCGACCAGCTCGTCGATCTCGGCCACGTGGGAGTCGGTGCGTTTCTGAAGCTCCTTCTCCGCCCGTGCCAGCTCATCTTCGGAGATGAGGTGCTCCCGCTCAAGCCGCTCCAGCTCTTCTTTCGCATGGCGTCGGACGTTGCGTACGGCGATGCGCCCCTCTTCGGCTCGTTCCCGGACCACCCGCGTGAGGTCTCGACGCCTCTCCTCAGTGAGTGGCGGAAACGCCAGGCGAATGACGTTGCCGTCGTTGGACGGCGTGAGCCCCAGATCCGATTGCATCAGCGCCTTCTCCATCGCCTGCATCGCATTCCGGTCGTACGGCTGGATCACCAGCAGCCTCGGCTCGGGGACGGAGAACGAAGCCAGCTGGTTGAGCGGAGTCGACGTCCCGTAGTAGTCAACGCTGATCCGGCTGAGGATCGCAGGCGATGCCCGACCGGTCCGGACGGATGAGAATTCTTCCCGGGTGACCTCCACGGCCCGATCCATCTTGTGCGCCGCGTCTTTCAGCGTCTCTTCGGCCGTCACTCCGAGCTCCCCGCGTCGACGAGCGTGCCGATGGGCTCTCCCACCAGCACGCGCTTGATGTTTCCTTCTCGTCGGTAGTCGAAGACGTGGATGGGAACGCGGTTCTCCATCGAAAGCGATATCGCAGTCGCATCCATCACCTGCAGGCCCCGCTTCAATACCTCGATGTATTCCAGATGCTCGAAGCGGACCGCCTCGGGGTTCAGATTGGGGTCGGAGTCGTACACACCGTCAACCCGGGTCCCCTTCAGGATGGCTTCCGCATGGATCTCCAGTGCCACCTGGGCCGCGGTGGTATCCGTTGAGAAGAAGGGGCGACCGAGACCGGCTGCGAATATCACGATCCGTCCCTTCTGGAGGTGTCGAATCGCCCTGAGGGGAACGAATGGCTCGGCGATCTGGGCCATGGCGATCGCGGTCTGAACCCTTGTGGTGACGCCGATGTGCTCCAACCCGTCCTGGAGCGCCAGGGCGTTGATCACGGTTGCCAGCATCCCCATGTAGTCGGCGCGAGCCCGGTCCATCTCGGGGGCGTCTCGACCTCGGAAGATGTTGCCTCCCCCGACCACGACCGCCGGCTGGACCCCGAGAGAGAGCACGTCGGCCAGCTGCCGGGCGAGGAGGGTGACCGAGTCCTGGGCGATGCCAAAACCGTTCTCTGCTGAGGCAAAGGCGTCGCCCGACAGTTTCAACAGGACCCGCCGGTAGATCGGATCAGGACTGCGGGCCGGGCCCCCGCTCTCTTCCGGGCCCGAGTCCAGCTGTTGCTCGCTCGCGGCCACCTGACCTCCTCAGGTCAGCTCGTCGCCGAGGCGGAACTTCGCGAAGCGCCGGACCTCAACCTTCTCCCCCACCTTGGCGCCCACCTCGTCGACCAGCTCTTGGACGGTCTTGGCGTCGTCCCGGATCCAAGGCTGCCGCAGCAGCACGTGGCTCCGGTAGAAAGACTCGAGCTTCCCCTCGATGATCTTCGGGATGATGTGGTCCGGCTTTCCGTCCTCGCGCGCCATCTCCTCGTAGATCTTTCGCTCGCGCTCGATCTCTTCCGGAGGAACCTCCTCTGGGGAGATCCATCGGCTATCCGTGGCGGCCACCTGCATCGCCAGCTCCCGCGTGAGGTTCTTGAATTCATCCGTGTTCGCCACGAAGTCGGTCTCGCAATTGACCTCGATGAGGACGCCCAGCCTGCCCATGTGGATGTAGCTCTCGATGCGCCCCTCGTTGGCGGATCTGCCGGCGCGCTTCTTCGCGTCCGCCAATCCCTTCTTCCGAAGAACGTCTACGGCGAGCTCTAGATCACCGCCGGTTTCCTCCAGGGCTCGTTTGCAATCCATCATTCCGGCCCCGGTGAGCTCCCGGAGCTCCTTCACCAGCCCTGGCGTGATTTCCACGGCAGCCCCCGGCGCCGATTCTCCCATACCGGTTTGGGTCATCTTCCGGCCTCCGCGTCGGCTGCGGGGCTACCCGTCGCCTCCTGAGGTGAGATCTCCGCTTCGGCCTGAGGCGCGGGCTGCTCGACCTCGATCTCCTGTTCTGGCTCGGTCGTCGGCCGCTCGGGTTCCGCCGCCTCCTCGGGGATGGGTACAGAGGCGGCAGTTCTTGGCTCCTCCTCAGGCACGCCGTAGGCCCGGTCCTGCAGGTCCTTCCCGGCAAGCCCTCGGCCTTCCTCGATCGCACCCGCGATGACCGTGGTGACCAGAACGATGGCTCGGATCGCGTCGTCGTTTCCCGGGATCACGTAGGTGACCTCATCCGGATCGCAGTTCGTATCGACGACGGCGATGATCGGAATGCCGAGCTTGTTCGCCTCGGTTACCGCGATGTGCTCCTTCTTGGTATCGACGACATAGATCGCATCCGGCCTGCGGTCCATGTCCTGGATTCCGCCGAGGTTCCGCTCGAGCTTCTCCTTCTCATGGCGGAGGCGCAGCACTTCCTTCTTGGGTAGGAAGTCGAACGCACCGGAGCGCTCCATCTCCCGGAGTTCCTTCAGCCGAAGCAGGCGGCCGTGGATCGTCTGGAAGTTCGTGAGCATGCCGCCCAGCCACCGGGTGTTCACGTACGGCATGCCGACCCGCTTGGCCTGCTCCTCCACGACGTCCTGGGCCTGCTTCTTCGTCCCCACGAACAGGACGAAGCCGCCTTTTCGAGAGAGGTCGCGGACGAACTCGTAGGCTTCCTCAACTCCCTCGAGCGTCTTCTCGAGGTCAACGATGTAGATCCCGCTGCGTTCGGCGTAGATGTACCGTCGCATCTTCGGATTCCACCGGCGGGTCTGATGGCCGAAATGAACGCCCGCCTCGAGAAGTTGTCGTCGGGTGACGACGGGCATGCTGCTGCTCCTCCTTCCGGTTTCGTCCCTCCGCCCGGTTCCACCCCGGCCCCCCCCGCCTCGCGGCGGGACCAGGGGACGGGTCCCCGAGCGTGCGTGCTAGGCCCATTCGGGCCGGCAGAGCAGTTTAGCAAACACCGCCGTGAGGCGACGCGAGCGCCTAGGTGCCCGCAGAGCCCTTGGCCCCGCCCGTCGCCACGAGGTCCCTCACCGCCAGCCACCGAAACGCCAGAGCCCCAAGAACCGCCGTGTGCACAAAGCTCGCCAGAAGGGCGAATGCCCAGGTGGAGATGGTGGGCGTGGCTGGCGCGGATCCCGCACTGCCCACGATGTTGGCCGCCCAGAACACGAAGGAGAAGTACGCGAGCACGAGCAGGAAATGCCGAGGTCCCCGGAGCCTGGTGGCCCGGAAACTTCGCCGCAGTGCGTCCGCGGTTCTCCCTCCCTCGGCTGCGGCGATCACCGGGGCGAACACCAGGAAGTGCAAACCAAGCACCGCCGTGATCAGAAAGGCGAGCTGGGGACCCAGCAGCGTCTGCAGAAAGCCCGGAATCGTCACCACTGCCGCGAGCTCGATCGC
The DNA here is from genome assembly GCA_035697085.1 of Actinomycetota bacterium. GTDB lineage: Bacteria > Actinomycetota > UBA4738 > UBA4738 > CALAEC01 > DASQUW01. Next base: position 12,606 of record DASSDP010000138.1, read on the forward strand.
GATGATCAGGAAAACGGTCAGCGCCGTCTTTGGGAGCGCTCGAATCGCGGCTCGAACGTCCACGGCGCCGTCGCGCATGGCCCCGACGACCAAGAGAGCCAACATCGCCACCACGACGGCCCGCACGGCGCCCAACCCGAAGACGAGACCGGTTGCCCAGGCGGTCTCCTCGGCCACGACCCTGATGAGGGCAACATCCAAGAACGCGTGGATGGGAGGAAGGGCCAGGAGGACGACCAGGCCGGGTGGAGATGGGTCGGCTCCGACAGCCGAGAAGGCCGCCCAGCCACCGAAGGTCGCCAGGAACGCCAGGGCAAGGATGGCCGGCGACGCACCCACGGCCCGAAAGCCTTGTGCCAGAGAGAGGCCGAGCGGCGGAAACGGCGACGATCCGGTCCCCCCGGACTGCAGAAACCTTCCCCACCCCCTGGGTTGGGACCCCCTTCTCTCGGGCTTCTTGCTCTCGATCTCCGGCTCAGCGATCGAGGCGTCCGCGGTCGCCACCGCGGGAACCGGCGCCCTCGAAGCCTGTGCCCGCTTGCGTCTGCGCTTCCGGCTCACGTGTCACCCCCGGTGGCCGGGCTCTCGGGGAATCGCCGACCCGGGCGACGCCCCACCCACCGAAACAGCATGAGGAGGATAAGCGTGAGGGGAAGGACGGCCGCGGCGAAATTGAGGACGGCTCTTCCGACAAAAAGGGTAGTCGGGGAGGCCTCGTCGAGCAGAACACCCCGGCGATCGTGCTCGAACGCCTTCACGGACCCGTCGCCCGAGCTGACGAGGACACGCTCACCGTCTGCGGCAATCCCCAGGATCGACCCTTCGCTCGTCGTGTCCTTCCAGACCAGATGCCCCGTCTCCAGGTCGATGGCCGAGACCTGACCGGACCAGTCCCCCACGACAGCGACCGTGCCGATCACGACAGGGGATCCCGTCAGGAAGCTTCCGGGGACCCGAAATACCCACCGCTCCTCCCCCGATGCAGGGTCGAGACGATACAGGTGCCCGACACGGTCGCCGATGAACACGTCGCCTGCGAACGCCGGAGCCGCCCGGGCGCTGAATGGGGCCCGAGAGGGCGCCGACCAGCGCTCCCGCCCCGTAACAAGCTCCAGCCCGCGGACACTCAGATCGCCGAGGCCGAACACGGCGAGATCGTCTCCGACCGCCACCGGTGAGGCTCCAAAGGCGACCTGGTCCGGAGAGAACGACCACTCCTCCTTGCCCGTCGACGCATCGAGTGCATAGGCCGTGGCCCTCCCCGTCTGGGATGCTTCCGCGACGAAAACGACGAGGCCATCGGAAACGGCCGCGGGCGCCTCAACCCTGCCCGAGGCCTCGAAGCTCCACTGCTCGTCGCCGGATTCGACGTCGATGGCGCGAACCGTTCCGTCTCTCCCGCCAACGACAGCCAGATCGTCCGCCACCGTCACCCCACCAACCACCGGCGATTTCGTGTCGATGCGCCAAGCCTCTTCGCCGTCCTCCAGGCTCACCGCCACGACCGCACCGGCGCTGCCCGCTCCTTCGGTGTAGACGACCCGTTCTCCGTCGATCGCGGCCGGGCCGGCAGGGCCGGGTTCTCTCGCCACCTCCCACCGGACCTCTCCGGTCTCCGCGGAGAGAGCGATCACGTCTTCATCAGTCATCGCGACCAGCGTGTCGCCTTGAAGCACGGGGCCGGCCCCTCGCCCGGGGTCACCGATCTTCGTCGACCAGACCTGTCGGTACGGGGCAGGGGGGCCCTCGGCCACTCCCGAGTGGGCTGGATCGCCACCCACCATCGGCCAGGACTCCTGAAGCTGAGCGCGGGACGGAACTGCCATCAGGAGAGCGACTGCGCACGCACCGAGGATGGGACGGTAGATGGGAGCAGGCAGGATCGCGCGCACGGTGCGCCATTCTAGATGTGCGCCTCATCCAACGGAGCGAGGTGGATCATCCCCACGACAGAACGGGGTTCGAGCAACGTCATCGGATCGATGTAGGTGTCCCCCAGCCGTGCCCCGAAGTGAAGGTGGGGAGGATCCTGTCCAGGGTGCCCGGTACCCGTCGTCCCCAGGATGGCCCCGCGAAGCACCGAATCTCCTCGACGCACGGCCACGGTGGACAGCCACGAGTACGTCGTCCGGATCCCATCGGCATGATCGATGGAGACAAAGAGGCTCCCACCGATGGGACCGGCGAACGCGACCACGCCGTCCTCGGCCGCCCGAACCGGCGTTCCGGTCGCGGCCCCGATGTCGATCCCTCTATGGCCCGCCACATATGGCTGGGCGGGAGGATCGAAGCTCCGCACCACCGGCCCATCGACGGGCCACGCGTAGGTGCCCGTGCTGGGAACCGGTTGCCGTTCGGTCGCTGCGGCCCCAGCCACCCGTGCCAGGAGATCGGGTCCGCCAAGAACACTCGCCGCCAGGATGACGCCCAGCACCGGAGCAGCCAAGAAGTGTCGTACACAGAGCACACTGCCCTCCCCTCGCCCGGAGGTCGGGGTGCATCCTAGGATGAGGGTCTGACACGAATTCCCGGTCGGGGATCTAGGTATCGCCTTCGTCGACCAGGTTCATCCGCAATTGGCCGACGGCCTTCGTGTGGATCTGGCACACACGCGATTCCGTGACGCCCAGGATCTCCCCGATCTCGGCGAGCGTGAGCCCCTCGAAGTAGTAGAGGGTCACCACGATCTTCTCCCGCTCGGTCAGGGAGTTGATGGCCGCGGCCAGCATTCCCCGCATCTCCTGGCCTTCCAGCTCGGCAGCAGGATCGGAGCTCGCCGCGTCGGCCAGGGTGTCTAGGAGCGATCGCTTCTCGCCGCGTTCGTCCCCAGTCGAGACGAGCTCGTCCAGGGCCATCACCGATACGAACGAGATCTGATTGACCACCTCGTGCAGCTCGCTCAGGCTGATCCCGAGATGTCCGGCCACCTCCCCGTCTGTGGGAGCCCGGCGGAGCTTGGACTCAAGGCCCGAGTACGCCTTCTCGACCTCCCGGGCCTTGAATCGAATCGAGCGGGGCACCCAGTCCATGGCCCGCAGCTCGTCGATGATCGCGCCCTTGATCCGGGGGATCGCGTACGTCTCGAACTTGACCTCTCGGGTTCGGTCGAACTTGTCAAGCGCGTCCATGAGCCCGAACATCCCGTACGAGACGAGATCGGCCCGTTCGACCGTGTGGGGCAGTCCCGCGGCCAGCCGGCCGACGACGTATTTGACCAGCGGCGCGTAATGGAGGATCAGACGCTCTCGGGCCGTCTGCTCGGCCCGCTCCTTGAATTCGGTCCATAGCCGATCGAGCTCGGTGGATTCGGCGTCCGCGGTCTTTGTGGCCGTCCGTCTCGCCGGTCGACGACGCTGTCCCGAAGCGGGAGCCTTGCTCATCAGGCCCTCGGATGGCTGGTTCGATAGGCCCCGAAGAGCCGCGGGCGGCTCACGTGCGTGTAGCGCTGAGTGGTGGCCAGGCTCGCGTGCCCCAAGAGCTCCTGCACGGCTCTGATGTCCGCACCCCCTTCCATGAGATGGGTCGCGAACGAGTGCCGCAGCGTGTGCGGGCTCGCCCGATGACCCGGCAGCACCATCTTGCGGTATTTTTCCACTAAAGAGCGTACATCGCGCGGCGCGAGACGCTTCCTTCTCCGGTTGAAGAACAACGCTCTCGCAGAGTCGCCTTCGGGGGCGATCTTCGGCCGGGCCCAGGCCAGATATCTCCTGACCGCCTCCACGGCCGGCTGACCCATGAGCGCCTCCCGCTCCTTTCCCCCCTTGCCCAACACCCGGACCCGGGCTCGACCGAGGTCCACATCCTCCACGTCGAGACCGCTCAGCTCAGCCACTCGAATTCCGGAGGCGTACAGGAGCTCGAGCACGGCGCGGTCTCTTTCGGTGAACGGATCGTCGCCTTCGGGGGCTTCGACCAGAGCGGCAGCGTCGGTCTGTTTCAGAACCGCGGGCAGCCGTCGGGCCACCTTGGGCGTCGACAAGATAGATATGGGGCCCTCGGTGGCCAGGCCGCGCCGGGACAGGAACCGATACAGAGCTCGGGCCGATGCCGCCTTTCGAGCCATTGAGGTGCGGGCGTAGCCCCGGGTGGTGAGATGCGCCAGCCACCGTCGAAGGAGACGGTGGTCCACCCGTTGCAGATCGGAGCCCGCGCGGGCCAGGAACGTGGCCAGCCCGAGAAGATCCACCCGGTAGGCGGCCGCTGTGTGAGGCGACAGTCGCCGCTCAAGCAAAAGATGGCTGATGAACCCCTCGATCAGTCGGACGTCCCCCCGGGAGGGACCAGGAACCACGAAGCGACCTCCTGTGAAAGACGTCAATCGTTGTAACACAACGTTTCCTGTGTGCAAATACCCCTCCTGACCGGTCCGCCAAAACGGCCCGGGCGTGGGACGATACGCTGAGAGGAAGGGAGACGCGTGATCAACCCAATCGTCGGCCACCCTGCCTGAGAGTTGAACCTCCAGCAGCGCCTCCGGGAGGCCAGGATCGAGGCGCTGGTCCGGTCGGTCGGCCGGTCGAACGGCAAACACGGGTTCGTGCACAGGTATTTTCGGCGAAAGGCCCGAAGAGACGACTTCGCCATGGACTTCCGTGACCGGGGCGAGGACGTCTGGGGCGCGCTCCGCTTCTAGGTCCTCGCCCCGGCTCGGATCCAGCTACACGAAGAGAGAGCTGTTCGCGAGACTCCAGCCGTTCGCGAACAAACATCCACTCGATACGCACCGGACCGAGCACCCGCGTCACGGAGCTCCCATACTGGCCACGGGTGGACTCTGTTCAAAGGATCGAGCCGGGGCCGGGGCAGGAATCCGTCTGGGATTACCCTCGCCCTCCCCGCGTGGAACCCACCTCCCGCCACGTTGAAGTCGTGTTCAACGATCTCGTGCTCGTCGACTCACGGCGTTCGCTTCGCGTGCTGGAAACGAGCGGCCCGCCCACCTTCTACGTTCCGCGCGACGACGTTCGAATGGACGTCCTGCGCGAGGCGAACGCTGCTGCCACGGTCTGCGAATGGAAGGGCCTGGCGCGGTACTTCGACATCGTGGTCCGAGACCGCACCGCCCCGAAGGCAGCCTGGACGTATCCGCATCCGAACGAGGAGTACGACGAGCTGACCGGCCACGTCGCTTTCTATCCAGGTCGCGTAGACGCTTGCTATCTCGACGGCGAGCGGGTCCGTCCACAGCCCGGCGACTATTACGGTGGGTGGATCACCAACGATATCGTCGGCCCGTTCAAGGGAGGACCGGGCACGGCGGGATGGTGACCTGGGGCCTAGCCCGCGGGACTCTCCGCCGGGATCTCCGCAGCGGAGCCGGTCCGCTGATAGCGACCGGCCGTGGCGCGAACGAGACCTCGCACCTCGAGCGACATCAGGACCGAGAGCGCGGCATTGATCGGGAGCTCAGCCCGCTCGGCGATGGTCTCCGCGGTGATCGGCTCCCCGACAACTCCCTCCAGAACCCGTCGTTCATCGGATGAAAGCCCGTCCAGCAATGCGGGCCTGCCAACCGGGCCTTGGGCGATGCCGAGCGCCTCGAGGACATCCCCCGAGCCCCGCACCAGCGGAGCGCCCTCCCGGATCAGTTCGTGAGGCGCCGCAGAGAGCGGGCTGGTGACGGGCCCGGGAACGGCAAACACCTCGGAGCCAACGTCGAGGGCGAACTCGGCAGTGATCAGCGAGCCGCTTCCCGCCGCGCCCTCCACCACGACCACAGCCCGGCTCAGAGCGGCGATCAGACGGTTCCGGGCCGGGAATCTTCGCGGCATGGCCCGCACGCCCGGTGGGTACTCGCTCACGACGGTTCCCCTCCGAGCGATGTCCTCGATCAGGCGTCGGTTGCCCGATGGGTACGCCACGTCGATCCCCGATCCGAGGACCGCGATCGTCGGGCCACCGACGGACAGCGCCCCCCGATGCGCAGCCGAGTCCACTCCGCGGGCAGCTCCGCTGACGACGGTCACTCCATGGTCTGCGATGCCCCGGCCGATCGCCTCGCCGATCTCCCGGCCGTAGTCAGAGCAAGAACGTGCGCCCACAACAGCAACTGCCGCGATCTGTTCCTCGAGCGAACGACCTCTGGCGAAAAGAACTGCGGGAGGGTCGGGAAGTCGCAGCAACCGAGCGGGATACTCCCGGTCGAACGGCCCGATCAATCGCGCCTCGCATGCCGCGAGCCGGCCCCGCACGGCGACGACGTTCACGCACTCGGCCAGGTCGCGGTCTCGCTCGCCCGAGACTCCCCGGAGGACCGCCCGCAAGCATCCTCGAGCCGATCCCTCGCTCCACGCGAGCTCCACGAAACGCCGAGGGGTGAGAGTCTCGAGGTGAGAGATAACCAGCAGGGCCTCCTGTTCAGACGGCCCTCGTCCGAACCCCGGCGGCCATCCAGGAGCGTCAGGCGGCACCGGCGTCCTCCGGCCGTTCGAGCGAACCTCGAAAGCTCAGGGCTTCCAGTAGGTGGCGGTCATCGACACGATCGGCCCCGTCGAGGTCGGCAACCGTCCTTGCCACCTTCAGCGTCCGATCGAACCCCCGGCCGGTTAACTGGTACCGGTCCACAGCCAGCTCCAGGGCGGCCTCGGCCTCGGGGGTAAGGGCCGCCTCTCGGCGGGCCATAGCCCCGGACATCTCGGAGTTGCAGCGGGCCGACGTGTCCTGGAGACGACGGTGCTGGCGGTTGCGGGCTTCCTCGACGCGCTCCCGGACCTGCGCGGACGATTCCGCGACGCGGGAGCCGAGAAGCTCCGAGCGGGTGAGGCGAGGCACGCGAAGGCGGATGTCCATTCGGTCGAGCAGAGGCCCCGAGAGCCTCTGACGGTATGCCTGAAGGCGGTTCGGAAGACACTGACATCGTTTCCGAAGATCTCCCTCGAAGCCGCACGGACAGGGGTTCGCCGCCGCCACCAACGTGAACCTCGCCGGGAACGCGACCGCTCCGGAGGCGCGGACAACGACGACCCGCCCGTCCTCGAGCGGTTGGCGAAGCCCCTCCAGGACATCGCGGCGAAACTCGTTCACCTCGTCCATAAAAAGAACCCCATGATGAGCGAGGGAGACTTCCCCCGGCCTGATGAGCCCCGATCCACCCCCCAACAGGCCCGGCGCCGACACCGAGTGATGCGGCGCACGGAACGGCCTCGCGGCTACCAACCCCCGACCCGGAGGAAGGAGCCCGGCCACCGAATGCAGCCTGGTCACCTCGAGGGCCTCGTCACGGGTCATCGCCGGGAGAATCGTGGGCAGTCGGCGGGCCAGCATCGTCTTCCCGGCCCCGGGCGAGCCAACCATCAGCACGTTGTGACCGCCGGCCGCGGCCACCTCCATGGCTCGCCGCGCCTCGGCCTGCCCACGAACCTCGGCAAGATCGACGCCGGACTCGGACGGAACGGGTGCTCGCGGCCTGGGCGCGGGTCGGGCCGACCAGTTGCCCTTGAAGAACTCGACAACTCGAGCCAGCGAGGGAGCCCCCACCACGTCCAGGCCTTCGACGAGTGCAGCCTCAGCCGTGTTGGCTTCCGGTACTACGACGCCCGCCAGGCCAGAGGCCACCGAGGCTCCGGCGACGGCGAGGACGCCGGGGGTCGGCACAAGCTCGCCTCGGAGCGAGAGCTCTCCCGCGAGGGCATACGTCTGGAGCTTTTCCTGAGGGACCTGAGACGTTGCTGCAAGCACGGCCACCGCGATCGGCAGGTCGAACCCCGGCCCCTCCTTGCGGAGGTCTGCCGGGCTGAGATTGACCGTCACTCGCCGAAGCGGCCACTCCAGACCCGAGTTCTCCACGGCCGGACGCAC
>DASSDP010000139.1:0-23003 GCA_035697085.1 Actinomycetota bacterium
CCACGAACTTCCTGCCCGTCGACGAAGCTCGTGGAGTGGCCATCCAAGCCGATGGGAAGATCGTGGCCGCAGGAGTCGCCATCTGCCCGCCATGCGCAACGCCGTTCACCCCTCACCTTTTCGCTGTGGCCCGCTATAACCAGGACGGATCCCTCGACCCGACTTTCGATGGCGACGGGAAGGTCACCACCGACTTCGACGCTCGTGAGGATGAAGCCTTCGCGGTGGCGATCCAAGGGGACGGCAAGATCATTGCGGCCGGAAGCGCCTTCGGCCCTGAGGCTCAAGACTTCGCCCTTGCTCGGTACAACCCAGACGGCTCACTCGATGTAACGTTCGGCGGCGACGGGATGGTGACCTCGGACTTCGCCGGAGGAAATGACCGGGCCCGAGCGGTGATCATTCAGGCAGATGGCAAGATCGTGGCGGCAGGAGTGGCATTTAGTGCCGCCTGTTTGCCCTGCGATGGGCCAGCTACCGACAATTTCGGCCTCGCCCGGTACAACCCAGACGGCTCCCTCGATCCCACCTTCGGTTTCGTCGGGAGACAGGTCACGGACTTCGAGTTTCGCGGCCCCGACGAAGCCAGAGGTGTCGCCCTCCAGGTGGACGGAAAGATCGTGGCCGCAGGAGTGGCGATCTGTGACCCCTGCCTCACGCCGGTGGTGCTTCATGACTTCGCACTGGCACGGTACAACCCGGACGGTTCGCTGGACGCCACTTTCGGCGGAGATGGGACCGTAACGACAGACTTCGAAGTCCAGGACGAAGCCCAGGGCGTAGCCCTTCAACCGGACGGAAGGATCGTGGCGGCCGGAAGCGCAGCCCAATCTTCCGGAGCCCGACTGTTCGCCCTGGCTCGCTATGCTACCAACGGTTCGATTGACACGGCCTTCGACGGGGACGGGAAGGTCACCACCCAGATCGCCGAAGACGATGGAGCCCGAGCGGTGGCCATCCAGAGCGATGGGAAGATCGTGGCCGCGGGGTTCACGTTCCTCTTCTCCGGCCAGAACGATTTCGCCCTCACCCGGTACAACGCGAATGGCTCCCTCGACACCATCTTCGGAGGTGGAGACGGGATAGTTACGACGGACTTCGGTTCTTTCGACCAGGCTAACGCGATTGCTTTACAGGCGGACAGAAAGATCGTGGCGGCAGGATTCAGCGTCGGCGACTTCGCCCTGGCTCGGTACAAAGTCTGCCGCGTCTCGTCGCGGAGGTCGTCAATCCCGTGCCGATAGCAAGGCTCCGTCCCAGAGGGTCGAGGAAGCCAAGGTTGGTAGGGAATGGAGAGATCCGGAACTCCTTGGTTGCCCATTTGCTTGAGGGCCGTATGGAGGAGGATGCCATGCTCGCACGTTTCCCTCGCAGGCCAAGTCTCACACTCATCGGGGTTGTGGCTCTCGTCATCGCAATGGCGAACCCAGCGGCGGCCCCCCCAGGCGACCTCGACACCACTTTCGACGGCGACGGGAAGGTGACCACGGACTTCGCCGGCAACCCGGACAATGCCTTCGCGGTCGCCCTCCAGGGGGACGGGAAGATCGTGGCCGCAGGAGAAACCCTCGTCTCAGGGACTACCGACTTTGCTCTGGCCCGGTACAACACCGACGGCTCCCTCGACACCACCTTCGGCGGAGACGGGAAGGTGACCACGGACTTCGCCGCTGGAGGCGACAGTGCCTCCGCCGTCGCCATCCAGGGGGACGGGAAGATCGTGGCCGCCGGATTCGCCATCGTCTCCGGGAATAACGACTTCGCCCTGGCCCGGTACAACACGGATGGCTCCCTCGACACCACCTTCGGCGGCGATCTTCCCTTCCCCGTACCCGGCGATGGGAAGGTGACCACGGACTTCGCCGGCAGCCAAGACCTGGCCCACGGGGTGGCCATCCGGGCGGACGGGAAGATCGTGGCCGCGGGACAAGCCCGCGTCTCCGGGAGCGACGACTTCGCCCTGGCCCGGTACAACACCGACGGCTCCCTCGACACAACCTTCGGCGGCGATGGGAAGGTGACCACGGACTTCGCCGGCGGCTCCGACCTAGCCCACGGGGTGGCCATCCAGGCGGACGGGAAGATCGTGGCCGCGGGAGAAGCCTTGGTCTCCGGGACTCTCGACTTCGCCCTGGCCCGGTACAACACGGACGGCTCTCTCGACACCACCTTCGACGGCGACGGGAAGGTGACCACGGACTTCGCTGGCGACTTCGATGTGGCACTCGCTGTGGCCATTCAGGGGGATGGGAAGATCGTAGCCGCCGGAGGCGCCGTCGTCGCCGGTTTCGACTTCGCCCTGGCCCGGTACAACACCGACGGCTCCCTCGATCCCGCCTTCGGCGGCGACGGGAAGGTGACCACGGACTTCGGCGGCTTCGACGATGCCTTCGCCGTGGCCATCCAGGGGGACGGGAAGATCGTGGCCGCGGGATCCGCAACCGTCTCCGCGACTGCCGACTTCGCCCTGGCCCGATACAAGACCGACGGTTCCCTCGACACCATCTTCAGCGGAGACGGGAAGGTGACCACGGACTTCGCAGGCAGCAGCGACCAAGCCTCCGCGGTGGCCATCCAGGCAAACGGAAGGATCGTTGCCGCCGGAGGCACCTTCATCTCCGGGAATTTCGACTTCGCCCTGGCTCGGTACACGTGCATCCGCCGCACCTCGAGGCCGACGTCGATCCCGGTTTGCCCGTAAGGGGCCTGCGGCGCCGAGATTGACGATCGGGAGGGCACGCTTTCGGGGAGGTAAATCGATCGTCGAAGTTTCCCCGATAGAACCGCAGATCGGCTCCGCCGGCTGAGAGCGGCTGCACGTCGGTCGGCTGACCGAGCGCTGTCGCAGCTGAAGTCTGGCGAGAGCTCGGCGAGGGTGCATGGCGACGATGCCGGCTGGTCACTCGATATGCGCGGATACAGGAATACGGTTGCGTGGAATTGCACTGTCGGAGAGCTGGCACGCGGCAGGAGGTGATGCCAGATGGCTGATCTGGAACATAGGGCCGCAGCTTCGACGAGCGCGCGTCGGCAGATCACACCGGCTCCTTGTCCAAATGGCGGCCCCTTCCATGGCACAGTGTGCGCGGGGGAGGGGCACGAGGGCCGGCATGATCAGACAGTCACTTCCTCCTGACGGGAGGTGATTGTGAGCCTCGTCGTGGCGCAAGCGACGGATGAGGGACCGCGGATTGTTTCGGATACGCGCGTGGGCTTTCCGGATGACCGGAGGCCGAGCCTTAAGACGGGAACTCTCAAGGCTGTGATAGTCGCGCCCGGAGTCACCGTCTGTTTCGCTGGCGACGTGGGAGCGGGCCTTGAGGGTGTGCGAGGGTTCGCGAGAGAGGTGGACAAAGGCCGCGCCGTCGCGGGCCTCGTGCCAAGGCTGCAGGAGCTCGCGTCGGATGATCGGCGGCCCGTCGAATTCGTTGTCGCCAGGGGAGGAGGTGGCTCGCAGCTGACTCGGATTCGCAACAGTGGGACCGAGCGGAGCCTTCAGTCAGCGTGGATTGGCGATCAGGATGCCTTCGAGCGATTTCAGCAGGAACGCAACATGCCCCGAGATTCTCTTCAGTCTGCGTTGGAGAGCAAGCTACCCCCTGCGGCGAGGATAATGCACAAGCTGCGCCTCGCGATGGACGCCGTAATCAATGATCCGGCCATCAAGTCCGTCGACGACTTCTGTGTTGCAGTGGCACACCGTCCTAACGGGTTCGAGTACCTCGGATCTGTATTCGTCCACGTCGGACGCGACATTCTCGTTCAGTCTCGCGACGATCTCATCTCGAAGATGGCCCAGTCAGTCGAGGAAGGAGGGTACGCAGTATCGGTGGTTGTTCCCGCGGAACCCGGGACTCCGGCCCTGGGCCTGAACTTCCCTCGGGCCCGCATGGGTATGCTTTATCTGCCGCTTGAGTTTGACGGTGCTGCAGTCATCTGGGATGTATCACCGAACGACTTTCCAAGAGTGCCCTCCAACGGTTTGGCGTGGCAATGAAGGACCCGCCTTTGCGCGACGTGTAGATGCGGAATTCATATCCGACCATCCGGCGACGCTCCATCGAGCTCGGGTCTCACGTGCATGCGTATACCCCATCGGCATGCGAGCCGGCTGGGTCCTGAGCGTTTCATTAGTCTCCTCGCGGGGGCATGCCAGGAAGCAGAGCGAGCCGAACCCCCCAGGGCGGCTTGCTCGTCACCGGCTCCGTCCCCGGCGGCGACCTCACAGTTCCCAGCGCTTGAGCAGGCCGACCTGTTGGCGATGTCCGAGCCAGTTCTTCTGTCCGGGGATGGCGGGATTCGCTTGGAGGGCCGTCTCTTTGGCTCCGGCGAGGTGGGGGTCGCCCTTGCTCACATGAGCGGAGGGGACCAGTCTCAGTGGTTCGAGCTGGCGGGGCTGCTCGCGAACAACGGATATCGCGTCCTGACCTATAACCGCCGGGGAAGCTGTCCCGGTCTTGACCCGGTTCGGTGGACATGATGTTCCCCCGGTCTCGTGGAGCCGGCTCGCTGGATTGCATGCTTCGGACGGGTACGGAGCAAGCGGTTCCGACACGCTGTTCCTCTACGTCTCCGGCGAGCGGTCGTTCTCTATCTACGAAGAGCAATTTCTCGGCCTGTTTTCTCGTCACTTGAAGCCGAAGAGCGGGGGGAGAACAACGACGACGGTCGCCGCCCACAGGGCCAAGACAGGAAGGTAGGAGGTCTGCCATCGCTCGAGGCGGTGAAAGGCGATCCGTCCAGTGATAAACCGCATGGACAGCCAGGCGGTTCCGGCCAGGTTCACGAGCAGAACGAGGTTGAGGCCGAGCGCTGCCACGCGGTTCGGGGTGAGCCCCAGATCGCCGATCCGTGCCACCATCGCCCCGAGCACCAACACATCGAGCACGAGAGCGCTTGCGACGGCGAGCAGTTGGACGCGGTCCATCAGCCCGGCTGGTCGGGACGGCTCCCGCGCGGACATCGCGTAGAGGACGAGCCCCAGCACGACCACCAGGAGGGCGTCGAAAACGCCCAGCAGCTCCCGGTCGAACTCGCCCGCGACCCCGGAGAAGGCGTAGGTGGCAGCAGCGACCGTCAGCATCACGGCGAACAGCGGGGTGAAGAGCATGGTCAGCACCGGCGCCATGTTCTCCACCACATGTTGCTTGGACTCCACGAGCCACCCCGCCACGATCGCGGCACCAGCCGCGCCCGACGGCAGGACCCACTCGACGACCCGCTCGGCTACGTCGGTCCCGACCGGTTCCAGGATCAGCGCGGTGAGCAGGAGCAGCACGCCGCCACCGAGCGCGATGAGCACGTAGTAGATGACCCACTCGCCGGTGAAGCGGACGAAGTCCATGCGACGCTCGTGCGATCGGATCGTGCCGCCCATGTACGGGTAGGCGACCGAGAACCACAGCACGACGGGCAGATGGAGCGCGACGAGGAGCTCGGTGGCCGAGCCCGCACGATACGGGTAGAGGTTGACCACGAGCGCAACGAGCACGAACGGCGCTGCCGTGAGCATCCAACGCCGGGTGTCCAGCTGCCGTCGGAGGGCGAAGTACCCGGCGAGGAACGGCAACACGAACAGACTGATGTTCCGCAGCAGCCACCCTGCTTCCTCTTCGGGGAAGCGAGCAGCGAGGCGTGCAGCCTGGATCACGATGGCCGCACACAGGGCGAAGAGGAGGGCCTCGAGCCACCCGCTGGACGGGCGCGGTGGCTCGTCCTCACTCCTGAGGACGAGCTGCTTCCACAGTCGACCGCTGTGCTCGCGTGCGAACTCCCGGGACAGGGTGTCGAGGTCCCCCATCCGCTTCACGGCAACGAGGAACGCCTCATCGGCTGTGAGGCCGGCCGCGTCCAGCTCAGCGATCTGATCGCGAAGATGAGCCTCTAGCTCATCGACGTCACGACCATTGACGGCCGGGGCGTTCGCCACGTAGGCGCGCCACTCGGCGATCTGTGATTCCACGCCATCCATAGCTCATGCCTTACCGAGTGCAGTCAGTAGCCCACCGGAGCCCCGCCAGACGTCACCCAACGCACGCGTGACGGTCACCCACTGGAGTTGCTGCTCCGCGAGCGCTGCCCGCCCGTCGTCGGTGAGCGCGTAGTACCTGCGGCGACGCCCTTCGGGCGGCGTCCGCCACTCCGTTGTCACGTACCCGAGCCGGCGGAGGCGATGGAGCAGCGGATAGAGCATCCCGTCGGTCCACTCAAGCTCACCGCCGGAAAGCTCACGCACCCGTTTCAGGATTGCGTAGCCGTAGCTCTCCCCGTCGGCCAGGATCGTGAGCACGAGCGGCGTCGCCGAGGCCGCGACCAGGTCCTTGTCGATGTGCAGACCCACCTCCCGTGGCTCGAAGCATCATACATAGAACCACAAGGTATGAGCGGTTGCAAGCAAGTGTCCCGCGTAGGCGGTACTGGTTGTTCCGCGAAGAGGCCCGGCCGCGGGGAAGCGACCGGGCCGCTCGTACCTCGTGCTGGATCAGGCGGCAGCCAGACCCACAGATGCGGCCGGAAGGCCGGCGGCGCCGGCGATCGCCGAGAGCGAACCGTCGGAGCCCACGGCGAACGCAGAGACACCGTGCGAGCCGGCGTCCAAGGTGTAGAGGAAGTCTCCCCCGGCAAGATCCATATCGATCGGTGTCGCTCCGGTCGCGAACGGTGCTCCCCCGAAGAGGGTGAGGCTCCCGTCGGAACCGATCTCGTACCCGGAGACGTTGTTGCTACCCGTGTTGGTGGTGTACGCGAACCGCCCATCGGGTGTCACGACGACCCAGCACGCGGCGGCCTGGAAGTCGGGAACCGAAGCGCTGATTGTCCCAAGCGACCCCTCCGCCCCGACGGTGTAGGACGACAGGGCGCTGGCACCGGCCGCACCGCCGAATGCCTCGGACACGATGAGTCGGCCCTGTGGGTCGAACGCGAAGCCGAACGGGGTCATGCCCTCCGACGACTGGATGTTGGGGGCCGACAGGCGGCCGTTCGCACGGACCCCGTACACGTCGATCAGGTTCGTGTTCTTCTCGGTCACTACCAGTTGGCGGCCGTCCGGCGTGAACTCGACCTGGGCGGGGGCGATGCCCGCACCCGACAGCCCCGTGATCGCGCCGTTGATCGGCTTCAGCTTGCCGGCCGGCGTCAGCCGCAGCCCTGAGACGTCGTCCGAGCCGTCGTTCAAGACGTAGACGAGTCGGCCGTGGATCGTGACACTGATCGGGTTGTCTCCGCCGGATAGCTGGACGTCGGTGAGCCGGAGGCCGTTCGAGCCGACGGCAAAGACCGAGATGTCGTCGCTCCCCGCATTGACGCCGATCAGCCACCGTCCATCGTCGTTGAGAACGAGGGCGCCCTGACTCCCCAGTCCGCTGCCGCTCCCGAGCCCGCCCGTCGACACGGAACCGGCGGGCGAGAGCGTTCCGTCGGCGGCCCGGTTGAGAACGACCACAGCGTTGCCGGATGCCTCGTTCGAGAGCGTGTAGACGGCGCCGGCCGCTTGCTGCGCCACAGCCGTGCCCACGCCTGCGACGGCGAATACCAGAACGGCCATCACAGAAAGCGCCGTTCCGATGCTGAGCTTTCTTCTTGACATGGCCCACCTCCTGACACATTCCGACGGTGACTCTCACCGTCGGCGGGCCAGACTAGGTGGTCGGATATTGCAGAACCCTTACGCCACGCGAAGACAGAGTGCGATCACTCCTCGGGGAGGAGGATCGCAAATCGAGACCCTCGGTTGGGAGCGCTCTCCACGCTGATGCCGCCGCCCATCGCCTCAACGATCCGCTTTGCGAGCGCGAGGCCGAGGCCGGAGCCAGGGGAAGTGCGGGCTGCATCTCCCCTCCAGAATGGCTCGAACACCCTGTCCACCGGTCGAGCTGCGATCCCCTCGCCGGTATCGGTCACCGTCACCTCGAGGCCGTCGGGCCGCTGGTGCGCCTCGACCCACACGCTCCCGTCGCCCGGAGTGTGGCGGACGGCGTTCTGAACCAGATTTTGAAGCACTCGGGCGAGCCTCGGAGAGCAGGAGGCCCCTTCGTCCGCGCCGGTCAGGTCAACCTCCACCGTGATGCCCTTTGCTCGCACCTGCGGCTCGCAGGCGGCGAGGGCCGATGCAACGACGTCGGCGAGCCGCCCCCGGCGGGTCTCAGCGCGCACCGACTCGCCGTCGAGCTGTGAGAGCTCCATCAGGTCGTCCACAAGGGTGGACAGCGACCCGACCGTGCGGCCGATCTCGGCCGCGTAGCGCTGAAGTGTCGATGGGTCGTCGGCGACCCCGTCCTGGACGGCCTCGGCGATGGCGCGGAGGCCCGCGAGCGGGGTCCGCAGGTCGTGGGAGACAGCGGTGATGAGGTCCCGGCGCCTCGCCTCCGACTCTCGCTCCAGCGCGACCGACGCCTGGACCCGATCGGCCATCTCGTCCAGCGTTCTGGCGAGCGTCTCGACCTCAGGACCGGCGCGGACCTTGCCAACCCGGGCGCCGAGGTCGCCCTCCCCGAGGCGCCGAGCCGTCGCCGCGAGCCGGGCCACGGCGGCCGCGGGTGCCTGCGCCAGCGCCAACCCGGTTGCCACCCCGACCGCACCCGCGTACGTGAGGAGGATCGCCGTCAGCGCTGCGTCGTGCGCGCTGACGAACATCAGCATCGCCAATGCGAGCAGATTGACGAGGCTGACCGCGACCCCCGCGACTGCTACCCCAACGGTCCGACGACGGAAGGAAGCGCGCGCGAGGAGCCACCCGGCGAGGGCCGCCACACCCACGCTGGCCGCCACGGCCACTGCCAGCAAGATCCCGAGGCTGGCGAGGTCGTCCCCTTGCATCCCACTGGCCGCGCCGATGCCGAGCGAGGCGACGGCGCCGGCGATGCCGACCACACCCACGAAGGCGAGCGTCCCGCGGGTCACGGGTCGAACCGGTAGCCGGTGCCCCACACGGTCACGAGCCGCCTGGGTCGCGAGGGGTCGGCCTCGATCTTCTCGCGCAGGCGTCGGATGTGGACCGTCACCGTCGAGGGGTCGCCGTCGAAAGCAAAGTCCCACAGCTCGTCCAGCAGCTCCAGCCGGGAAAAGGTCACGCCAGGGTGAGCGGCGAGGAAGTGGGCCAGGTCGAACTCCTTCGGGGTCAGGGGAACCGGCTGTCCGCCGAGGCGGACCTCTCGCCGTGCTGGGTCCACTTCGAGGTCACCGTGGACGACTGGGTCCTGCGTTTCCGAATAGTCACCGGAGCGCCGGAGGACGGCCTTGACTCGCGCCGTCACCTCGCGAGGGGAGAAGGGCTTGGCCACATAATCGTCGGCCCCGAACTCAAGGCCGGCGATCCTCTCCGACTCCGTCCCTCTCGCGGTCAGCATGATGACCGGGGTGGCCGCCCGCTCGCGGATCCACGCGAAGACATCCAGGCCGTCCATCTTGGGCAGCATCAGGTCCAGAAGGACCAGGTCGGGAGGGGACGTCTCGTAAACGTCGATCGCCCGCTGGCCGTCTTCCGCCAGGTCCACGTCGAACCCAGCCCTCTCTAAGTACCGGGCCAAGACCTCGCGGACGATCGGTTCGTCGTCGACGACAAGGACGCGTGCTCGTTCAGCCACTGTTCCTATTGTGGGCCACCTCACAGCCAACGGGGGCTCGCGCCTGCTCGCCGGCGAAGGCTCGCATGCCCTCCTCGAACCCCATGGCAGGAACGAATCCCATTCGCTCCCGGATCCGCTCAATTGACGCGAAGACGTGGCGCACGTCGCCGAGCCGGTATTCTCCGGTTACGATCGGCCTCGGATGACCCGGCCCGAACGCTGAGGCGAGCGCGCGCGCCATCTCTCCGACGGTGCGTGGCGACCCACTGGCCACATTGAACGCACCCCCGGGTGGAGGTTCGAGGGTCACGGCGAGAACGTTGGCGCGAGCGACGTCCTGGACGTGCACGAAGTCACGGCGCTGCCCCCCATCCTCAAAGACTCGCGGGGACTTGCCTTCCGCAAGCGCGCTCCGAAAGAGGCTGGCAACACCCGCATAGGGGGTGTTGGAGGGCATCCTGGGGCCGTAGACGTTGTGGTAGCGGAGAGCCGCGAACGGAAAGCCGGCTTCTCGAGCCACCGCCGCGCCCAGGTGCTCCTGGTGCACCTTCGTCGCGGCATAGACGTTCCGCGGATCGAGAGACGCGTTCTCCGTAACCTCTTCGGGAGCAAGAGCCTCGGCGCAGGTCGGGCAGAGAGGATCGAAACGGCCTCGGGCGAGGTCCGCCTCCTCTCGGGGGCGGGGGCGGATCACCCCGTGCGTGGAACAGCGATAGCGTCCCTCGCCGTACACGACCATGCTGCTCGCGAGAACAAGGCGGCCCCGAAACCCCGATCGCCACAGAGCGCGTAGCAGCACGGCCGTCCCGAGGTCGTTGACGGAGGCGTACTCCGCGACGTCTGCCGGATCCACACCGAGGCCGACCATTGCGGCTTGATGCGAGACTGCATCGACTCCCTGCAAGAGCCGCTCCACCAGTGCCTCGTCGCGCACATCTCCCCACACGTAGTCGGCTCGGGGGTTCAGATAGCCGGGCTCGCCCGAGTGAGCCGCCGGATGAAGAGCGTCGAGCACTCGAACCTCGGCGCCGCGCTGGGCCAGCGCGTCCACGACATGGGAGCCAACGAAGCCGGCCCCCCCAGTCACCAGGACCCTCACGACCCCGCCCCCAGTACGCGGATTTCCCGTTCGTTCGCGTACGCGACTCGCCCGTCGGCGAGCCGCACGACGCCGAGCGCACAGTCCTCGGCCAGGGTCAGATGTTCCCCGAGGACACCTCCTCGTAGCGGGTATCCGAGGAGCTCCCGGGACTTGAAACCGCAAACGAGGAGACCTCCCGAGACCAGTGCCAGGCCGGAAGGGGCGGTTCGCGCCGGTAGGTCGGCGAGAACCGTGACGACGCCCGCCGGTGAGACGCGTGCCAGCCGCTCCGGCTCGGAGCCCGGGGCATTGTCCGCGACCCAAACCGCTCCGTCCTCGTCCACGTCGAACGCAAAGGGGTTGTTCCACCCGCTCGAGTGGACCTCCGGCCTCTGCGATTCCTCGCCGGACGGATCGAGGAGCAGCAGCTTCCCGTTTGGTGCGCTCGGGTCGGTCACCAGCTCGCGATCAAGGAGGTCCCCCACGCCCACGATCAGCCGCCCATCCGGAGTGATGGCGATCCTTCCCCCGTTCGACTGACGTCGGGTGGTGGGGCCCCGCCAGATCACCTGAGTAGGTCCGGGAGCGACGCGACCAACGAGAAGGGAGCCGCTCGGATCGACCCATGCCGCGAAGACGTCGCCACCGGACTCCCGAGCCAGCCCGAGGAGCCCGCGCTGTCCGTCGGTTCGTACTGCCACCCGCGAGAGTGCTTCGCCTTGGACGGACCCGTTCGCTGTCACCACTCGGATTCGCCCCGTTAGGCGCTCGGCGAACAACAGGCCGCCGTCGGGCAATGCCTCCATGGCGGTGGGGAACGCCGCCCGGGACACGAGGACCGTTCCTGTCTGTGTGCTCCTGAGCAGCCCACTCGAGATCACGGCTACGCCCACCCCTACGGCCGCGATCACTGCAACGGTCCGCCCGCTCACGGTGCCTCCGAACGAACGGCCGAACCGAGCAGGAACGCCGCCGTCCCCGCCAGGATCGCCGCGGAGGACGGGGCTGCCGAGAGAACGTTGACAGTGGATGGATAGGAGAAGAGAGCCCAGACGGCAATCATCAGCGTGAAGGTGGCGATTGTCCGCGCTTGAGCCGGGCGTCCGGCGAAGAACCACACAATTGTCGCGAGCGCCAGGTACACGAGACCCAACAGGCCGGAGCCCCGGACCCCATGAAACCTGCTGAATGGGAAGTCCGATGTTACGAACGGCTGCGTCACCAGAAGGAAGAGGCCGAGCAGCCCGAGAACCGTCGCTGCTGCTCGCTTCCCAATGCGGAGGCTCCGCTCCGCGGCAGGGAGCTCGGATGGGTCCTCACGCGCAGCGTGCCGCCTGGCCACGAGCGCGTCCACCCCCCAGGTCCGCCCGGCGTCCATCGCGAGCACCGAAAGGTGCACCCCAACCATGAGGTAGTAGGCAAAGGCCCACTCGCCCGGGACGCGCGAGACAGTGAGGGTGATCGCCAGGGCCTGCGCCGCGCCCCCGAGCGCGGCGATGCGCGTGAGTGTCCCGGTGATCAGGAGCGCGGCCAGCGAGGTCTCGACGAGAAGAGTCACCCACCCGAAGAGCTCGATGTTCGGGAGCACGAAGGTCTCGAGCAGGAACGCATACGGCCCCAGGACGGGGTGCTCGATGCCGTCGGCGACGAACCCGTAGAGTCCACGGCCGGTGGCCTCTCCGAAGTCGGGCGGCACCTTCCAGTCCGTGTTGGCCAGCCACAGCAGTCCCGCGAGGATCCGAACCAATGGCGGAATGACCCGCACTGCCAGCAGCCGAGCTCTCTCCAGCCTCCCGAGCATCGTGGTCTCTTTCGTCGACGTCACCCCCTAGCCACAGGCGAAGATCCGGGCCAGCGCATCCTGTCGGCGCCTGGTGGCAACGAAGCGTTCGCGCACGAGCGCGATCGCCTCCTCCAGCGGAAGCACAAGGGTCGTCACCAGCATGTCCTCGTCGTCGGCTCCTACGGGGTGCCAGTAGACGCCGTCGGCGGTCACCGTTACCTCCGGTACCAGCGACTGTGGCGTCAGCACCACGCCGTCCTCGGCGAAACCGCGCTTCGCGATCCTCCGCACCAGCCGCTCCGCGGCCGGGATGCCGAGTCCATCCAGGAACCTGTGAAAGCTTGCCTCGGTCGCCTGGTCCTCGTAGCCGAGCGTTGCGGCCACCCGAACTCGGAACCCCGCTCCCCTGAGAGTTCGGATCCCCGCGACAGCCCGGTCCCACGAGCCCACGCCGCGGTGCCGGTCGTGCAGCTCTCGGTCTGGAGAGTCCAGGCTGACCTGGAACGCGAGGGTGTCCCGCGAGAACTCGGACAGCGCCGCCAGGCGGGGCCCGGGCAGAAGCATCCCGTTCGTGAGTACCGTCGTAGGCAGTCGGCGGGCGCACGCGTCGAGGACCTCGGCGATATCGGGCCGAATGAAGGGCTCACCGCCTGTGATCCACAACTCCCGAACCCCCGCGGCCTCCGCTTCGGCAGCGACTCGGCGTATGTGGTCGAGCGAGAGCATCCGCGGATCGGCGCGAGGAGAGGAGCGGACGCAGCAGTAGTCGCAGGCGAGATTGCAGTGGAAGTTCGTGTAGATCCACAGTCGATGGCCCGGCCGACGCTCGACCGGAAGGGCCTCGATGGGGTCGGCCAACCGGCCTCGGTACACCTCGATGGAGCCCGAGTCGTGCTCGACCAGAGTGTTGGCGGTTCGCTCGCACCAGGCAGCGACCAGATCGGCCACCTCAGCAGAGGCGAGCTCGATCGTGATCGACCCGCCCGCGGGAAGGCCGGATACCCGCTCCGCGATGTCCAGGACGAGCGAAGCGCTCACGCGACTCCCTGCTCCTCCACGGCGGCGAAGAGGGGCGCATAGCCTTCCAGCTGGGGACGCACCCATTCCCGCACGCCCTCGAGGTCCATCACCTCGGAGTTCTGCTCGTACCGCATCTCCAGCAGCCGGCGCACCCACGCCTCGCCGCGTTCCTCATCAAGGGCGTCCAGAACGGTGAAGTTGCAGTGGGCGTAGGGCGGGGACTCCCAGAACGCCTCGAGCGCGCCGGGTGCCAGCTCCTCACGCCCGATCGCATCCCATGTCGTGACGCCGATCGCGGCGGCGTCGGCCTGATCGTCCAGTACGGCCCGGATTGCATCCAGCTCACTGCGGCCTGTGTCGCCGTGCTTGCCGACATCCGAATCGAATCGGAGGATCGCGATGTCCTCCTCGGCGAGGCCCGCACGTCGCAGGAAGAACAACGGCAGGATGGCCGCCTGTGCCGAGTCCCGGGACCCGAGCGCCAGTCGTCGCCCTCGAAGATCCCGCAGAGTGTGGAAGCCAGATCCCGCTCGCGACACCAGGAAGCTGCGGAACCCAACGTCTGTATCCCGCATCGCGAGGGCCCTTGCCCGGTCGCCGACCCGTCGTACGGTGCGCACATACGCAAGATTCGTGTTCCAGGCGATGTCGATTTGGCCCGCGATCAGATCGTCCACCTGGCGCTCGTAGTTCGAGTAGAGAACGAAGTCGCACTCAACCTCCGAGCCCCGGAAGTGGTCGCGGATCCCCTCCCACACGGGGACGACGTTCGGGTTGTACGCAACGGCGCCGACGAGCACGGTGTCCGCCATCTCATCCCTCCTTTACGAGAACAGATCTCTGCCGGTGATGGCCTTGCCGTAGAAGTCGTAGAGGGCATCCGCGGTCGGTGCCATGACGCTGCCGGCCCGCGCGTCGCGGAAGAAGCGATCTACGGCGAGATGCTTGCTGTACGCGGCGCCCCCGCAGACGCGCATCGCGTCATCGGTAATGGCGAGGGCGGCGTCGTTCGCGGCGGCCTTCACCGCCAGCACATGCAGGAGCGTCTCCTCGTCGGGGGTGGCCACGCTTTCCGCGGATGTTCGAAGGTAGGCCCGCTGGGTTTCCAGAGCGATCCGCATGCGGGCCAGCGCGGCTCGGATCGTCGGCAGGTCGGCGAGCGCCGTCCCAAGGTGCTCGAAGCGTGCCGCAGAGGAGTGCTCCACTGAGGCGCGCACCGCGGCCTCGGCGAGACCGACCGACACGGCCGCGCTCCCCAGGTTGAACCAAGGAAGGACCACCTCCATCATCAGACGGAATCCGTCATCCGCTGCGCCGAGCCGCTGGTCCTCGTCGATGACCGCGTCCACTGCGACGGGCGACGAGGCGTTCCCGCGCATTCCCATCCCAAGCCATGGACCGGCGACCGTCAGGCCGTCGTGCCGGCCGGGCACCGCGTACAGGCTCACGGCGTCGGCGGGGGCTACCGCTCGAGTCGAAACGACATACAGGTCTGCCTGTCCGGCAGAGGTCACCCATGACTTGTCTGCGGCGATATGGACGCCCCCGTTCTTCAAGACGGCCCTCGAAACTGGAGCCCAGAAGTGGCTTCGCGAGCCTCGCTCGCTGAATGCAAGGGTCCCCAGCCAATCGCCCGACGCGAGCTTCGATGGTGCCTCGCGAAGACCGGGTGGGGGAGCGGCCGCCACGACCGTCGCCGCGCTGATATGCATCAGGTAGACGAGCGACGACGAGCCGCACGCCGAGGCCAGAGCCGACAAGGTCTCCACGAACTCCACGGGTCCCGCGCCGAGGCCGCCGATCTCCGAGGGAAGTGTGAGGCCCAAGAGGCCGGAGGCCCGAAGCGCGTCCATCGTGGCCTTCGGGAACGTGCCGTCGGCGTCAACCTGCGGGGCGTGCTCCCGGGCCACCTCGAGCACGGGAGCCAGTCGTTCCTCGATCATGCCGTCTCCTTTCACCAGCTGGTCCGAACCAGGGATTGGACGATGAGTCCCGCCCCGAGCTGCGCGGCCAGCCACCCCCGCCGAAGCTCGGCCGACAGGGCGGCGCAGGCGGCGATGACCCAAGGGGCGAAGGGCAGCCAGATGCGTTCGACCTCGCCCTTGGAAAGCCCGCTGATGTTCGCCACGGCGATGGCTGCCAGGGCCCCGCCCGCGAGGAGCCAGACGCCGGGGTGGCGCAGGCGCGCCAGAGCGGCGCCCGTGGCAGGGCCGATGGCAACAGCGAATGCGGCCAGGTTCGCCACGAGGAAGTAGGCATACGGGCGGAATTGCGCGATGCTCTCCGAGTATTCGCGCCGGGTGGCCGATAGGCCCTCGAACCACCAGAAGCCTGCCGCGCCGAGTGCCAGCAGCACGAGTGCTGTGCCTACTGCGGCGACAGCGATCGGCTGGAACCGTCGGCGCACGACGGCGACGGTGAGGGGAACGAGAGCGAGAAGCACCACGCTGTAGGAAAGAAAGAGGGCCGCACCGAAGAGAAAGCCGCCGGCGAGGGCAAGCGTATGGCCCCGGCGACCGTCGTCCCCAGTGGCAAGGATGAGAAGCGCGGCCGACCACGCCGCCATCCCTGAGAACAGGGCGTCGGCGGAGGTGGCGATCCAGATCGCCGCAGGCGCCAGGGCGACGAATGGGGCCGCCGTGCGTGCGTGAGCTTCTCCGGCAGTCTCACGGAGCGCCGCGAGGACGGCAGGCGTGGCCGCCGCGCCCCCGGCGATCACGAGCACAGCAGCGGCGCCGGCCCCACCGAGTCCCACTCGGTCGAGGCCCCACAACGCCAGCAGGAACCCTGGCGGGTGAGACCGAACATGTGTCGTGTACCGATCGATGTCATCGACGAACCCGTGGAGGAAGGCGCCGGGGGATCCCACGAGCGGCACGTCGTGCAGGTACTCGAATCTCGATTCCAGCGGTCGCACCAGGCCCGAAGGGCCGTCCGCGAGCGCCAGGGCCACGGCCCATGCAGCGGCGGTGGCAAACGAGGCCCACAGCAACTGCCGCCAGGGAAGCGTGGCGGCGAGTCGGGGTGCCGCCCTCAGGGCCAGTAGGGCCAATATTGCGGAGAGCGCGATGCCGCCCACGCGAGGATCCAACCGGCCCATCAGCGGGGGGGCACCGAGGAGAAGCCGGTTGTTTGTCGAGAGGAGGATCGCCCCCCCCACCGTGGCTGCCCCGATCAGCAGGGCCCACAACGTGACGGCAACGGTTCCTTCGCTCATGCTTCGCGGCTGTGCCGGCCGCACGTCAGGGGCTACGGCGGTCACACCCGCGTCCCCAATAGTCGGACCGCTTCCGCAAAACGGGAACCGGGAGCCTCGGCAGCGACCGCGACCGCGTCGGGGAACGTGTCGACGTCTCGGATGATAGGCAGAGGCCCGCACCGCAGACCGAGCTCTTCCAGGCGGGCCTGCTGGAGGGCGGCCGTCGTGGGTGTGCTCATGGGGATGCCCTGAAACACGCGGGCATCGGCTCGCCGCAGTCCGATGGCCCAATAGCCGCCGTCGTCGGCGGGGCCGAGCACCGCGTCCGTCCTTTCCAGCATGCTGACGGCCCTGGCCAGCAGGGCCTGCGGCACCTGGGGTGTGTCCATGCCGATGGCGATGGCCGGCCCACCCACGTCGTGGAACGCAGCAGCCAGGCGTTCGGCGAGTCCTTCGCCTCGTTGAGGCATGACGAGGATGCCTCGGGGGAGCCAGGCACCGGCACGACCGTCGAGCGAAACAACGGTTCGTGTGCCCGGCACAGCCCCCGCCGTCTCCAGGGTGTCGTGGAGGGCCGCCTCGGCAAGGAGTGCCGCTTCCTCTGGCGTGCATGGGGGACAAAGACGCGATTTCACCTGGCCCGGGATCGGCGCCTTGGCCATGATGATGATCGATACGGCGCCGTTCTCCACGGTCACCACCTCATGCCAGGACTCTGGACATGTCGCGGATTGCCTGCAGGGTCCCGAGGATGGTTCCCGTCACCTTCGACCGTCCAGCTCTCGCTCGGTAGGGGACCGGGACTTCCGCGATGCGCCAGCCGGCCCGCGCGCCCAATAGCACCATTTCGAGCGGCCAGCCTGAGCGCCGGTCGCGAAGCCCCAACCGCAGGAGGTCGCGGCGCCGGGCGGCTCGCATCGGTCCGAGGTCGTGCAGTCGAACTCCAGTGCGACGCCGAACCGTTGCCGCGAGATACCGGTTCGCCAGACGGGCGTGGGCGGGCCACGCCCCCCGCCCCGCGGCCCGGGCACCGATGACGAGGTCGGCATCGCCGCTCAGCACTGGGCCAACCACCCAGGGCAGGCACTGAGGGTCGAGCGACCCGTCGCAGTCCATGAAGCACACGACGCCATCTCTCGCCGCCTGGAGCCCTGCCCAGCACGCGGCTCCGAAGCCGCGCTGCTCCTCGCGAACAACGAGCGCGCCGAGACGCGTGGCGATCTCTGCCGATCCGTCGGAGGAGCCGTTGTCCACGACAACGGGCGTGTAGCCGTCGGGCATCCGATCGAGAACCCACGGGATGGCCTCCGCCTCATCCAGCACCGGGAGCACGACATCGGGCATCCCGGCGATGCTAGGGCGGGTCTCCTTACGAAAATCTTACGGACTCACGGAATGAGCGACTGCTACCAGTGGTTGGGTGAGATCCAGGGCTCCAGCTCGACCCCGAGGCCGTCCGCGATCCGGTTGACATACGCGTAGTACGCGGTGACTTCCGCGA
Source organism: Actinomycetota bacterium (assembly GCA_035697085.1). Taxonomy (GTDB): domain Bacteria; phylum Actinomycetota; class UBA4738; order UBA4738; family CALAEC01; genus DASQUW01. Next base: position 18,151 of record DASSDP010000139.1, read on the forward strand.
TGTGAAGAATGTCCTCGTCTGAGAACCCGGCTCGGCGAAGCCCGTCCACGTCTTCCTTTGTTGTCGTGGCGGGCGTCCGCGTGAGCTTCTCCGCGTACCGCAGCATTGACAGCCGGCGTTCGTCGAGCCCAGCAGTTTCGTAGTCCTCCTCGATGCGCTCCGCCAGCGGGTCATCTCTGAGCAGTCGGCGCAGACCGCGCCGATGGTGAACGATTCAGTAGTGGCACTCGTTCAAGACGCTGACCACCATGGCGACCAGCTCTCGGTCCACCTTCGGGAGGGTCGGCGTCCCAGTCATGACTTCTCGGTAGAGCTGCCAATGAGCCCGCATACCCTCCGGATGAAGAGAGTGAATCTGCATGATGTTGTCCACCCTCCCGTAGGCGGGGTCCACCATCTGGCTGTACGTTGCCGCAAGCTGCTCATCAGCATCTTTGTCGCCGACCACGTTGATCCAGGCCACCGCCATCCTCCATCCTCGGGTTGGGTCAGTATGCCTCTTCCAAAGGAGGGAGCGGACCAACAATGAGGGCGACCCGTCGAATGGGGTGGGACACGTTGTGCCCGGTCGGACCGGTGACATAGGCTCGTGTGTGTCGAGAGAGGGAGGTGCGGAGATGTTCGCACGTGTCGCGGTCTACGAAATCCCGGGCCATCGAGTGGAAGAAGCGGTGGGGAGCTTTCGGGAGGCAATTGATCAGATCCCCCGAATGGGTCTAGAGGAGGTATACGTTCTGGTCAGCCCCGACAGCGATCGCGCGCTCACGATGACTCTCTGGAACAAGCAAGACGCCATGGAGGCAAGTCGCATCGCTGCCAGCCGCCTTCGAAGCGACGCAGCCAAGGTAGTGGACGGCAGCGTCCAGAGCGTCGTGGAATATGAGGTCGCGGTTCACGAGCGGACTGGATCCTGACTTGAATCATTCGCAGAAAGCGGAAGCACCAACTGCGGAAGGGTTTGCGAACCAGGCGATAGGGCGATTGGATATCGTGGCGCCCTGGCCTGATGGGTGAACAGGGAGAGTTGAGCTGAAGAAGGGAGGAAGCCATGCTCAAGGACATGGAGCCGGCGACCATGATTCCGGTGACGGACCTGGAGAAAACGAGGAAGTTCTACGAGGACGTCCTGGGATTCACGGCGGACATCGAGGACCCCGGCGGTATCTCCTACCGGAGTGGGAACGGCCGGTTCAACATCTACCCCACTGAGTTCGCCGGGACCGCGCAGCATACACTCATCGGCTGGCATACGGACGACCTCGAGAAGGCCGTTGACGAGCTCGCGGCGAAGGGCGTCACGTTCGAGCAGTACGACTATCCGGGACTCAAGACCGACGCCAAGGGCATCGCGGTGATGGGTCAGGAGAAGGCCGCCTGGTTCAAGGACCCCGAGGGCAACATCCTGAGCGTTTGGCAGGTGCCCGGCGCCTGGCTCCGGACGTAAGTCCGGGTATGCCGTAGCCTTTCGCGCCGGACCTGACCTTTGCAGGCCCTCCGCTCGTGTCGGACGGATGAGGGCTGCCTTGTTCAAGAGATCAGGATCCGCGGACCGGCTCGAGCCACGAGTTCGCCGGAGAGTTCGAGGCCATCGGAGCGGATGTCACCCTGTTCACAGAGGGCGAGCGTGTATTCGGTACGACAACCGGGTTGGCCACGGGCTCTTACGCAGAGTACATCTGCGTCCCTGAAGAGGGTGTCGTGGCCACGATGCCCGCCAACATCACCCATGAGGAGGCGGCACCCGTTCCTATCGGTGGGTAGACCGCGCTGCATTTTCTTCGAGAAGGAGATGTCGGGACCGGGAAAAGGGTCCTCGTGTACGGTGACTCTGGGAGCGTAGGGACCTTCGCTGATCAGCTCGCGACCCACCTTGGGGCCCGCGTGACCTGGGTGTGTAGAACGGCGAGTGTGGAATTGGTCAAGTCCCTGGGAGCCGACGAGGTCGTCGACTACACGAAACAGGACTTCACGGAATCCGAGAATGGTGCCTCCGTCTCCGTTCGATCCTCCACCGAGGAGAAGACTGAAGATTTGCTGCTTCTAAGAGATCTGATGGAGGCAGGAGAAAGTCAAGGCGGTCATTGACAGGGGCTATTCACTCGAGCAGATCCCTGAGGCTCACCGTTATGTCGAGAAAGGCCACAAGCGGGGAAACGTGGTCATCATTGCTGGAAGCCGGGCTCCCTAAGGCCTCCTCACCGACCGCCCTGGTTCGGCAGCCCGTCGCGCAAGTACGAGGGGACGGCCAGGACCCGGCGATGATCGTCCTCCGCGGGGAGGAGGCCGAGCTTGGCGAAGATCCGACTGACGTTCGACTCGACGGTACGCTCGACAGGAAAAGCCGCTGTGCGATCGCTTGGTTCGAGCGACCCCCTGCCATCAGGGACAGGATCTCGCGTTCCCGTTCCGTCAGCTGCGGCATGAGGCTCTCGGTCCTCGGCATGCGGACCAGCCTTGACACGACCTCTGGGTCCACCACCGACCCGCCGGCAGCGAGCCGCTCCAGCGCGTCGAGTAGTTCGTCCTCGTCCGTCACCCGATCCTTGAGCAAGTAGCCGGATCCGCGATGCCTGGCTATCACCGAGCGCATCCCCGGCGGCGGTCCCGGGGTCGGCGGCGGGATCGCAGCCGAAGCATCTAGCGTGTGGTTCCGCCCCGCCAACTACCTGTTGGGCCGAATCGACCCTGCAGCCGGAGCAGTCACGGAGATCTTCGCCGACACTCCCGCGTTGGGAGACGTGCTCGTGGCCTTCGATTCCGTGTGGTTCTCCGGCTACATGAAGGACACGGTGTGGCGCATCACCGCCTGAGGTTCATGCGACGACGTGTTGGCTAATGAGCGAAGGTGGACTGGTCGGCCAGTCAGGTCAGGCGAGGTCGCGAGCGAGAAAGGCCCCCGCGAACAGCGCCAGTCCGAGGGTGACCAACTGGAGGTCGCCCAGATTCACCTCGAAGAGCGCGAGGACGAAGCACACTACCGCCGCGATGAGGAGGATGGTGGAGATTCCCATTCGCTTGGCCATGGCCGTTTCCTTTCGCCGGGGACGGCCTAACTCTCTTTCATCCGCCGGAGGAATTCCACCTGATCGAATGTCCGGGCCGAGCAATGGTCCTCGCGGCTAGGTGGCTATGTCATCCGTGAAGAAACCGTTCGAGCACCGGAGCCAGCACCGTCGGGTCGACCATGTGGGTTTGGCCCTCGATGGTCTGACGCTCCGCCTGGGGGATGCTCGCGGCGATCGCGTCCGCGGCTTTGCCGAAGAAGTCGCCGCCCCCGCCCACGAAGGATTCCGGGCTCCCTCCGCCGGTAGCCACCAGGGTGGGGCGGGTGATCCTGGCGAGCCGGTCGGTGGGTGGGTGGTTGTTTCCCATACACGCTGCGTCGTAAGCGAGGGTGTGCGCAATCGCCTCCAGGCTCGGCCACATCGGTGAGTCCTTGGCCCCCGCGACCATCTCGTCGGAAGCCCCGGCCAGCCGCATGAACAGCTCGGCCGCGTCGCCCCGACGCCCCTCGGCGAGGAACGCCCCGAGCTGCTCGACGTATTCTTGATGTCGCTGCGGCCCATCGTCGGCCATGTTGTACGGCACCTCGTAGACGGCGAGCTTGTCGATCTCGACCCCCGCGGCCGCGGCCTCCAGGGCCAATGCACCGCCCGACGAGATGCCGTACAGGTGCGCCGACCCGCCGGCCTCGGCGCTCAGCGCTTCGATGTCCTCAATTTCCCGCTCGACGGTGTACGGCAGGGTGTCGCCGCTGCCGCCACGGCCGCGCCGGTCGTAGTTGAAAACGGTGAACTGCTCCGACAGCTCCGCGGCGAGGGGTGCGTTCTCGGTTCGGTCGACGAAGGCTCCACCCACCAGGATGACGGCCGGTCCGCTTCCTCGACGGTCGTACACGATCGTCGTTCCGTCCTTCGAGGTCACCAGGTCCATACGCCTCCTCCTCGGTGTTCGCTCAGATCGTGCGGTCGTGGCTGATGGTCAGAACGACGTTACCCGTTTTCTGCCCCGTCTCGACGTACCTGTTCGCCTCGACCACTTCCTCCAGCGGGTATCGCCGGTCGATGACCGCCCGGTACTTCCCCGCCTCAACGAGCTCCTTGACAAAGAGTACGTCCCGCTTCTTGTAACGCGGGATCGGAAACAGCACCTTCTTGTCGCCGATCCGTGACGTCCAAAGCGCCAGGAACGGGTTCTGCCAATATGGTCCGAGGTCGGATGAGGCCCAGATCCCTCCTGTCTTCAGCGAGCTTTTGCACTGTTTGAATGAGAGCTTGCCGACCGCATCGAAGATGACGTCGTATGTCTCGCCGTCCTTCATGAAGTCTTCCCGCGTGTAGTCGATCACGCGGTCGGCGCCAAGGGATTGCACGAGCTCGACGTTCTTCGTGTTGCATACCGCGGTGATGTCCGCATCGAAGTAGTTGGCCAGCTGTACGCCCGCCGTGCCGATCGATCCCGACGCGCCGTAGATGAGGATATTCCGCCTCTTCTGGAGATCCGCCCGTTTCAGGAAGGAGAGCGCCAGGATGACTCCGTCGGGGACCGCCGCCGCCTCTTCAAACGTCATGCCGGTCGGCTTGTGGGCGAGCGGCGCGCTCTCCGGCAGACAGATGAACTCTGCGTGTGCGCCGGCGGTTTTGGCACTGACGCCGAAGACGTGGTCACCTGCTTTGAACTCGGTGACGGCCGGGCCGACTGCCTCGACCTCCCCGGCCAGTTCCGTGCCGGGGATCTTGTGCCTCGGTCGCAGGAGGCCGGTGACGAAGCGGCTGATGAAGTACTCGGCGCTGCGAAGACCCGTGTCCGTCCGGTTGACCGTCGAGGCGTGGACCTTGATCAGGACTTCGTTG
>DASSDP010000140.1:0-45275 GCA_035697085.1 Actinomycetota bacterium
GGCCTCCCCAGCGAACGCCAGCGTCACGGTGTTCTTCGCACCCCGGACGAAGGCACCTCCGAACCCCTCCAACTTCTCGAAGTTCAGGAAGTGGAACGTGAACCGGTCCGGGTTCCCGGCACGGAGCCACAGGAAGACCGCCGCCAGCACCACCGCCTGGATGCCGAGGATGGCGCCAGCAAGCGCCTGCTCCCTGGCCCGCTTCGTGGGCATGCGCTTGTAAATGGAGAACCCCACGCCGATAGCGGCGATGCCCATGGCGATCCCGGTCAGTAGAACAACAGCGGTGGCATCCGACTGGAAGGCCGTCACGATGGCCTCGTACGGGGTGAACCCGTGAGCCGCAACCACGGCCAAGGGACCGAGTATGGCCAGGGCGATCGACGCGCTTCCGACCAGAAGAGTCGCAGCTGATAGCGGCACCTGAAGGCCGTCGCGGATCCAGGCGGTGAATCGCTGGCCGCGGCTCTCTACTACCTCCATGTCCCCACTCCCGGAACGCGAAAGGGCCCGCGTCTGGACTTCTCGACGCGGGCCCTATCCCCCTCCTGCTCCTACGCCGGCTGGAACTCCGGCGGAACCTCCACGCCGGGGAAGTACGTCTCGAAGATCGTCACGTACGTGCCGTCGGCGATGATCTCCGCGAGCGCCGCGTTCGCCGCGTCTCGAAGGTCCGGATTGTTTGGCGAGAAGGCGAACCCGTATTTCTCATCCGTGTCGATGGGCTCGACGATCTCAAGACCGGTGAGGTCCTTGATGAGCTCGGCCGAGGAGGGCTCGTCGTTCACCACCGCTACGACGGCGCCGGCTTCCAGATCCCGGAAAGCATCCGGCGCTGCCTGGAAGGTCTTCAGCTCCACGCCCTGCGGGACCAGGTTGTCCTTGGCGTATTGGGCTCCGGTGGTCCCCTTCTGAACGCCGACGATGTCACCCTCACCCAGATCGGCCTGCGAGGTTATGTCGGGCGTCTCCGCCGTGTTGACCACGAGGGCCTGGCGCGAGTTGTAGTAGGGGTCCGAGAAGTCCACGACCTCTTCACGCTCCTCGGTGATGGTGGAGGCGGCCGCGACCATGTCGAACTGGTCCGACGCCACCGCGGTGAAGATCGTGTCGAAGTCCGCACGGACCCACTCCACCGTGAGCCCCAGGCGTTCGGCGATCGCCTCGGAGAGATCGACGTCGAAGCCGACCTCGTCGCCGCCTTCCACCGATTCGAACGGCGCGAAGTCGAGGCACGACCCCACCTGGAGGACGCCCTCCTTGATCGTTGGGGGTGGCGCCTCTTCCGTCGGTGTCGTCTCCGTCGGTGTCGTCGGTTGCGATTTCGGCTGTGTGTCCTCGGCACAGGCCGTGGCCACCAGCATCAGGGCGGCAACCAGCCCCAGTGCCCAATAGCGACGTTTGCTCACGGGACCCCTCCTCTCCTAGGTTTCCTCTCTACCGTGGCCGTCACTCTATATACGCTGGCGACGCCCGGCAACGCTTGGGCAATGCTAGTTGGAAGGGGCGTCGGGTCTCAAACCGCAACTGCAAGGTCGGCCAGACGCTCCCCGATCACGGGAGCGAACTTGAAGCCGTGACCGCTGCACGGCGAGCCGATCACGATGGGGCCCCTCCGCTCCAGGATGAAGTCCTCATCCGGAGTGTTCGTGTACAGGCATGTCTCCGTCTTGTGGGGCCGGGGGTCGGCTCGAGGGAGCCTCCGCGCGACCCAGGCAGAGAGCCGTGCCACCGCCTGCTCGTTCACCGCACCTTCCTCTTCGGGGTGCCGGATCGTCGGCCCGGCGTGGTGCTCGGCCACCTTCCAGCTGCCCGGGGGGCTGTGCAGCGCGTAGATGGGCGGATGATCAGACCAATCGATCATGCTCGGCGGTAACGTTCCACCCGGAAGCCGAAAGTACGCCACGGTCTCTCGCGACGGCGTCGTGGGGATGTCCATTCCCACCCCTGCAAGGAGCGACCGGGCCCATGCCCCGGCCGTGACGACGGCCACCCTGGCTCGATACGCCCCGTCGTCGGTATCGATCAACGCGCTGTCGCCAGCAACAGCGAGCGAGGTGACCCTGGTCCGCTCTCGCACCTCGACTCCGTGCCCTTGTGCTGATGCGACGAACGCCCGGACGGACCCTTCGGCGGCCACGATCCCGGCATCGGGCTGGAACAGCACTGGCTCGGCCGGCGGGATCGACAGGAACGGGAATCGACCGCCGACCTCGGCGCCGTCGATGAGCTCACAGGCGGCGCCGAGAGTCTCCAGGGCCCGGCGGTGGGTGTGCAGAGCTTCGCCCAGGTCCAGGCCGCCGGTGGTAGTGAGCAGGTCGCGTCCCGACTCCCTTTCCAGCTCCCGCCACAGCGGGAGGGCCTCCTTGGCCATCCCCACGTAGATGGGGTCGTGGTACGAGAATCGGAAGATCCGGGATGTCCCGTGGCTGGAGCCGCGAGTGTGCCCGAGCTCGAATTGCTCCAGCAGAACGACTTCCCGGCCACGCCTGCCGAGGGCCCGCGCCGTCGCGGCTCCCATCACTCCCCCGCCGATGACGACCACGTCGGTCTCCGCTACCACTGCCCCCGCTCCAGCACCGCGCCGGCCACGGCCAGGTCCTCGAATGCGACGCCGACCGACTTGAACACCGTCACGTCATCGCTCGATGTGCGAACCATCGCTCCCCTGACGACCTCGCCGAGATCCGCGGAGATGTCCGAAGCCGTGATCAACCCCTCGCCGATAGGGATGAGCAGGTCGCCGGCCTCCGCCAGTGCCGCCTCTCGCGTTTCAACCACGATCTTTGCCCGCCCGATGGTTTCGTCGTCCAGTTCCCGCGTCTCGGGACGATACGCGCCCACCGCATTCACGTGGGCTCCGTCGGAGAGGAGCCTACCGTCGAACACCGGCGAGGGGCTGGTGGTGCAGGTGCAGACGATGTCGGCCTCGTCCACCACTTCCGGTCCGGCCACGGCCGCGTCCAGGTTCAGCGTCCGGGCCCGCTCGGCCAGGCGTTCAGCGGATTCCAGAGACCGTGACACGACTCGAACACGCTCGATCGGGCGCACGGCCACCATGGCGTCCAGATGAGCGTTGGCCTGGACCCCCGCGCCGAAGATCACCAGTCGCGCGGACTCGGGCCGAGCCAGGTGCCGTGTGGCCACCGCCGAGACCGCGGACGTGCGCAACGCCGTCAGGGCGCTTCCCTCAAGGGTGAGCCGGGGCTCCAGGCTCTCGGGCGAGAACAGCACATAGACGGAGTGAAGGAACGGCAGCCCCCGTCCGGGATTCTCCGGGGCAACCGTCACCAGCTTCACGCCCACACCCTGTTCTCCACTTGCGGGCATGAGGAGGAGCTCCCCTCCGGGGACCTCGACGTGGTTCCTCAGCGGTGTCTCAGCGCGGGCAGCCGACTCAAAGGCTCGTTCCAGCACGTCGATCGCTTGGGAAACCGGGAGGATCCGTTCGAGCTCCCGCCCGCCGATGTGCGGGAGCGTCATTCGAGGACGCCGAGATACGCCTCCTGCATCAGGGGGTTGTCTCGAAGTGCCTGGGCGGTATCGGAAAGAACGATCCGCCCCGTCTGGATCGCGTAGCCGCGGTGGGCCACTGAGAGGGCCATGTTGGCGTTCTGCTCGACGAGGAAGATCGTGGTTCCCTGCTGGTTGATCTCCTTGATGGTCTCGAAGACCTGTTCCACCAGGATCGGTGCGAGTCCCATCGAGGGCTCGTCCATGAGGAGGACCTTCGGCTTGGCGGTGAGGGCCCGGCCGATCGCCAGCATCTGCTGCTCGCCTCCGGAGAGCGTGCCCGCCTTCTGGCTGAGGCGCTCCTCCAGCCGGGGGAAGAGCTTCAACACGCGCTGGATGTCCTCCTGGATACCCTCCTTGTCGTCTCTGAGGTTCGCCCCGATCTCCAGGTTCTCCCGGACAGTCATCTTGGCGAAGAGACGCCGGTTCTCGGGAACCATCGTGATTCCCTTGGCCACGACCTCGGTCGTGTTCAAACCGTCGATCCGCTCGCCGTCGAGGACGATCTCCCCCGCGCTCGGCTTGGTCATCCCGAGGATCGTACGAAGCGTTGTCGTCTTGCCCGCTGCGTTCGAGCCGAGCATGCAGACGATCTCCCCGGAACGGATGTCGATCGAGACTCCTTCCAGGACGCGCACCGGACCGTAGCTTGTGAACACGTCCTTCAGGGAAAGGATCGACCGGTCGTCGGTCTTCGTGTCCATCATTTCTGCTTCCCCAGGTAGGCCTCGATCACTCGCTCGTTGCTGGAGACCTCTTCGTAGGTCCCCTCCGCGATCTTGCGACCGTAGTCCAGCGCTACCACGCGCTCCGAGATGCCGCTGACCACTGCCATGTCGTGCTCGATGAGCACGATCGAGTATCCACGTTCGTCCCGGAGGCGAGCGATGAGCTGGATCAGGTCCTTCTTCTCCTGGGGGTTCATGCCGGCCGCAGGCTCGTCCAGGAGCAGCAGCTTCGGCTCCGTGGCCATGGCCCGGGCGATCTCGAGCCGTCGCCGGTCGGCGTAGGCGAGCTCCGACGCGAGTTGGTCCTCTCGGAAACCCACGAGGCGGTCTCCGAAGAACGCCAGCATCTCCCGCGCTTGTGCCTGGATGTGCTCCTCCTCCCGGCGGGTGGGACCGAGGGCGAGGACCGCGCCGAGCACCCCGGATCGGGTCCGGGCGTGCTGTCCCACCATGGCGTTCTCCAGCACGGTCATGGCGGGGAACAGCCGGACAGCCTGGAATGTTCGGGCGATACCCAGCCTGGTGATCTGGTTTGGCTTCAATCCGTTGAGACTGTGCCCATCGAAGCGCATCGTGCCCTCATCGGATGGGTAGAACCCCGTGACCACGTTGAACAGGGTGGTCTTTCCCGCGCCGTTCGGCCCGATCACGCCCACGATCTCGCCCTGGTCTGCGCGGAAGTCGACGCCGTCCACTGCCCGGACGCCTCCGAACCGCTTGGACAGGCCGGTGACCTCGAGCAGGGGGCTCACTTCTCGTCACTCCCGCCCGCGGTGACCACCGGGGCCGCGGTGTCTTCGCCGGCGCGTTTAGCGAACTGGGCCTCCTCCTCGTCGACCTCGTGGAGCTCGCGGACGCGGCGCTTGTTCGGGACGAGACCCTCGGGCTTGTAGATCATGATGGCCACCAGGATGGCCCCGTAGAACAGCAGCCGGTATTCGGCGAACTCTCTGAGGAGCTCCGGGAGACCGACGAGCACAATGGAGCCGACGATCACTCCGGGGATGCTTCCCATCCCCCCCAGGATGATCACGGCGAGGACGTTGATCGAGACGATGAGCTTGAAGCTGTTGGGGAAGACCGAGCCGATCTTCACAGCGAAGAACGCGCCGCCCAGCGAGGCGATCCCGGCTCCGATGGCGAAGGCCAGGAGCTTGTACTTGATCACGCTGATCCCCATGGCCTCGGCCACGGACTCGTCCTCCCGCATGGCGGCCCACGCCCGCCCGACGCGAGAATCCACGAGACGGTAGGAGATGAACGCAGCGAGAAGCACCGCGGCGAGGATCAGGAAGTACAGGTTGGCAGGTTTTCGAAGCTCCAGCGTTGCCGGTGGTATGTCATCGGGAGCGATGATGCCCTGGGCCCCTCCGAGCCACGGTCGCAACCAGTCGGATGCCACCAGCACCCGGATGATCTCACCGAACCCGAGCGTCACGATGGCCAGGTAGTCCCCCCGCAGTCGGAGCACCGGGGCACCGATCAAGACCCCGATGATCACGGCGAGGATGACCACGATCGGCAACGCCACCCAGAAGTTCGTGAATCCCTTGTCGCCAAGATCCAGTTGGGCCACACTGACGCCCGACTCCGACACGAGGAACGAGGAACGGAAGGTCAGAATCGCCGTGACATACGCCCCCACGGCGAAGAAGGCCACATAGCCCAGGTCCAACAGGCCCGCGTATCCGACCACGATGTTCAGTCCGAGACCGAGAAGGACGTAGATCCCGATCGTGGTGAGCACCTCGCTCACGCGGAGGCCGGCCAAGGAAGGAAGGAAGAGCAGGAACAGGATGAACAGCGCGATGGTGCTCCACCGGAGCACGGATCGCTGTTGGGTCGGAAGCTGCCGGACCCGTTCTCTGACGAGGTCGCCCCTTCGTGTCCACGCTGTCAATAACCCGGCGACAACGACGAACACGATGATCGCTCCGGTGACGGTCAGCCCCCGGGATTGGTAGAGCCACGCTGTGTCCACCCCCAGGCCCTCGATGATCACCCGGAGCAAGGGTTCCATCAGGCTCACCAGCAGTGTGGCCACGAACCCGACCATGAGCGGCCGGCGATTGTTGCGATCCAGAAGGTGGACGGAGGCAGCGACCGCCCCCAGAGCCGCACCGAGGCCGATCAGCAACGCCGAACCGGCGCCCAAGCCTCGACCGAACAGCAGGATGTCGTCAAGCAGCACGGCCCTGATCTCCGGCGTGATCTCCGTAACGATCAGCCCTCCTTCGATGAGGGCCTTCATCGCCGCGACGAATAACGCGACCACGGCGCCTGCGACCCCCCCAGTCAGGACTCCGAGACCGATGCGCCTCGCCGGGTCGGGCTGCTGTTCGGATGTGCCTCGCGCCGCCCGGTACGCCGCCGCGAGGATGACCAGAAGAAGGAACGTGTAGCTGAGCTGAAGGATCCCTTCTCCGTCCGCGGTTGTGAGCACGTTTCGAGTGTGGAACCGGAGGATGTTCCCCGTGGCAGCGAGATAGATCCCCACCACGCCGGCGATGACGCCAATGATCACGGCCCGCCGCGTCGGGGTTCGGACCTTCTCGGCCACCTCAGGCTCTCTTCTCTTCCGGAGCCCCGAGGATCCCGCCCGGCCGGAATATCAATACCAGCACCAGGATGCCGAAGGCCACCACCGGCTGGAGCTGGTTCGGCGAGTCGATACCCGCCCCGGTGAGGAACAGGATAGGCCCCACGGCCTCGAAGACCCCTAAGAGCACACCACCGATCGCGGCTCCGGCGATGCTTCCGATCCCACCGAGCACGGCTGCGGTGAACGCCTTGATCCCCGCGAAGAACCCCATGGTGAAGATGACCTGGTTGAACAGGAACACGTACAGGATCCCGGCCGCACCGGCAAGGAGGCCTCCGATGGCGAACGTGGTCACGATGGTCCGATCCACGTTGATCCCCATCAAGCTGGCGATCTCCTTGTCCTCCCCCACCGCTCGCATCGAACGCCCGGTCCTGGTGCGGGCGATGAAAAGATAGAGCCCGATCATGAGGGCGAGCGCTCCGAGGATCACCACCACCTGAGCCCTGGCCACGGCCGCCCCAAACATGGTCCAACTCCCCTCCATGATGTTGATCCTGGGGTACGCACGGGCCTGGGCGCTGTACAGTCCTCGGAACGTGTACTGGAGGAACAGCGAGGCCCCGATCGCCGTGATCAAGGGAACGAGGCGGGGAGCGCCCCGCAGGGGACGGTAGGCCACGCGCTCGAGGAGGAGGGCCACGGTCATCGAGGTGACCATGGATACCAGGAAGAGGATGCCGATCGACAGGATCGGATTGGAGTTCAGGACGCCGTGCTCCTCCAGGGCGAAGGCTGCGAAGAGCGCCGTGAATGCCCCGGCCATGAACACCTCGCCGTGGGCGAAGTTGATCATGAACAGGATGCCGTACACGAGGGTGTAGCCCATAGCGATCAGGGCATAGACGCTTCCCCGGGCTACCCCGTTGATGACGAGGTCGATCCAGTTCGCGCCGGTGAACCGGCCGGTTCGAAGCGTGGACGCCGTTCCGATCACGACCCCCAGGACGATGGCGATCGAGAGGATCACCAGGATCGTGCCCCTGACAGGGATGCGCTCGGGAAGCGCAAGGCGACGACGCCTCGGCGCCGAAGGCGGAGGCGGGGGCGCTTCCCTCTCAGCCGTCTGTTCTGCCATTCCTGATCCGAATCGTAGGGCTATGGGTGGGCCGTCGGCCCACCCATAGCGAACCTACCTAGCTCAGATCCCTCTGCCTAACCTTCGAGACAGAGCTCCTCGGTGTAGATCGGGTCACCGAAGTCGCCGCCAGCCACCTGGTGGACAGACATCGTGGCGCACGGCAGGCAGTCACCGTTCTCGTTGCAGGTGAAGTTGCCGACGATTCCCGGAGAATCCGTCACTGAGAACAGTGCGTCCTTCAGCGCCGTCCGAGGGATCTTGAACGTGCCACCATCGTCGAATCCAACCGACTCGATCGCGTCCGCTATGAGGTTCATGGCGTCGAACGAGTGCGCGTGGAACACCGACTGGGGCTCCTCTCCGAACGCCTCCTGGTACGCGGGGAGGAACTCGTTCTCGTAGAACTCGGGGTCCGCAAGCGCGGTGAGGTCCGGTCCCGAGATGTACACGCCCTCGGCGTTGTCCGCTCCGGCCGCCTCGATCCAGTCCGGAGTGAACATGCCGTCAGATCCGGCCAGATCGGTGTCGGATAGACCCCCAACAGTCCGGGCCTGGGCGGTGATGAGGCCACCCTCCGCCACGAAGATCGGGTAGTACAGCCCGTCGATCTGGTCGGCGGCGAGGTCCGTCAGCAGGGGCTTGAAGTCGGTGTCACCGACCTGCACGGCCTCCTGCCTGGCGATGGTGCCGCCGAGGCCGCTGAACGTGTCCGCGAACACCTGCTGCAGACCGTCAGCGTATGGGCTCCCGTCGTGGATGGTGGATGCCGTCTGCCATCCAGCCTCGTTGAACGCGAAGTTCGCCACGGCCGCGCCCTGGATCGAGTCGTTGTGCGCGGTCCGCAGGTAGAACGGCTGGTGCGTCGCTGGGTCGGTCAGCGCCGGCCCAGTGTTCGACGGCGAGATGATCACGATCCCCGCGTCACTGAGGATGGTGTCGGCCACTCCCAGCGCGGCGCTGGAGCAGCTCGTCCCGATGACCGCCACGATCTGCGGCTCGGCAGCGAGTGCCGTGGCGCCCGCCTGTCCACCCTCGGCAGAGCAGCCGTCGTCCTGGTGGTTGAACTCCACCGGATGGCCGGCGATCTCACCGGGGGTGTCGCGGAAGTCCATGGCCAGGACGGCGCCGTTCTGGCTGTCCTGCCCCAGGCTGGCGTTCTCGCCAGAGATCACGAGCAGGGTGCCGATCTGGATCGGGTCGCCCTCGGCGATCTCCACGCAGCCGAACTCGTCGGCGCCGCACAGATCCTTTCCTGGGGGGGCCGTTCCGTCGCCGCCCTTGGGCGTGTCCTCGCCCGCGCACGCTGCCGCAATCAGCGACAACGCCGCGAACATAGTGAGCAAAGCAAACTTATGTTTCTTCATTGACTCCTCCTTGTGCGAGCTAGTGAACTTACCAACCGAAGTGGGACCGATCCCTCAAATGCGTTTCCCCCCTTTCCTCTCTACCCAACGGTCCCTGCCTCCCAACAGGTCGAGCATGTTTACCACAGTCGGGGTGCCCGAGGCTACCTGACCGCGCCACTCCCCTCTGCATAGGTGTACGCCCGAGCAGCCGCCGAGGACGGGCCGTCGCCAGCCCTATACTCGCCTCGGCCGGGGTGGTGGAACGGCAGACACGAGGGCCTCAAAAGCCCTTGGGCGAAAGCCCGTGAGGGTTCAAATCCCTCCCCCGGCACGCTCCCCGAGGGTCCGGCCCCTACGGCCCCGTCGGCTCCATGGGAGGCGGTGGGGGTCCCGGCGGTGGGGGCGCGGCTGGCATCACCGGCTCGGGTCGCTTGGCCAGCAACCCCAGCAGGCCTCCGACCGCCCCGATCGCCGATCCAACAAGCACGATGTAGAGCCCTATCCCCGTCTTGACGGAGACGTTGAACTGGTCGAGAGCGTCTCGAACCTGCTCAACGGAGACCCCGGCGGTCTGCGCCGCTCCGGCCTCGGCGATGGCATCCAGACTTTCATCCTCGATGCCGGTGATGTCGATGATGGCCGCGTAGAGCATGAACCCGGCTGCGAGCAGCGCCAGCACGGCCGCCACCACTCGGAGACCCCGGGACCTGGCCATCCAGATCAGCACGCCCAGAACGATGAGGGCGATGCCGACTCCGAGGAACAGCTTCCCGTCAGCGGTGTCGAGGCCGCCCACGGTTTGGGAAGGGATGGGTAGCTCGCCGGCCTCGACCTTGGCGAACGGGAGAATGGCCCCGATCGCCATTGCCACTCCGCCGAGAATGGTCAGCCCTGCCGCGGCCGATGGCCGCTTCACCTCCGTGCCGTTCATCCGGTACCTCCCCGATCGATGGTCATGTGATCAAGACGAAGCCGGTTCGGGTGGCTGCTCCGGTGGAGGAGGAGCCGGCATGGGTGGCTCCATGTCCCCGGAGTGCATAGGAGCGGCCTTCCCTCTGGCGATGAGGCCCAGCGCTCCACCGATGAGCGCGAAGGCGCTTCCCACCGCGACGGAGTACAGGCCGAGGCCCACGTCCACTTCCGGGAGCTTCGCCACGTCCGCTACGTCGACGATCGTTGCGTACAGGATAATCGCCGCGGCGACCGTGGCAATGACACTGAGGATCCGAGTGCCGAACAGCGTCAGGCGAAGGCCCCGGATCAGAACGGCGATCACCACCAGGCCGATGCCCACACCCAGGTCGAACTTCCCATCGGCGTATCGAAGGCCGCTCGACGTCTGGCCTTCGAATGGCCCCCCCGCGGAACCCGCGACGAACGGAAGGATGGAACCGAGCACGACCAGCACCCCACCAAGACCGATGAGACCCACCGCCCACGGGGAGCTGCCACCGCTTCTGGTTCCTTGCATCATCGAGTGACTCCTGGATGAAGAGGGGACTCGGGCAAAGTCCGCCAATTGTGACCGTCGTGGTATGTGGCGTCAAACGGAGACGTCACCTGACGGCTTCGGGCCCGAGGAGCGTTCGAAGCTCGGAGAGAAGCCCCACCGAGCCGTCGACCCGGTAGCCCTCGCCGAGCCGGAGCGTCTGGCCGCCGACCTGCGAGACGAGCCGAAGGACCACCGGAAGCTCGCCCGGGTGGCCCGCCAGTACCTCCTTCAGCCTGACCACGAGGCCGTCGGTGCACTGTTGGGAGGGAACTTCCAGCGTGACGGGGGCCTCGATCTGCCGCGCGCCATCGCCGCCGGCTCCTTCCAGCGGGCGGACCTCGGACGCCACCAGCTGCAGCTCCCGTCCTCGGAGGTCAACTCGTCCTCGAACCATGATGACGGCGTCGACAGCGATCACATCCTGGGTTCGTTCGTACAGCGAAGGGAACACGATCACCTGCACGCCTCCGGCAAGATCCTCCAGGCGGAAGATCAGGTAGGCCTCGCCCTTCTTGGTGTACCGCCTGGCAAGCGTGGTGACGATGCCCCCGACGGTGACGATGTCGCCGTCGCCGAGCGAGGCGAGCTCCGAGATCTCGATGTCCGTCTGCGCTTCCAGCTGGCCGCGCACGGCAAGCAGAGGGTGGTCGGTCACGTACTGCCCGAGCATCTCCTTCTCGTGCCGAAGCAAGGCGGGCTTCTCGAACTCCTCGGTGGAGAGCACGGACTCGTCGATCTCGTATTTGGGACCCTGTCCTCCGAACAACGAGAACTGCCCGGCTGCCTCCGCCCGACGGTCGGCGAGGATCGGAGCGGCCACCTTCTCGTACGTCTCGAGGAGACCCCGCCGCCGGTAGCCGAGGGATTCGAACGCTCCAGCCAGGATGAGGCTCTCCAGCACCTTCTTGTGAAGGATCCCGGGATCTACCTTCCGGCAGAAGTCCGTGAACGTGACGAAGTCTCCCTTGGCTCGGCGGGCCTCGATGATGCGGGCGACGGCTCCGGCGCCGACGTTGCGCACGGCCGACAGACCGAAGCGGATGTCCGGACCTGAGGATGCGAAGTCGATGTCGGAAGCGTTGATGTCCGGCGGAAGGACCGTGATGCCCATGATCCGGCACGCGTTCAGGTAGAACGGCTTCCTGTCCTTGTCGTCCTTGACGCTGGTGAGAAGGGCGGCCATGTACTCCACGGGATGATGGGCCTTCAGGAACGCAGTCTGATAGGCGATGAGGGCATATCCGCACGCGTGGGACGCGTTGAATCCGTAGTCGGCGAAGGGAACGATGAGGTCGAAGATCTGCCGAGCCAACGGCTCTTCATAGCCGCGGTCCATCGCCCCCGAGGTGAACTTCTTCCGGTGCTCCGCGATCTTGTCCCGCTTCTTCTTCCCGATCGCGTAGCGGAGCGAGTCGGCCTCTCCCATGGTGTAGCCGGCCAGCCGGACGGCGATCTCCATCACCTGTTCCTGATACACGATGATCCCGTAGGTGCTCTCGAGCACCGGCTCGAGGTCGGTGTGGGGGAACGTCACCGGCCGGCGTGTGTGCTTCCGCTCCGCGTACTCCACGTGCATGCCCTGGCTGAGCGGTCCGGGACGATACAGGGCCACCAGGGCCATGAGGTCCTCGAAGCGATTCGGGGCCAACTGCTGGATCAGCGATCGCATCCCGGCCCCCTCGAGCTGGAAGACTCCCGTGGTGTCGCCACCGCGGAGCATCTCGTAGGTGGGCTCATCGTCGAGGGGGACGTGGTCGATGGCGACATCCACCCCTTGCTCACGAAGCATCTTCACCGTGTCATCGATCACGGAGAGGGTGCGGAGGCCGAGGAAGTCCATCTTCAACAGGCCCAGCTCCTCCACCCCGTGCATGTCGAACTGGGTGACGATGCGCCGAGAGTCGTCGCGAGAGTCCTTTGAGAGCTTCAGAGGCAGGTAGTTGACGAGGGGGGCGTCACCGATGACCACCCCTGCGGCATGCACCGAGTCCTCCCGGCGCAGTCCCTCCAGGGTCCTGGCGTTGTCGATGATCTCCTTCGCTTCCGGCTCGTTCTCGTAGCTGTCCCGGAGCTCGTGGGATTGCTCCAGGGCGTCTTCGATCGGCTTCTCCCGGCCGAGCACTGCCGGGGGGTACATCTTGCAAAGGCGATCCCCCACCGAGGCCGGATACCCGAGGACCCGGGCCGCATCCCGGATCCCCTGCTTCCCCTTGATCGTCTGGAAGGTGATGATCTGGGCGACGTGATCGGACCCGTACCGGTCGGCCACGTATCGGATGACCTCATCCCGACCGCGCTCGTCGAAGTCCATGTCGATGTCGGGCATCTGTTTCCGCTGAGGGTTGAGGAAGCGCTCGAAGATCAGTCCATAGCGAAGGGGATCGATGTCGGTGATGCTGAGGCAGTACGAGACGACGGACCCTGCGGCTGAGCCGCGTCCCGGCCCCACCCGGATCCCCCGCTCCCTGGCGAAGCGCATGAGGTCCCATACGATGAGGAAGTACCCGGCGAAACCCATCGAGCAGATGATCGTGAGCTCGTGCTCCAATCGGTTTCGGATCTCCTGGCTGACCTTGCCATACCGGCGGATCGCCCCTTCCTGAACGAGATCCCGGAGGTGCTGCTCGAGTCCCTTTCCCTCCGGTGGCTCGAACCTCGGGAGGTGCAGTTCCCCAAAGGACAGCGACAGCTCACACGACTCCGCGATCTCGAGGGTTGCGTCGCATGCCTGGGGCAGGTCGCGGAACAGCTCCCGCATCTCCTCGGAGGACTTCACGTAGAACTCCTCCGTGTCGAACTTCAGGCGGTCGGTGTCCGCGAGGACCTTGCCGGGCTGCTGGATGCACAGGAGGACGTCGTGGGCCCGGGAGTGCTCCTTCTCCGAGTAGTGGATGTCGTTGGTGGCCACCACAGGGAGCCCGAGGTCGCCGGCCACCTTGAGGAGCATCGGTGTGACTCGCCGCTGGTCGTCCAGCCCGTGATCCTGTAGCTCCACGTAGAACGAGTCCCGCCCGAAGATGTCGCGGTAGGCGGCGGCTGCGGCTTGGGCCTTCTTCTCCTGCCCGGCCAACAGGTGCCGGCAGGTTTCGGAGGCCAGACAGCCGGAGAGCCCGATCAGCCCGGCGCTCCACTCGGCTAGGAGGTCCTTGTCGATCCGGGGCCGATGGTAGAAGCCCTCGATGTGCGCCGCGGTGACCAGGCGTAGGAGGTTCCGATAGCCCTGTTCGTTGCGAGCGAGGATCGTCAGGTGTCGATAGTTCTCGTCGTTCTCACCCGGGGTGCGGTCGAATCGCGAACCCGGGGCAACATACGCCTCCACGCCGATGATCGGCTTGACCGACGAGGCCACGCCCGCCTTGTAGAAGTCGAGCGCCCCGAACATCGTCCCGTGGTCGGTGAGGGCAAGGGCGGGCATGCCGTAGCGTTCTGCCTTCTCGAAGAGCGCTCCGACCCGGGAAGCGCCGTCGAGCAGGGAGAACTCGCTGTGCGTATGGAGGTGGACGAATCCGGCCCGGCCCATCACGCTCCGAAACGCTACGTCCCGGCTCCGACACCACGCCCCCGGACCGTCGGTGTGGAAAACCTGGGGATAATCACATAGTTGTAATTCTGTCGGGGCAAACTCTATACTTCGACACAAGGCTGGTCAAGCCCGGAGGTCCGATGAGGCTCTCGTACTCGAGCATCAAGACGTATGAGACGTGCCCGGCGAAGTACAAGTACGAGTACGAGGAGCGCCGGCCGACGACATCGTCACCGGCGATGGCCTTCGGGGATTCCCTCCACCGGACCCTCCACCGGTTCCACGACCGTCCCGTTCCGGTCGCGCCGACGCTCGGGGATCTGTGGGAGTTCCTCGACGATGAGTGGGTCTCGGACGGGTTCCGAGACGAGTCCGAGGAGCGCCTCTATCGAGAGCACGCCCGGCAGGTTCTGGAGGCGTACCACCGGGAGAACGCCGACTCGTTCCGGATCCCTGCGGCGCTCGAGTATCGATTCCGGATCGAGGTGGAGGGAGTGGAGCTCGCCGGGATCATCGATCGCCTGGACCGACTCCCCGGCGGCGGCTACGAGGTCATCGACTACAAGACCAACAGGCGCCTCCCACCACGGAGGTCGGTGGATGCCGACCTTCAGCTTTCCCTTTATCACCTGGCCGCCCGGGAGATCTGGGGGATCGAGCCGGAGCGGCTCACGCTGTACTTCCTCCTCCCCGGGCACCGGATGACAACGTCGCGCTCCCCCGCCGACCTGGACCGGCTGCGGCAACGGGTGGCCACGGTTGCCGAGCGCATCGAGGCCGGATTCTTCGAGCCCCGCGAGAACCCGTTGTGCAACTGGTGCGACTTCCAGCCGGTGTGCCCGGTCTTCCGCCATCGGTACGAGCGCGAGGATGCCCCCAGGATCGCGGAGATCGTGGACGAGTGGATCGCCCTGAAGCGGGAGGACCGGGATCGGTGGCGGCGGATGGAGGAGCTCGCTCGAACGATCAAGGCATACGCGGAGGAGCACGGGTTCAAGAAGCTGTTCGGATCCGACGGCGCCATCCAGCTCGTGGAGCGGCTGGAGACGGCCCCCGACCCCGAGGCCGTTCGGAGGTTGCTGGAGCCGCTCGGACTGTACGACTCGGTCCTGGCCGTGGACCCCAAGCGCCTCCACGACCTCATCCAGAAACGGACGCTCCCGCCCACCGTCGAGGAGGCGCTGTTGTGTTCCCGTGAGGACGTCCGGAGGACCACGGCGCTGTACCTGCGCGAGCCGGCACGCGCCCGCCGGTAGTCAGGCCCGGGCTCGCTCCAGCGCTGTCCACAGGTCCTCAGGCAGGGGCTCTTCCACCTCCAACCGCTCCCCCGTGCCGGGATGATCGAAGGCCAGACGCCATGCATGGAGGAAGGGCCGCGTGAGTCCCAGGCCGACGGCGTCGTGGCCACCCCCACCGTACGTGCGGTCGCCGAGGATCGGATGCCCCAGTGCGGAGAGGTGCACCCGGATCTGATGGGTCCGGCCGGTTCTGGGGCGGGCTACCAACAACGTTGCCGCCGGGAGACGCTCCCGAACTTCGAAGTCGGTCGAAGCCTCGACGCCGCTGGTCCGCTGCACAGTGATTCGCGCCCCCCGGCGCCCCAGGGGGGCGTCGACCTCGAACGCGTCGTGCTCCACGGAGCCTCGGACCAGAGCGAGGTACTCGCGCTTCACCTCACGGGTGGCGAGCAGTCGCCGCAGTCCTGCATGTGTCTCGTCGTCCTTCGCCACCACGAGCAGCCCGGACGTGCCGGCGTCGAGCCGGTGGACGATGCCCGGGCGGTCGTCTCCTTTCGACAGTGGGATGCCCATTCCGAGAAGACGGTTCACCAGGGTGCCGGTCCGCCTCGAGGCCGTGGGGTGGGTCAGCATCCCAGCCGGCTTCGCCACCACTAAAAGATGCTCGTCCTCGTACCGTACGGGAACGCCGCCCTCTTCGGCGGGCAGCTCGCCCAGGGGACGGAGGTCCGCAGCGATCCGTTCTCCCCCGGAAAGATGGAAGGACTTCGGTTTCGTCTCGCCATCGACGAGGACACGACCGTCCGCGATGGCACGCTGGATGTCCGCACGAGGCAAACCGGTGATCGCGGCGAGCACGGCATCGAGCCGCCCGGGTCGGCCCTCGA
The DNA here is from genome assembly GCA_035697085.1 of Actinomycetota bacterium. Lineage (GTDB taxonomy): Bacteria > Actinomycetota > UBA4738 > UBA4738 > CALAEC01 > DASQUW01. The sequence continues at coordinate 16,411 of DASSDP010000140.1, forward strand.
CCTCGATGGCCGCCACAGCGCCTATCCCGTCGGCTCGGCTTCGGTCCGGGAACCCCGGGCCCCGGTGAGGAGAAGAAGGGCAGCACCGAGCACGATGCAGCTGTCGGCGACGTTGAACACTGGCCATACCTGGAAGTCGATGAAGTCGACGACCTCACCGGAGATTCCGGATCCTCGAACGACCCGGTCGGTCAAGTTTCCCAGGGCACCGCCGAGCACCAGCCCGAGGGCCACGGCGGCAGCAAGGGACGGTGGGCGCCTGGAGGCGACCAGGATGATCGCGATCACCACGATGCTTGCACCGACGAAGAGCCAGGTGGCCCCTCCGAACAGGCCGAACGCACCGCCGGGGTTGGTGGTGTATCGGAGCTGGAGCACCCCGGGGATGACGTCGATGGGCGGCCTTCCCTCCAGGTGCCGCTCGGCCGCCAGCTTGGTCACCCGATCCAGGACGTACGCGACGCCGGCGGCCCCATACAGAAGGAGCGTCAGTTGCCGCTTCAGCGCGAACCTCCTACCGGGTCCGCTCCTCCGCCTGCTTGTCCTTGATGCAGAGGCTGGCGTACGGAAGGGCCTTGATCCGGGCCTTCTCGATCGGCTTTCCACAGCGCTCGCAGAGGCCGTAGGTCCCCGCCTCGATCCTGGCCAGCGCCCGATCGATCTTCTCGATGAGGTCTCGGATGTTGTTGGACAGCGAGAGGTCCCGCTCGCGCTCGAAGGTGAAGGTGCCGGAGTCGGCATACTCCTCGTCGAAGGACACCTCCCCGGACAGTTCTGACTGATTCGTCCCGAATGAGGATTGCTCGATCTCCGTGAACTGCTTCTGGAGCTCTTCGCGCTCCTTTAGAAGCAGCTTCTTGATGTCGGTGAGCTCCTTCTTCCCGAAGGGGCTTTTCGTGACTGCCATGGCGCGGCGGACCGTAGCACGGGCCCCAGGGGGCCGCAACGGACCCCCGGGCTCAGCAAAGCAACAGCCTTCTCAGCTGACTGAAGGGGATTTGAGGGGCGATACAATAAGGAGTGAAGGCGACGATGGGAACGAGTAGGGGGAGCGCCTCCGCCCGAGCGAGCCGGGGATGGTGGAAGCCCGGCGGCGAGGTCCCTCGAAGATCATCCCTGAGCCGCGAGCCTGAACCGCCACCTGCAGGGCCGGGGGTGCAGTAGGGGGAGCCGGGTCCCGCCCGTGAGCGCGGGAGCTCGTGGAGGCGAGCAACGAGAGGGTGACGCCGTGAGGCGTCGCCAAAGCGGGGTGGTACCGCGGGGCCAGAGCCTCGTCCCGGCATCGGGGACGAGGTTTTTTTCGTGGAGGAGGAGACGGTGCCAAGGTACCGACCGGTCGGGCCCAAGGTGGACTTCCCTGCGCTGGAGCGGGAGATCCTGGAGTTCTGGCGGAACGCCCGGATCTTCGAGAAGAGCCTCGATGCCACCAGAGGTCGTCCCGAGTGGGTGTTCTACGAGGGCCCCCCCACCGCGAACGGGAAACCCGGCATCCATCACGTGGAATCCCGCGTGTTCAAGGACATCTATCCGAGGTTCAGGACCATGACCGGGCACTTCGTTCCCCGGAAGGGTGGGTGGGACTGCCACGGCCTTCCCGTGGAGCTCGAGGTGGAGAAGGAGATCGGCACCCGAACCAAACGCGACATCGAGGAGTTCGGCATCGCGGAGTTCAACCGGTTGTGCCGGGAGTCCGTCACTCGCTACGTGGAGGACTGGGAGTGGCTGACCGAGCGGATCGGGTTCTGGATCGACCTGTCCCAGGCCTACTGGACGATGGACACGGAGTACGTCGAGAGCGTGTGGTGGTCCCTGAAGCAGCTGCATCGGAACGGGCTCCTGTTCGAGGCGGACAAGTCGGTGGCTTACTGCCCGCGATGCGGCACCTCGTTGTCCGACCACGAGGTCGCGATGGGGTACGCGACGGTGACGGATCCCAGCGTCTACGTGAAATTCCCCGTGCGAGAGGCATCCCATCCGGATCTTGAAGGAGCGGCGTTGGTGGCCTGGACCACGACACCGTGGACGCTCGTGTCGAACATCGGCCTGGCCGTCGCCGGCGATCAGCCATACGTCCTGGCCGAACTCGACGGTGAGCGCCTGGTGGTGGCCGAGCACCTGAAGGACCCGGTGCTGGGCGAGGACGCCAAGGTCACCTGGACCTTCGATGGAGCCTCGCTGGTTGGCTCGCGGTACGAACCCCCGTTCCCCACTCCGGGAGAAGACGTCCATCGTGTGGTGGCGGCGGACTTCGTGGGCATGGACGAGGGCACGGGCATCGTGCACATCGCCCCGGGCTTCGGGGCCGAGGATCTGGAGCTGGGTCGTCGGGAGGGCTGGCCCGTGTACCGACCCATCGACGACTTCGGCAGGTTCACCGACGAGACCCCCGTCGAATACGTCCGCGGCCTGGCGGTGAAAGAGGCAGACCCGGAGATCACCGAGGACCTTCGGGAACGCGGGCTGCTCCTGCGAGCGGAGACGTACGAGCACACGTATCCGCTCTGCTGGCGGTGCGACACGCCGCTCCTGTACATGGCTCGAACGTCCTGGTACGTGCGGACCACCGCGAAGAAGGAGCGGCTCCTCGAGGTCAACGAGTCGGTCAATTGGTATCCGGATCACATCAAGCACGGCCGCTACGGGGACTGGCTGGAGAACAACGTGGACTGGGCGCTGTCGCGGGAGCGGTACTGGGGAACGCCGCTTCCGGTCTGGCGGTGTGACAAGGCCCACGTGACGGTGGTGGGATCCCTCACCGAGCTCTCGGAGCTGGCCGGTCGAGACGTCAGTGCCATCGACCCCCACCGGCCCTCCATCGATGACGTCGAGATCCGATGCCCGGAGTGCGGCGCGGAGTCCCGGCGAGTGCCGGAGGTCATCGACGCCTGGTACGACTCGGGAGCGATGCCGTTCGCCCAATGGGGGTATCACCCCGACCTCGGCCGGGGTCTCGACGAGTTCAAGCAGCGGTTCCCCGCCGACTTCATCGCCGAGGCGGTCGACCAGACGCGGGGGTGGTTCTACTCCCTCATGGCCGAGGCGGTGCTCCTCCACGATGACACCGCGTACAGGAACTGCCTGGTGCTCGGCCACGTCGTCGACCGAGACGGGCGGAAGATGTCCACGCGCCTCGGAAATGCTGTCGACCCCTGGTCCGTGATCGACCGGCAGGGCGCCGACGCGCTCCGCTGGTTCATGTTCACGAGCGGCTCACCCTGGTCACCTCGGCGCATCTACGGCGAAGCGCTGGACGAGGTGGTCCGCCAATTCATGCTGACAGTCTGGAACGTCTACTCGTTCTTCGTGACGTACGCGAACGCGGACGACTTCGATCCATCGGGTCACCGCATCGAGGTGAAGGACCGCGTGCCGCTCGATCGGTGGGCTCTTTCGCAGCTGGCCGGAACGGTGCGGGAGGCTCGGGACGGTCTCGAACGCTACGACGCCACCGCTGCCGGGCGACGGATCGGGCAGTTCCTGGACGATCTCTCGAACTGGTACGTGCGCAGATCGAGGAGACGGTTCTGGGACCCGGCTCGGACCGATGCGGGGGCGGAGAAATGGTCCGCGTACCTGACCCTGCACGAATGTCTGGTCACGCTGGCACGGGTTCTGGCGCCCTTCACGCCGTTCATCGCCGATGAGCTGTGGAGAAATCTCGCGTCAGATGGTGCTCCCGAGTCGGTGCATCTCGCTTCTTATCCGGAACCCGATCCGCAGGCCGAGGACCCCCAACTGGACGAGGCGATGAGAACTGCGCGGCATGTCGTGTCCCTCGGCCGGACCATCCGAAACCAGGCCGGTGTGAAGGTCCGGCAGCCTCTGTCCCGAGCGGAGGTCCACGTGCCCGGGGATCCCGAAGCGCTTCGCCCCCTGCTCACGGAGATCGCGGAGGAGCTGAACGTCCGCGAGGTCGTGTTTGCCGAATCGGTGGAGCGGCTGGCCAGGTGGCGAGCGAAGCCGAACTTCAGGACGCTCGGTCCTCGTCTCGGTTCGCGAGTCAAGGAGCTGGCGAGGGTCCTGGCGGAGGACGACGGATCGCTCGCCGGCACGCTCGCCGACGGACAGGCGGTCACCGTCCAGGTGGGCTCGGAGGCGTTCAGTCTGGATCCAGCCGACGTGGAGCTGTCTCGGGAGACCCAGGCGGGGTGGGGCGTCGAGGCAGAGGGAGGTCTGACGGTGGCGCTCGACCTGGACGTCACTCCGGAGCTGTGGAGCGAGGGGGCCGCCCGAGAGCTGGTCCGGTTGGTCCAGGATGCTCGAAAGGCCGCGGGCCTCGAGGTGACCGACCGGATCGACCTGTCGATCGAGGCCGCCGCGGATGTGGCGGATGCCGTTGCCGAACACAAGGACTGGATCGGCGGAGAGGTTCTTGCTGCTCGGCTCGAGCTGGGTGCCCCCGACTGGCCGGATGCGCAGCGGGTGGAAGGTGCGATCGAAGGGTCTCCGGTGCGCCTCGCCCTCCGGCGCCGGGAGAACTAGCCGGGTCTGCACACTCCGCAGGGGATGTGCCCAAGCCGGTTGGCCACGGCGCGCTTCATGTTGACCGACGAATCCCCCCGAGCAAGCTCGCAGCTGGGGAGGTGATACGTGCCCCGATCCGACACGACCACGTCGGGTCCGAGGACCCCGGCCACGGAAGAATCCCAGGTCATCGGTGGGGCTTCGCTCTCGGCGACGTGGCGCTCGGCGAGAGGACGATCAACGATCCCCACCAGCGACTCTCTTGCCAGAGGGCTGCCTTCTCCTGCCGGGTCGTTCCCCTCGTCTGCCCTCGCCGAACGTGGCGGCGTCATCGGCGCCGACCGCCACTCGTCCACGCGACTCTCCGGGACGCCTTCCCCCTCCGGTGGTTCCTCTGACCGCCTCCGGAGGACGCTCGCGGCCAGGAAGAGCGCAGCCAGCACGCTGAAGCCGATAGAGACGAAGACCAGGGTCAGGCCGCCCCTGAGAACTCCGAGCCATAGCGAGGCCACAGAGGCGAGCAAGAAAACGAGCGACAGCACATACACGGGGCCCTCCGCCTCAGCTGATCTGGCTGCTCTTCCGGTCGGGTCGGCCTATTCCTCGCCCCAGAAGAGCTCCCGGAGCGACGGCTCCTCCTCTCGGTCCTTTCCGCGCTCTCCCTCTTTGGACTCCGCGCGTTCGGGGAACATGTCGCTCGTGGTTTCGGCGAACGGCTGTTCCTCGGACCCGCTGGAGAACGTTCCCTCCCAGTCGTCGAGGAACGGCTCGTGGGCCTGGGTCGTCTCCGACGTCGATGCCGTCTCACCCATCGGGGCAGACGGAACCACCGCAACGGGTTCCTCCGGCATGGTCGGAGGAGAGGGAGGCAGCTCGACCTTCGGGGATTCGGCCGGTTTCGACCCTCGGGCCTGGGTCTTCACGGCCTCGGCGTGCTCCTGGATCAGCGACGCCAACCGCTGAAGGAAGTCTCGTTCCCGGATAAGGAAGGAGGAGGGGGCCGTCGCTGCCGCAACTGCAGTGACGCCTTCGGTGGTGCGCTTTCCCGCGTCCTCCATGAGGCGGGCCGCGTATTCGCGGGCCTGCCGAACGGTTTCACCCGCGCGGCGCTCCGCCTCTTTCAGGATCTCGGTCGAGGCCATTCCCCCACCGTCCTCGGCTCCCTCCCGCAACCGCTTGTTCTCCTCGTACAAGGACGCCAGCTCCTCGGTGACCTCGTCGAGAAAGCGATCGACGTCCTGTTCGTTGTAGCCCCGGAACGACAGACGGAAGACCTTCTCCTGGACGTCCGTCGGTGTGAGACGGCGTCGCTCCGGCCCCACCCCGGGCTCCTCGGTGAACCCGGCAGCCTCGTGCTGTGTCTCCTTCTTTTTCCTCCTCAGCATGGAACCCCCCTAGAGTCCGAAGGAACAACCGAGAGCAGCCTGCAAGATCCCGATCGCCACGAACACGATGATCGGCGATAGGTCCATTCCCATGGCTCCCATCCTAATCGGCGGCAGGAGTCCGCGAACGAGTCTCAGTACGGGCTCGGTGACGTCGTGCACGATCTCGAAGAAGGCTCCTCCGGCCCCTGAGCGCGGGCCCGGGAACCAGGACATGAGGATACGCACGAACAGGACGAACCAATACACCGTGAGGAGAATGCATACGATGCGAGTCACAACGGCTCCACCTTCCGGTAATCCCGAGCGGGGAGGCTATCGAACCGAGCGGGCGGCCGCCAAATCTAGAACTGGTTGTAGAAGCCGCCCTCCCGGAGGCGCTCCCGCTCCTCGGCCGACACCTCCATGTCGTGCGGGGTGAGCAGGTAGACGCGATTCGCCACAAGCTCGATCTTTCCTCCCAGTCCGAAGACCAGTCCCGATGCGAAGTCCACGAGGCGCCTGGCGATCTGGTCCTCGGTTCCCTGAAGACTCATGATCACCGGGACACCGGCCTTGAACCGCTCCCCCAGCTCCCGGGCCTCGTTGAACCGCTTCGGTTCGGCCCGATGGATGCTGGAACCGGAACCGGGTCGGGATTGAGGGATCGTGCGCACGATCGCCTCGTGGTGCGTCGCTTCGACGGGCTGGCCCATCGCCGGTTCGGAACGTCCCAGCCGCCGAAGCGTCCCGGCACGAACGGGCGTGGACATCTCTTCCTCGCCGCCCGGCTCGACATCCTCGTAGTCCTCGTCCTCCACCAAGCCAAGGTACGTGAGCGTCTTCCGCCATGCTCCTGCCATCGTCGCCTCCTTACAGCCGGGGGCCGAAGATCGCCGACCCGACCCGCACCATGGTAGCGCCTTCCTCCACCGCAGCTTCGAGATCCGCCGACATGCCCATGGATAGCTCCGTCAGCCCGGGGTGTGCATCGAGAAGTCGGTCCCGCAATTCGCGAAGCGCTCGGAAGCTGGGCCGGGGGTCTTCTCCGAGCGGGGCCACCGTCATCAGTCCGCGGCACTCCACCCCGGGACGCCCGGAGAGTCGGTCGATGAACGCTTCCGCCTCGTCGGGGACGACGCCAACGCGGCGACCGGTGAAGTCCACCTCCACCAGGCAGACGACACTCTGACTTCGTTCATCGGCCAGATCCGCCAGTTTGTCGCCGGCCGTTCCGGGCTCGAGTGTCTGCACGACGTCGGCCAGCTCCAGAACCCTGGCCACCTTGTTTCGCTGCAGACGCCCGATGAAATGCCACGTCGCGTCGGGCGCCGCCTCCTTCTTTGCCGCGAGATCCTGCACGTAGTTCTCCCCGAACTCGGTGAGCCCTGCATCCGCCGCCAGTCTGACCAAACCGGGAACGACCGTCTTCGTCACGCCGATGACCCGAACCTCATCGGACCGGCGCCCCGCCCGGTCACAGGCCGCACGGACCCTCTTTCGGACCTCGGCCACTCCCCTCCCGAGCTCAGCGGATTCTAGCACTGGAGTTAACAGAAGGTAACAGAACCCTCTTTTTTTCGTTTTCCATCACATCATCACCGATACCAACGCCTGGCGCCCGGTGGACCCCTCGCTGCGGTACGAGAAGAACCTGTCCGGATGGCACGCGGTGCAGAGCTCCGACACCTCGATGCTTCGGACGCCGGCGGCTCGAAACGACCGTCCGGCCGTCCGTGGGAGGTCCAGGTACCGACGGCCTCTTCGCCGCTCGGTGACCGCGCCGCTCCCCGAACCCGAGGCTACCGCCTCTGCGACCTCGTCGCCCACTTCGTAGTGACAGGGTCCGATCGCCGGGCCGATGAGGGCGAGGACGCCGGACGGTCTTTCGAACTCCCCCACCGCCCGGGCCAGGATCCCGGAGGCGACTCCCCGCCAGCCGGCATGGGCCACGACCAGGAGGCGCTCCTCCGGCGAGGCGAGTGCGATCGGAAGGCAGTCCGCGACGAGCACTGCCAGGGGAAGGTCTCGCTGCGACGCGGAGAGCGCGTCGACGCCGGCGATCACCGATCGGGCATCCTCGAATCCGGCACCCGAACGACTCTTCCCCACGCGAGCGAGCGTTGCCCCGTGGATCTGCTCCCCCGTCGCGAACGAAGGGAGATTCAACGAACGGACCAATCGCTGCCGGTTCCTGACCACGCGGGTTGGAGCGTCCCCGGTCTTCAGCCCCAGGTTCAGTGTGTCGTACGGAGACGGACTGACTCCCCCGGTTCGCTCCGTGAACGCCGCCAGGAACCCCCTGGACTCCAGGGAGGGAGAGACCAGGGCGTGGGCACCGTTTCCGAGATCTCGCCGGTCCATCGAGGTGGAGTGGGGGACGGAGAGAGCCTAATTCTCCAAGGCGGGGGAAGGGCGCCTCGTTCGGCCCTCCTCCGCCCCCACGACTCGAGGGCCAGAGGCCCTAGCTCTTGTCCTTGAGGAAGTCGGGGATGTCCAGGTCGTCGTCGCCGTTGAGGACCACGGTCGCCGGCGCCGCCTGAAACAGGTCATCCTCCTCGTCCTCTTCCGGTTCTTGCAGCAGTGATGGGAGGGGGATGGATTCCTCCTCTTCCTCTTCGAGCTCGGGTCCGCGCTCCATCTGGAACGCCACAGACGGTCGCGCCGTCCCGAGTTTGTCGAAACCCGCGGCGATGACGGTCACCCGGCACTCGTCGCCGAGGGAGTCATCGATCACCGCCCCGAAGATGATGTTGGCGTCCGGGTGGGCCACCCGCGTGATCGCCTCTGCGGCTCGGTTGACCTCATGCAGCGCCAGATCGGATGGGCCGGCGATCGACAGCAACAGACCCTTGGCTCCCTCGATCGATGATTCGAGGAGAGGCGAGGAAACCGCGTTCCTCGCCGCTTCCTCGGCGCGGTTCTCGCCGGAAGCATGTCCGATCCCCATGAGCGCCGATCCCGCGCCGCTCATCACGGTTCGGACATCGGCGAAGTCCAGGTTGATGAGTCCCGGGGTCATGATCAGGCTCGTGATCCCCTCTACGCCCTGATACAGGACCTGGTCTGCCATCCGGAAGGCGTCCAGGACGGAGGTCTCCGGATCGGAGATCTGGAGCAGGCGGTCGTTGGGTACAACGATCAGCGTGTCGACCGAATCCTTCAGCTCGTTGATGCCCATGTCGGCCTGGGTGGCTCGGCGCTTTCCCTCAAACGAGAACGGGCGAGTCACCACGCCGATCGTGAGCGCACCGAGATCCCGGGCCACCTGGGCAACCAGTGGGCTCGCGCCCGTACCGGTCCCGCCTCCCTGGCCGGCGGTGATGAAGACCATGTCGGCGCCCTTCAGGAGCTCCTCGATCTCGGCGCGGTGCTCCTCGGCGGCGCGCCTTCCGGTCTCGGGGTCCGCTCCCGATCCGAGGCCCCGCGTCGTCTCCCGGCCGATGTCCAGCTTCACGTCGGCTTCGGACATCAGAAGCGCCTGAGCGTCGGTGTTGCACGCGATGAACTCGACGCCCTTCAGTCCAGCCTCGATCATGCGGTTGACGGCGTTGACTCCACCGCCCCCGATCCCGACGACCTTGATGACTGCCAGGTAGTTCTGTGGCGCCTGCAGCATGCTCGCCTCCGCGTCCTCGCCCACTTCGGCTCAACCCCCGAGCTCACCTGCGAGAACAGGTGCGGCACTGCTGGGGGGTTAACCTCAACTGTATGGTTATGGTTATGTAAACCTAACTTACAGGGCGAGGAATCTACACGACCCCCGACCTCGTGTCAAGCCTGATAGCTCCCCTGCCGACGCGGATTTGAGCTTGCTGCCGCCACGCTCCGATTCGTACAGGAAAGTGCTGAAGTATCCTTGCCGTCGATGAGCGCAGAATCAGTGCCACTCGGGGAACACCCGCCTTCGAAATCACCGGAACAGGCCCCAGTCCCCAAAGACTCTCCGCAGCGACGACGCGAGGCTCACTACGCCGTGACTCGAGTCCTGTCCAAGGCCACATCGATCGGCGAAGCGGCGCCAAAGATTCTGGGTGCCGTCGGGGAGAGTCTTGGGTGGGACGTCGGTGCCATCTGGACGATCGATCGCGGAGTCCTGCGTTGCGTGGACGTCTGGAAGGCGCCCGGTCTGGATGTTCCCGAGTTCGAGGCGATCACCCGGGAGAAGACGTTCCCGCCAGGCGTCGGATTGCCGGGCCGCGTCTGGTCGACGGGAGCGAGCGCCTGGATCGAAGACGTCGGCCGGGACGACAACTTCCCCAGAGCATCCATGGCTGCGGCCGAAGGATTGCACGGCGCCTTCGCGTTCCCCATCTCGAGCGGTGCCGGTGTGCTCGGCGTCGTTGAGGCGTTCAGCCGGCAGGTCCGGGAGCCCGACGAGGACCTGCTCGAGATGATGGCCGCGATCGGCACCCAGATCGGCCTGTTCATCCAGCACCGGGAAGCCGAGGATTCGATTCGTGCAAGCGAGCGACGGTTCGCGTTCCTGGCAGAAGCGGGCGCGCTGCTGGCAGCGTCGCTCAACTACGAACGAACGCTGGCGAAGGTGGCCCGTCTCGGGGTTCCGGATCTCGCCGACTGGTGCGCCGTCGACGTCCTGGAACCGGATGGCACCATCCGGCGGCTTGCCGTCGCGCACACGGATCCGGCGAAGGTGGCGCTGGCGAATCGCATGCGCCGCAGGTACCCGCCCGAAGACGCCGGAGCCGGCCTGGGGAAGGTCCTCCGGACAGGACGTTCGGAGCTCTACCCGCAGATCGCCCCCGACTCGCTGGAAACAATTGCCTTCGACGATGAACATCTGAACATCCTTCAGTCGCTGGGTCTCACCTCGGGAATGTGGGTGCCGCTCACGGCACGGGGCCGGACGCTCGGCGCGATCACCTTCGCCAGCTCCGACTCGGGCCGCGTGTACGGTCCCGAGGACCTGAGCCTCGCTGACGAACTCGGCCGACTCGCCGGCGTGGCCGTCGACAACGCAAGGCTGTACGAAGAGCGAAGCCACATCGCCCGAACCCTGCAGCGGAGTTTGCTCCCGCCGCGGTTGCCCGAGATTCCCGGGATCGAGGTGGCCGCGCGCTACCGGGCCGCCGGTGAGGGCAACGAGGTCGGCGGCGATTTCTACGATGTCTTCGAGGTCGGCAAGGGCGCGTGGGCGGTCATGATCGGCGATGTCTGTGGCAAGGGGGCCGGTGCGGCAGCGATCACGGGACTCGCTCGCCATACGCTGAGAACGGCCGCCATGAGCGAGTGGCGGCCGAGAAGGATACTCGTCGTCCTCAACGAGGCCCTGGTCCGAAACGAGACCGACGAGTACTGCACGGTCGCCTTCGCCCGGTTGAGCAGCATGGGAAAGCGTGTCAGGGTAACGCTGGCGTGCGGAGGTCATCCCCCACCGTTGTTTCTGGGTGCCGATGGAACGGTCGAAGCGGCCGGCCGACCCGGGACCCTGCTCGGCGTCTTCCCGGACCCGGAGTTCGCCACCGCGGTCCTCGACCTCCAACCGGGCGACGCCCTTCTTTTCTATACCGACGGGGTGACGGAGTCCCGGCCCGGAGTCGGTCTCAGCGAGACGGCTCTCCGGGACCTCCTCGTGTCACGGACAGGAGACTCCGCTGAGAAGCTGGCCGATGCGGTGGAACGCGCCGCGGTGGAGGCGCAGCCCGACGGGCCGCGCGACGATATCGCCATCGTCTGTGTTCGGGTGAGCGAGTGACCGACTTTCAGGTGAGCGTCAGCGAGACGGATGGGGTCGTGTCGCTGTCCCTGACCGGAGAGCTCGACCTGGCCACGGCGGGGCGCCTCGAGTCCGAGCTGCGACGCGTCGAAGGCGGGGGCCCATCCGTTCTGATCATCGATCTGAGACAACTGCGGTTCATCGATTCGACGGGGCTGCGGCTGATCATCGGGGCCGACGCCCGGGCGCGTGAGGACGGCAGGCGGATGGCGATAGTCCCCGGGCCGGTGTCCGTGCACAAGGTCTTCGAACTCGCACTGCTCGACAAGCGGCTCGAATTCATCGAGGACCCGTCCACGCTGGAGGGGGCATGAACGCAGCCCTCAGGCAGGCCTGAGGGCAGGGGCGGCCGGCGAGCGAACGTCCAGGTACTCGATCTCGATCTGGTTCTTCCGCGCGTATCGAAGCATCGAAGCGAGGGCCGCGTTCTTTGCGCCGAGCGACTCCGCCTCCCCGTAGAGGACCCTCGCACCGTCCTCCAGTAGCAGCTCGATCTCCTTCCCCACGGACCGCGCCTCCTCCACGGTCCGCCGAAGCGCCGGCGTCAGCGACGCTGCCACCCGGAGGGGGCCATCGAGCCCACCGGCGCGCGCCCCCACCGCGAGTGATGTCGCGGTGCTGCCCAGAGAGACGAGGCCAATAGGGGCTCCAATGCCTCGCTCTACGACGACGCCGTCACCGGCAACCGCGGCCCACCCGGCGGGGTCGCGAAGCCAGGCCACCGCGGCACGCTCGCGCACTTGAAGCACGAGCGTGGAGGGGAGGGACCGTGTGGCTTCCGCGTTCGCGATCCATGGACTGCGCATGAGCGACCGCTGGGTCTCCTCGAGGGACACCGTGAGCAGGTTGCTTCCCGTATGAGCTCCCGAGAGCTTCACCACTTCGTGGTCGGAAAGCTGTCGGTTCCCACGAACCTCGATCGTGTTGATGTCGAAGAGCGGGGACGTGAACACGACCCACGCGGAGACTCCGAGCGCGAGGACGGCCACGATCGCCGTCAAGGCCTTCGGAACTTGACGACTATCGTTCACCGAACTGCCCTACCAGGTGCACCTCCGGCTCCAGTTCGGTCCCGAAACGCTCTTTCACCCGTTGCTGAACCATCGTGATGAGCTGGTACACGTCCTGGGCGGTGGCTCCCGGCGTCGCCACCACGAAATTGGAATGTTTCTCGGAGACTTTTGCTCCACCAACAGAGAGGCTCTTTCCTCCGGCCGCCTCGACCAGCCGGGCCGCGTGATCGCCGGGGGGATTCTTGAACACGCTGCCGCAGTTGGGTTCGGCCAGGGGCTGCGTCGCTCGCCGCCATTCCCGAGCCTCGTCCATGTGCGCGCGGATGTCGGCGGGATCGCCCGGGCGGAGCCGCACCGCTGCGGCCGTGACGACCCCATCCTCCGGAAGGGTGGAGCCTCGATAGGCGAACTCCACGTCATCGGCAGCGATCCACCGCTTCGTCCCCGCCCTGAGCAGGAAGATCTCGACCGTCTCCACGACCTCATCCAGGGAGTGGCCGTGGGCCCCGGCGTTCATCCGCACGCACCCTCCAAGCGAGGCCGGGATGGCCACGCCGAACTCCAGGCCGGCCAGGGCATGCGAGAGCGCCACTCCGGCCAGGGCGGGCAGCGGCATCGCCGCACCTGCCGTCAGGCGTTCACCGTTCCTGGCCGCCCATCGGAACGTGCGCCCCAGACGAAGGACCAACCCCTCGAACCCCTTGTCCGATACCAGGAGATTGGAACCCTTCCCGATAACCACGTGGGGGATCCCCGACTCCACGATGGCCCGACCCGCCGCTGCCAGATCCGCATCCGATTCGGCCTCCAGGTACAAGGCCGCCGGACCTCCCAGGCGAAACGAGGTCAGGGCGGCAAGGGAAAAGTTCTCCCGCAGCCGAGGCTCGGCTGCTTGCCGCATGATGTTCCTGGCCACGGAGAGCGCCCCGTCCTCGCTCATGGCGCTCTCTCTGCGTGCTCCGAGCTCGCCTTCTCGAACGTGGCGCCGCCCTCCAGTCGCGCCAGCGTCTCCTCTCCCACCATCGTGATGTCACCGGCGCCGAGCGTGAGGATCAGATCGCCGGAGCGAACCTCCCCGGCGAGAAACGGGGCCACATCTGACCGCCGAGGAAGGTACACGGCGCGCTTTCCCGGCGACGCTTCCACCAGCGCATCCACCACGAGCTTCCCGCTGATCCCGGGCACCGGCAGCTCTCCGGCTCCGTAGACGTCGGTCACCACGATCATGTCGGCGCTCGACAGGCTCTCACCCAACTGGCGGGAGAGAGCCGCCGTTCGCGTGTACCGGTGCGGCTGGAAGACTGCGACGACGCGTCGCACTCTGTCGGTCCGAGCGGCATCGAGGGTGGCCGCCACCTCGACGGGATGGTGGGCGTAGTCGTCCACGAACACGGCGCCACCGGCGCTGCCGCGGCGCTCGAACCGGCGGCGAACTCCAGTGAATGCCCGCAGGGCCTCCGCCCCCTCCTCCGGCTTCACGCCGACCATGTTCCCAACGGCCAGCGCGGCCGCCGCGTTCAGCAGGTAATGGCGTCCCGGGATCGGCACCGCGACGTCCACGGTGCGACCCGCGATCGACACGCGGCATCGCCCGCCGTCGTTTGGAAGCTCGACCGCCTCGACAACGACGTCGTTGTCGGCGCCCTCCCCATACGTGATCGCCGGCGTCCCGCTCGACTGAAGCACGCGACGCGCTGCCGCGTCATCGCCACAGGCCACGACCGTTCCCGCCCGTCGGCAGAAGGCCACGAAGGCAGCTTCGACCTCGTCGCGATCGCTGTAGAAGTCGAGATGGTCCTCGTCCACGTTGGTCACGACCGCGATCTCGGGCGAGAGAAGCAGAAAGGAGCCGTCCGACTCGTCTGCCTCGGCGACGAAGAGATCACCCTCGCCGGAGCGAGCATTGCTGCCGCTCTCGTTGAGGTCTCCTCCGATCACGTAGGTGGGGTCGAGTCCGGCCCGCTCCAGGAGCACGGCGATCATGGAGGTCGTCGTGGTCTTTCCGTGCGTTCCCGCCACCGCGATGCCTCGCCGGTCGCGCATCAGGGCCGCGAGGACCTGGGCTCGGGCGAGCACCGGGACCTCCCGAGCACGGGCCGCCACGACCTCGGGGTTGTCGGGGGGAATGGCGGTGGACACGACCACGGCGTCTGGGCGATCGAGGTTGGCGGCCGCGTGCCCGAGGCTCACGGAAGCGCCTGCCGCCTCCAGTTGTCGGATCCCCGAGGACCCCTTGAGGTCGGATCCCGTGACGTGGACGCCTCTGGACAACAGGAGCCGAGCGATGCCGCTCATGCCCGCGCCGCCGATGCCCACCAGATGGATGGCCCGCATGGCCGACAGGTCGGGGACCGGTAGCGTGGGTATGCTCCCCGGCTTCGGCAGGTACTCGTCCATGAGCCGCCCCGGCCTAGACGTGGTACACGTTCGTCTTCAGCTCGCTCAGATTGTGGCGTACCCAGTCCGCCGTGGCACGTAACCCCTCCTCCAGTGTGACCTCGGGCTTCCAACCCGCCCACTCGCGAGCCCTGGTGTTGTCGCATAGGAGTCGCTGCACCTCGCTCCCGGTCGGCCGAAGGCGTTCGTTCTCCACCACGATCTCCTTGCGTAGCCCCGTGACCTCGAAGAGAAACTCGATGAGTTCTCCGATGGAGATCTCTCGCCCGGAGCCGATGTTGACGACCTCCCCCGCCGCCCGGTCGGACGAGGCCACGGCCAGGAAACCGCTCACGGTATCGCTCACGAAGTTGAAGTCCCGGGTCGGCGAAACGGCACCCACACGGATCCGGTCCGCGTCTCCGTACAGCTGGCCGAGGAGGCTCGGGATCACCGCGCGGGTCGACTGCCTCGGTCCGTAGGTGTTGAACGGTCGGACGATCGCCACGGGGAGCTCGAAGGAGTGGTGGAAGCTCATCGCCAGCATGTCCGCTCCGATCTTCGTGGCGGAGTACGGTGACTGCGGCTGCAGCGGGTGGGTCTCGTCGATGGGGACGGACCGCGCGGTCCCGTACACCTCGCTCGTCGAGGTGTGCACGATGCGGTCCACCCCAGCTCGGCGGCTCGAGTTGAGAATGTGGTAGGTGCCCGTGACATTCGTCTGCACGTAGCTCTCCGGCGATTCGTAGCTGTACGGGATGCCGATCAGCGCCGCCAGGTGGAAGACCACCTCCATCCCCTCCACGGCCTGGAGGACCCGCTCGCCGTCTCGAACATCACCGGCAAGGATCTCCACATCCTGCTCGCGCCCGTGGAGCCATCCCAGGCGCCCGCTTGGGGTGTAGTGCACCAAGACACGAACCGCGGCTCCCTCGGCCAGCAGTCGATCGACGAGGTGGCTTCCGATGAAGCCGTCACCGCCCGTGACCAGCACGCGCCGTCCCCGCCAGGAGCTCACCTAATCCTCCTCGCTCGTGGCGTACTCGTGGAGGACGTGCTCGAGGTCCTCGGGGCTTCCGACATCGAACCAGCTCTCCTTGATCGTGAAGATGCGGATGGGAAGGTCCTCATGGAGTACCGCATCCAGCAGGTCCGGCATGTCGATCATCGAGTCGTGCGGTACGAGCCGCAGCACCTCGGGCTGGAGCATGTAGATGCCCGCGTTGCACAGGAGGTCCTGCTCCGGTTTCTCCTGGATCGACACGAGCCGGTCGCCATCCGTGCGGAGCACCGCGTAGGGGATCCGGGCCGCGTACGGAACCGCGGCGATCGTGGCCGCTCCCCCGTGCTCCTGATGAAACTCGCAGAACGCTCGATAGTCCATCCCGGTCAGGATGTCGGCGGCCATGACCAGGACCGACTTCCCTTTCACCCCGTCTTTGGGAAGCAGGGACAATGCTCCTGCGGTCCCGAGCGGTTGCCCCTCCCGCAGATACTGAAGGTTCACCCCGAGGTGATCGCCGTTTCCGAGGCGCCGCTCGAACGCGTCTGCCTTGTAGTTCACCGCGAGGTAGACGTCGTGGATTCCCGCGGACGCGAGCGAAGCGATGATGCGCTCGATGATGGAGGAGGATCCCACCCTGAGCAGCGGTTTGGGGACCTTGTCGGTGAGGGGGCGGAGCCGCTGGCCTCGGCCCCCCGCCATGATCACCGCTATCGCCGTCATCGGAGCATCTTCGTCTCGGATCTCGCGAACCCCCTTCACGCCCGGTTTCCCGACCGCCCGGCGCTCGCGCGAGTATGTCACGCCCCTCCCCGTCACCTGCCGCGTTCCTCACGCACGAGTCGTGCCCGCCAGCTTCAAGACCCAGGCCGCCAGGTCGTCGGCGGCTGAAGGTCGAGCAAGACGCTTCGCATCTGACGACATGCGGGTCAGGTTCGCCTCGTCACCAAGGAGCTTCTCGGCGATCGCTCCGATCCGGTCAGCGTCGGCCTCGGCGTCGGGAACGATGACGGCGCCACCCGCTCGCTCCAGCGGCCGGGCGTTCATCGTCTGATGGTCACGTGTTGCGTGTGGATAGGGAACGAGGATGGCGGGGAGGCCCACGGCGGCGAGCTCGGCCACCGTCCCGGCCCCGGCGCGGCACAGGGCCAGGTCGGCCGCAGCGTAGGCGAGGTCCATCCGATCGATGAACGCGACACATCGAGCGACGTCGGACGCCCCTCGACGCTCCAGTTCGGCCTGCACGGCCTGGGCGTGCCTCGCCCCGGTCTTCATGAGGATTCGGAGATCGCTCCGCTCACTCCACCTGCTTGCAAGATCAACACCGACCTCGTTGAGACGCATCGCACCGAGGCTTCCCCCGAGCACCAACAGCACCCGGGAGTGTGCCGGAAGGTCGAATGCGTCCCTGGCCTCACGCCGGAGGGAGGGGCGAGCCAGCCCGGCGATGGATGGATCGAGGGGCATCCCCACGGTCCGCGGCCGGGAGGATCGAGGGAAGAACGGCGCGGCTTCCTCGAATGCCAGGGCGACGTGCCGGGTCAACCGGGCCGCGACCCGGTTCGACAGTCCGGGAACGGCGCCCGACTCGTGGAGCAGCGACGGAAGGCGAAGCGGGCGAGCCGCAGCGAGGACAGGAAGGCTCGCGTAGCCACCCATCCCCACGACGGCCGCAGCACGCTCTGCTCGAAGGATCTTCTTGGCCTGTCCGGTGGCACGAACGAGCGAGACCAACGAAGCAACGGGCCCGAGGCCGATGCGGCGCACGAACGGCTTCATGTCGACGAGGTGCAGCGCGTACCCGCGCTCCGGAATGATCGATTGCTCCAGCCCTCTCGGAGTGCCGATGAACGACACGGACGTTGCCGGGTCGCGTCGGCGCAGCGCGTCGGCAAGCGCGAGCCCGGGAAAGATGTGGCCGCCGGTGCCGCCGGCCGCGATCACGATCGTGCCTGCCACGGACCTACCCGGCCGGTTTGCCTCGCGCGCGCCCCGACCCCGCACGTCCCCGCCCCACCGACACCAACACACCCACGGCCGCAAGCGAGACGACGAGCGACGAGCCTCCGAACGACACGAACGGCATGGGAACGCCGGTGATGGGAAGAAGACCGGTCACGGCGCCGAGATTCACAACGGCCTGGAGGCCGATCCAGGCGGTGATCCCCGCGGCAAGCAGCTGACCCAGCCTGTCGGGTGCTCGCAGAGCGATGCGGATCCCCGAGTAGACGAACAGACCGAACAGCGTGAGCACCAGAAGCGCCCCGACGAGACCCAGCTCTTCCCCGATGATCGAATAGATGAAGTCCGTGTGCGCGTTGGGAAGCGCGAGCCATTTCTGGCGACTGGCCCCGAGGCCGACCCCGAACAATCCACCGGAGCCGAGACCGATGAACGACTGCAATGCCTGGTACCCGTTCCCTTGCGGATCCGCTGCCGGGTTCCCGAACGACATCAACCGTGCCCATCGGTACCCTTCCGCGTAGATCGCCGCGAACCCAAGAGCCAGGGTGGTTGCTCCGCCCAGCGCCAGGTGCTTCAGCCGTGCGCCGGCCACGAACATCATGGCGAACGCGGTCCCTCCGATGATCACGGCCGTCCCGAGATCCGGCTGGAGCAGGATCAGGGCGCATACGAGGCCCACGACCGGAATGATGGGGATAGCGAGGGAACGAACCTCGTGGATTCGCTTCCACCGCCTGGCCAGGACGGCGGCGACGAATGCGACCACGGCGAGCTTCGCGAACTCCGAAGGTTGCACGGTGACCGGGCCAACCGCGAGCCATCGTGAGGATCCACCCGCCACGGTCCCTGCGGCAGGGTGAAGCACCAGGGCAAGGAGGAGAACCGCGCCCAGCAGCACGGGCCCGCACAGCCGCTCCCAGGCTCGATAGCGCATCCGAGCGGTCAGGGCGCCCAGGGCCACGCCCGCCGCGGCGTACGCCACCTGCCGGTTGAAGAACAGGAAGCTCGAGCCGAACCGGTCGAAGGCGGAGACCGACGAGGCGGACAGGACCATCGCCAGCCCGATCAGAAGGAGGGAGGCGGTGGCCACCAACAGGAGTGCGACCGCACGGTCCGGAGCTCCCGCACTACGGGGAGTGGGGCGCCGCTTAGGACGCTCCCCCGGTTGCACCACTCGGAGGCGGGCCTTGGACGGTTGCTTTCTCGCGTGCCCTCGCTTGGCGTCGCCTCGGCCTGTCTTGCGGGTCGACCGTCGCGTGGCCGTCGTACTAGGCACGGGCGGCCCCCCTGTGGTCCTGAACCGCTCGAGCCGCCGAGGCGAAGCGCTCGCCGCGTTCCGCGTAGTCGGTGAACATGTCCTGGCTGGCACAGGCCGGTGCCAGCAGCACCGTCCCGCCGGGTTGAGCCAGGTCGAACGCCTGGGCGACGGCCTCATCGATCGAGCTGGCCAATCGGACTGGGGTCAGGCCGCGGAATACCGCCGCAACTTCCTTCGCCGCTTCTCCGATGGCCACCACGGCCTCGATCCGCGGCGCCGCCGAGGCCAGCGGCGCAAGGTCCACTCCCTTGCTCAATCCGCCGGCGATCAACACGACCCGCTCGTGACCCTGGATGGACGCCAGAGCTGCGTGCGGGTTGGTCGCCTTGGAATCGTCGACGAATCGGACTCCCGCGATCTCAGCCACTAGGTCGCCGCGATGCGGGAGTGGCCGAAAGCGTCGGAGCGCCTCGGCCACTTCCTGTGCCGGCAGACCGAACGAGATGGCCGCGGCAGCTGCGGCCGCAACGTTTGCCAGGAGCCACGGCGTCTGCCACGGCATCGGACCGAGGTCTCGCTCTTCGTCCAGCCGGCTGACGAGGTGGCCGCCGACGTAGCCGACTTCGCCGTCCCGGGGTTCCGCGAGCGTGAACCAGACCAAGCGGCAGGACGCCTCTCGGGAAACCTCGGCGGCCTGGGCGTCGTCCCTGTTTCCCACGTGGACGTCGTCGCCGCGCTGCAATTCGAAGATCCGCCGTTTGGAATCCCGGTACGCCTCGAAGGTTCCGTGCCAGTCGAGATGGTCGGGAGCGAGGTTCAGGAGGACCGAGACGCGTGGGTGGAAGCTCCGGTGGAAGCGAAGCTGGAAAGACGACACCTCCACCGACAGGGCGGCGTGGTTCTCCCCCGCGGCGACGGAGAACGGATAGCCGACGTTGCCGCAGGAGATGGCGTCGAGCCCGGCGGTTCGCATGGCCCCCGCGATCATCTCTGTGGTCGTGGTCTTCCCGTTCGTTCCGGTCACTGCGACGTAGGGGCAGTGCGCCAGCCGCGCTCCGAGCTCGAGCTCGCTCCAGATCGGGATGCCTCGCTTCCGGGCCCACATCAGCACCGGGGCTCCGTCGGGAACCCCCGGACTCGTCACCACCAGGTCGGCCTCCTCGAGATCTGACGGCCGGTGCCCTCCCGCCGCCACGCGAACGCCGGCGCCCTCGAGCCGTCCGGCCTCCTCCGCCACCTCCTCCCGCGGCCGGCTCTCCGTGACCAGCACGGCCGCGCCTCGCGCAGCCAGGGCCAGGGCCGCAGCCATCCCACTCGACGCCAGTCCCACGACCACGACGTTCTGGCCAGCGCCCGGAACCGCTCCCTTGGCAAGAGCCGCTTCGTTCGAAGAGGGGCGATCTCGGTCGCGCGCCAACGGGCTCACGGGACCCCGCCCCGGGTCAGGAAGTCCGCATAGAAGAGACCGAGGCCGAACACGACGGCGAGTCCGGCGATGATCCAGAACCGGACGATCACGGTGAACTCGTGCCAGCCAAGAACTTCGAAGTGGTGATGGATCGGAGCCATCCTGAACAGCCGCCGGTGGAACACTCGGAACGAGACGACCTGAAAGATGACCGAGGTCGTCTCCAGGACGTACAGCCCCCCCAGGATCACCAGAAGCAACTGGGTATTCGTGGCGATGGCCAGCGCAGCCATCAGCCCACCGATGGCCAGCGATCCCGTGTCACCCATGAAGATCCGGGCCGGCGCGGCGTTCCACCACAGGAAGCCGGCGATCGCCCCCATCGCCCCGGAAGCCACGATCGCAAGATCCAGCGCCGTATCCACGTCGACCCCGTAGCAGCCGGGCCCCGGATTGGCCACGCACGTGTGACGGAACTGCCAGAACGAGATGATCACGTAGGCACCCATCACCATGGCGCCCGATCCTGAGGCCAGGCCGTCGAGGCCGTCCGTGAGGTTCACGGCGTTGGCTGTTGCTGCCAGCATCAGGAAGACCCACAGGAGAAAGATCACCGTCCCCAGCTCGACGCCGGTCTCCCTGATGAACGAGAGCTCGGTGGAGGCTGTGGTCAGCCGGGTGAGTGCGAGTCCGAACAGGACGGCGACAAACCCCTGTCCGGCGAGCTTCGCCGCCTTTCCCAGCCCCAGGGAGTGCCGATCGGCTCTCCTGATCTTCAGGAAGTCGTCGATGAACCCCACCAGCCCGAGGCCCGCGGCGGCGCCGATGACCAGGACCGCGGTACGGGTGAACGGACCGATCGTCAGGGCGGTCACCAGATACGCGAACGTGAGGCCGCCGATGATCACCACCCCGCCCATCGTGGGCGTCCCCATCTTCTCGATGTGTTGCGGGTAGTGCGGGCCGGGTTCTCTCACCCGCTGTCCCCATCCCAGCACGCGGAACAGGCGGATGGCCACGGGGGTGCCCAGTAGCGTGGCGAACAATCCAATGGCCGCTGCCACGAGGATCGCGGTCACGCCGCGTTACCTCGGAGAGCCTCGGCCAGGCGCTCCAACCCGGCCCGGCGAGACGCCTTCACCAGCACGACGTCTCCCGTCCGGGCCGCCGACCGTACCGACGCGAGGGCCTCCTCGACCGTCTCGCAGGCTGTGACGCGCTCCGGCTCCACTCCTTCCCGGGTGGCTCCCACGGAGATCCGTCGCGCCGACGTTCCCACGGTGATCAGCCGCTCGATCCCGAGGCGAGCCACGAGTTCCCCGACGCGCTCGTGTTCCTCGCCGGAGATACGCCCGAGCTCGGCCATCTCCCCGAGCACGGCGATGCATCGTCCTTCCCCGGCCATCCACCGCGCCGCCTTCAACGCGGCGGCCATCGACGTCGGGTTGGCGTTGTACGCATCGTTCACCACTCGAACGCCATCACCGGTGTCGAAGACTTCCATTCGCCACGGAGAGATCCGCGCTTCCTTCAGCGCCGCGGCGCATTCGCCGGCGGACAACCCGAGGGCCACCCCGCCGCCGCAGGCTGCCAAGGCGTTCCACGCCATGTGCTCGCCGGGGACGGCAAGCTCCACACGCTCGCTCCCCTCGGGAGTGTGAAGGGTGAACGATGCCATGCCGTCTCCATCGAGGGAGAGCTCCTCGCCCCGAACCGCCGCGTCGGGCGCGGTGCCGTAGAGCAGCGTCCGCGCCTGCGTCCGCCGGCTGAAGTCGCGAACAACGGGGTCGTCCGCGTTCAGGACCGCCGTTCCGTCTTCGGGGAGAGCCTCGACGAGCTCGGCCTTCGCCCTGGCAACTCCCTCGAGCGAGCCGAACATCTCCAGATGGGCCGGGCCGACGTTGGTGACCACCCCGACGATCGGGCGGGCCACCTCGGCGAGGAGCGAGATGTGGCCGCGCCCTCGACTTCCCATCTCACACACGACCACTTCGGTGTCCTCGGAACCCGAAAGCAGGGTGAGCGGCACGCCCACCTCCGTGTTGAACGACCGAGGGCTGGCAACGACCCTGTACCGGAGCGCCAGCACGGCTGCGGTGAGGTCCTTGACCGAGGTCTTCCCCGTGGAGCCGGTGATGGCCAGGACCTTGGCGCCCATGTGGGCTCGCTCGTCGGCCGCCAGCGCCAGCAGGGCACGGCCGCTATCAGCGACCACGACCACCGGCTCTCCGTTGCCACCTTCCCGAGCGACCAAGGCCGCGGCGGCTCCGCGACGGAACGCGTCGGCCACGTAGTCGTGGCCGTCGACGCGCTCCCCGGGGAGAGCAACGTAGAGATCGCCGGATCGGACGTCCCGGCTATCGGTCACGACTCCGCTGACGGAACGGTCGCCACCGACCAGCCGGCCGCCGACCGTTGCGGCGACCGCGGAAAGAAGGCGTTCTCTCACTCTCGATCCCGCCCTTGGCTCTCTCGGCCCGCAGGCGCCCGGGTCACGTGGGCGGCCCCGCCTTCACTCGCCCACCCCAGGTGTCCCAGCTCCTCCGCCGCCACGACTCGGTCGTCGAACGGGACGACGCGGTCGGCGAACTCCTGGCCCGTCTCATGACCCTTCCCCGCGATCACCACGACGTCCGCGGGCCGCGCGGCCTCCAACGCCAGGCGGATGGCCGAGCGGCGATCGGGCTCGACGATGTAGGCGCCCCCTCCCCTGCGGGCACCCGGTTCGATCTCGGCAATGATCGCCTCAGGATTTTCGGATCGGGGGTTGTCGCTGGTGAGCACGGCCAGATCCGACAGCCTCGTGGCGGCCTGGCCCATGAGCGGTCGCTTTCCCCGATCGCGATCCCCTCCACAGCCGAGGATCACGATGAGCTTTCCTCCGGCCAGAGGCCGCGCGGCACCGAGCACGTTCTCGACGCTGTCCGGTGTGTGCGCGTAGTCCACCAGGACCTGAAATGGCTGTCCCGCCTCCACCGGCTCCAGCCGGCCGGGGACGCCGCGGAGGAGGCCGATGCCGCGGGCGGCAGTGGCGTCGTCGATGCCAACCTGGCGTGCTGCAGCCATCGCTGCAAGACAGTTGTGCACGTTGAACGCGCCCCGAAGCCGGGAGCGAACGGTCGTTCCATCGACACGGAACGACACTCCGTCGGCTCGGGCCTCAACGTGAGTGCCCATCAGGTCCGCCCCGGGTCCGACTCCGTACGTGATCGTGGGAAGGTCCTCGCGGAGGAGGGTTCGTCCCTCGGGAGAGTCGTTGTTCACCGCGGCCCGATCGGCAACCTCCGGAGTGAACAGCCGGGCCTTGGCCCGAAGGTATGCCTCGAGGGTGCCGTGATAGTCGAGGTGATCCTGAGAGAGGTTGGTGAACACGGCGCAGGTGAATCGGGCGCCGGCCACGCGGTGTTGGTCGAGCCCGTGGGACGAGACCTCCATGGCGACAGCCCGGATGCCGTCATCGATCATGCCGGCGAGGAGGCGGTGAAGGTCGGGAGCCTCCGGGGTGGTCCGATCCAGCGGAACCGTTCGCCCGTTCAGCCGCAATCCCGTGGTGCCCACGACGGCCGGAGCGAGGCCGGCTGCCCGGAAGACCTCCTCGAGCACGTACGTCGTCGTGGTCTTCCCGTTGGTCCCCGTGATGCCGACCAGGATGAGACGCTCGGCCGGTCGCCCGTAGAACTCCGCGGCGATCGCTCCCATGGCGCCGCGGACCGAAGGGACGCGCACCTGCGTCACGTCCTCGGGAAGGTCGAGCCATCGTTCGACCAGGACGGCAACCGCGCCGTGCGAGACGGCCTCGCCCCCAAAGTCGTGCCCGTCGTGGGTTCGACCCGGGACGCAAAAGAACAACCCGCCCGGCCGGGCCTCGTCGGATCGATACCCCACGCTTCCCACTGGAATCGTTGCCCGTCCGCGGACCTCCGACGGATCGATCGCGGCGAGCAGATCCGACAACTTTCGAGGAGTGGGTTCCAAGGAGTTACGCCTCGTTCGCACGGTCCGAGTGGACTGGCGCGATTCTAACAAGGTGCTCACGGCCGCTGTGCGGACGGCGGAGGCGGAAGGGGATGTGCGGACGGAACGTGCTGCTGGGTGAGCGCAAACCGCGTCACTTCCTGAAACAGCGGAGCGGCCGCGATGCTCCCGTACACGGTTTCCGGTTCATCCAGGATGGCCGCCACCACGAGTCGGGGCGCAGATGCCGGTGCGAAGCCCACGAAGGATGCGACGTATTGGTCGCTGTACCCGCGAGCGTCCTCGAGGGGCTTCCGGGCCGTTCCGGTCTTCCCCGCGACCCAGTATCCGGGGATCTGGGCCTCCGCTCCGGTCCCCGCCTCGACGGCGTACGAGAGCATCGAAGTGATGGTTCGAGCGGTCGAAGCCGAGACCACCCTCCGACGGTCCGGCGGCGGGGCCGGCTGGAACGTCCCCTCGCCGTCGATGACACCGCGGACCAGTCGGGGACGCACCCACATGCCCCCATTCGCGATGGTGGCGTAGACCGCCGCGATCTGGAGCGGCGTCACCGCGATCCCCTGTCCGATGGGGATAGTGCCGATGCCCGTTTCCCACCACTCGTCGGTGGGGGGAAGGATCCCCTCGCCTTCGCCCGGGAACCCGATCCCCGTTCGCCTTCCAAACCCGAATCGCTTCAGGTAAGCGTTGAGACGATCCTTCCCCACCCGTTGAGCGACCTGGATGGCCCCAACGTTGCTGGAGAACGCCACGATATCGGCGAGCGTCATGCGCATCGGACGATGGGGGTGGGCGTCGTGAAACACCTTCGGCCCCACCCGGCGATGGTCCGGAACCCGGAAGATCTCCCGCGGGTCCACGATCCCCTTCTCCAGCGCCACCGAGGCGGTGATGACCTTATTGACGGAACCCGGCTCGTAGACATCTGTGATCGCCCGGTTCCGAAGGGCATCGGCAGGCGCCTCGGTGGCCAGGTTGGCGTCGAACGACGGATACGTGGTCATGGCCAGGATCTCTCCTGTAGCGGGATCCATGACGATCACGCTCCCGCCCCGAGCCTTGTTCTTCTTGACGGCTCTGGCCAGCGCCCGTGCGGCCCGGTACTGGAGGTCACGGTCGATGGTGAGGACGAGGTCGGCTCCGGGGACGGCGCGCACGTTCCGGCTCTCACCCTGGGGGATCAGGTGGCCGGCGGGATCCTTCTCCACGACGAGCTCGCCGGCTCGACCGGCCAGGATCCTTTCGTACTGAAGCTCGAGCCCGGCCAACCCCACACCATCGAGTCCCACGAATCCGACCACGTGACTTGCGAGCCCTCCCGACGGGTACTGCCGTCGGCTCTCGTCCAGGAGCCCGATCCCCGGAAGCCGGAGGCGGTCGATCTGCTCGGCCACCTCTGGGGCAACCCGTCGAGCCAGGTACACGAACGAGCCGTCGTGCTGGAGCTTCTGCCACAGTTCCGCCGAGCTGACGTCCAGGATCGGCGCGATCGCGGACGCGGTCTCGGAGGCGTTGGGGACGAGCTCCGGGTTGGCGTAGACGCCCTTGGCTGGAAGCGAGATAGCCAGGTCGTTGCCGTCGCGGTCGTAGATGCTGCCACGGGTGGCCGGGAGGACGATGTGGCGAACTCGTTGATCTCGGCCGAGCGCCATGTAGCTGGGGGCATCTCGCAGCTGAAGCACGAACAGGCGAGCGGCCACCGCCGCGAAGCCGATGGCGAAGACCAGGAACAACGCGGCGAGCCGAAGAGCCGGCGGCCGGCTCTCGGCCCGGTGGCTCATCGCTCCCCCCCGAGAACCCCCTTCAACGCAAGAACGGAATCGGTGGCGGCGGCCGACGGTTGCGGCCCCCGGCCGACCGCAAAAAGACGAAGCATCTCCACTTCCTCCGGCAGGACCAGCCCGGCCTTCCGCGCGGCGTCGACGATGCGGTCGGGCGCCGATAGCTCGGCCACCTCGAGGCGAAGGCGCCCGTAGCTCGCTTCGAGCCGGTCGGCCTCCGCGGACAGATCGGCGATGCGAAAGGACTCCTGAGCCACCAGAGCCTGGGCGCTCACGAGTCCGACGACGGTCGCCGCGACCATGAGGAGAGAGAAGAGCAGGAACGGAACACGCCGCCGGCGCTGGATGGGACGAGGCGTCGGCCTGGGAGCCGGCCTGGCCCGCCGGGAGACCGGCGCTGGGCGACGGACGCGCGCTGGCGGCCGTGCCTTCGGAACCCTTGGAGCGGGAACCGCCATCAGGCCGCTTCCTTCTCCGCCGCCCGCAGCTTCGCGGCCCGAGCCCTCGCATTGCGGGCCATCTCGGCAGCGCTCGGGCGAATGGGTTTCTTCGTCAGCGAGCGGAGGCGCTCCTCCCCCGCCACGAATCGCTTGACGATCCGGTCCTCGAGCGAGTGGTACGAGATCACAACGAGGCGACCACCGGGAGCGAGGAGCTCAATCGTCTGGGGAAGGGAGACGGAGAGCTCCTCGAGCTCCCGGTTGACCTCGATCCGGATGGCCTGGAACGTTCGGCGCGCGGGGTGGGGTCCTCCCCGTTTCTTGGGAACGGCCGACGCCACCACTGCGGCAAGCTCCGCGGTCGTCTCGATCGGACCGCGCTCCCGAGCCCGAACGATGGCTCCCGCGATCCGGCCGGAGAACCGCTCCTCACCGTACTGGCGGATCACCCGGGCCAGTTCGTCCTCGGGATAGGTGTTCACGACGTCTCGGGCGGTCGTCCCTTCGTGGCCCATGCGCATGTCGAGCGGCCCCTCGGATCGATACGAGAAGCCGCGCTCGGGCTGGTCGAGATGCATGGAGGAGACACCGAGGTCGTACAGCGCGGCGTTCGTTGCGCGAGTACCGGTCTCCCTGACGATCCGCTCCACCTCAGAGAATCGCCCGTGCACTCCGACGAAGCGGTCACCGTACGGAGCCAACCGCTCCGTCGCTCCGGACAGCGCCTCTCGATCTCGGTCGACCCCGATCACGCGGCCGACCCCAGCAGCCAATAGCGCCTCCGCGTGGCCTCCGAGGCCGACCGTCAGATCCAGCACCGTCTGCGATTCCGACAACAGCCCAACCACCTCCTGGACGAGAACGGGTTCGTGCCGCTCTCTACCCAAGTACCCGGATCACCCACTGTGCGAGGGCCACGTACGAGGCCACCACCCCGGCCATCAAGGCCATGAGGCGCAGGCTCTGCCCGATCTCCCGAAGCATGGTTCTCGCCTCCTCCCCTATCGCTCGGGCACGAGGGCGCCCGACGAGTACGATCCGCCGTGCGATTCCCGGTACCGTCGCCACTCCGCCCCGTCCCAGATCTCCAGACGGTCCGAGACGCCGACCACCGCTACCTCTCGCCCCAGGTGCGCGTTCTCTCGCAGGGTGCGTGGCAGGACGAGTCGCCCCTGGGGATCGAGGTCCACCCGATCGGCGTTGCCGAAGAACATCCGCGCGTACGCACGGTTCGCGGGCTCGGAGATCGGGAGTGCCTGGACCTCTTCCTTTCTCCGATCCCACTCCTGCCGAGGAAAGGCGAACAGGCAGCCGTCCTGGCCGAGCGTCAGGTACACGCCTTCCTCGAACGCACCGCGGAACTTCGAGGGCAGCGAGATGCGACCCTTGGTATCGACCTGGTAGTGATGCTCGCCGAGAAGCTCGGACAACGTGGGGCCCTCCCCCTCCACAGTGCCCCACTTTTATGCCACTTCCACTCCACTAGGTCAAGGTGGTGAAGCGAATTACAGTGATGTAAGTTAGGAGCTGTTAACTCAAGAGTTAACACGAGTAACGCCGCGGAGAAGGGTTGGCTTGCTCCCGGAGTTAGCTGAGGTAGGCCTCCCATTCCGGCTCGAGGCGACCAATGAGCAGCCGGAAGCCGTCCCGAGGAGCGAAGGGGTCGCGCCTCAGGTTGATGCCCACTTCGTGGGGGAGACGGTTCTCCTTGCGCGAGTTGCATCGGCGGCAGGCAGCCACAACGTTCTCCCAGACGTGCTCCCCTCCCCGTGATCGGGGGATGACATGGTCGACGTTCTCTGCTGCTGCACCGCAGTACTGGCAGGTCCATTCGTCACGGGCGAACACTGCTCGGCGAGTGAGCGAGGCCCGCGCCCGGAACGGAACCCGGACGTAGTAATTCAGCCTGACCACCGAGGGCGCCTCAATCTGGAGCCGCTCGGAGTGGAACACCACACCATCGGTCTCCAGGATCTGGGCCTTGTCCTTGAGGACGAGAACGACCGCCCGCCTCGCGGTCACCACCGCGAGGGGCTCGAACGATGCGTTCAGGACCAGTGATCTCCCCATGTTCGCTTCCC
>DASSDP010000141.1:0-4712 GCA_035697085.1 Actinomycetota bacterium
GCCCCCAGAACCTCAAACGCGTCGGGAGCGATGCCAAGCTCCTCCCGAGTCTCTCGGAGGGCCGTGGACAGAAGGTCGGGATCCTCCGGGTGGCGGGCGCCTCCGGGAAACGAGATCTCGCCCTTGTGGTCGCGAACGGTCACGGTGCGTTTGGTGAACAGGAGGGTGGGCTCGTCGACGTCGATAACCGGGACGATCACCGCCGCGGGCACGCCTTCTGGCAGCGTCGGATCGGGTTGCACGTTTGAGAGCGCTCCCCGAAGCGCACTGCCGACACTGCCCACCGGGGAATCGTACTTCGAGGCGGAACGCTAGAGCCTCTCGATCGAGAGGCGGTACTTTCCCTGGGAGAAGAGGAACGCGCTCACGTGGAAGAAATACACGCCCTTCTTCTTGATCTTGAGCTTCTTGATCTCCTCATCGGCCGTCGGACCCGCTCTCACTCTCATCAGCTTGCACTGACCGGATGGGCCGAACAGACACGCGGCTTCGTACTGCCAGATCTCGATGGCCCCCCGCTTCCAGACGTAGAGGTCGAAGTCCTTACCCTTCGGGCCGTCGAGGAACACTCGATAGCTGCCTCGTTTGAGGAAGCGCCTGAACACATCGTTCACATCGTCTGGCCACTGAAGGAAGCCCCTCTTCACCGACTTCATGCCTCGGGCTCCGTCGATGTTGCCGTCGGTCAACACCGTCGCGTTCGCTGTCGAGCCGGTGAGTGCGGCTAACGCATTCACGCGACCATCGCTTGTTCTGGTGAACGCCCCGGCCCGCACCTTTCCCAGCAAGGTGAGCGTGTCCAGCGCGAGGGGGTGATCGGCACTGTTCATGATGGCGTTCTTCAGCTCGGCGTCCGTGTACGTGGGGTTCTGTGACTCCACCAATCCGGCCACGCCGGCAACGAACGGCGAGGACATCGACGTGCCGTTGAAGTTGATGTACGCCGCACCCGGGTAGGTGCTCACGATGTCCACGCCGGGCCCAGCAACGTCCACGGAGTCGTGACCCCAATGCGTGAAGAGACAGTCCGGCTCGGCCCGGATCGCGCAGCCCGTGAAGTACCCGTACTGGTCATGGTGATTGGTTGCTGCGACCGAGAGGATGTTCGGCACCGTATAGCTGGCGGGGAACGAGGGCGAACCCCCGGCAGCCGACTCGATGGCCAAGTCGTTGTCGAGAGCGGCGTTTCCACTAGCGGCCACAACCAGAACGCCGGCCGCGTCGAGAGCGGCGATCGCGTCACGCTCGAGCTTCGACCAGATTGAACCACCGAAGCTCACGTTGACGATATCGGCGCCCATCTTCATGGCGTAGTCGAACGCGAGCAGCTCCGCATCGAGGTTGAGCCCGGAGGCATCCCCCACCTTTAGCGCCATGATCCGGCACTGAGGACAGACGCCCGCGACCCCGGTCATCGGTGTCTGGTTGTATTCGGCAGCGGCGATCCCGGCCACGTGCGTCCCGTGCGCGTAGTTCAGTGCCGGGTCCGGTGGATCGAGCAGAGTGAGCGGCGCGCAGATCCGGTCGGTCAGGTCGCATCCGTTGACGTCGTCGACATAACCGTTCCCGTCGTTGTCCACACCATCGACGGTGGAGTCGCCGGCATTCACCCACAGGTTCCCGTCGAGATCCGGGTGGGTCACGTCGATCCCGCTGTCCATGATGGCGATGACCGTGCTTGGATCTCCGTCCTGTGTCGTCCAGGCGTCCGCCACGTCCGCGTCGGCGTCCGGAGTCCCGGGAGCTGTAGGCGGAGACGGGTCACTGAGCGTGTGGGCCTGCCCCGTGTTCAGGAGACCCCACTGATCGGGGAAGATCGGATCGTTCGGGGTGACCTGAAACAGTTCCCGGCGGAGGTTCGGCTCTGCCGTCTCTACGAACGGGTCGGCACGGTACGCGGCGAGAGCCTCAGGAACGGTCAGGCTGGCCGGCAACCTCACCACGTCGATGCCTGTGCCCCGGATCGTGCTCGTGAGCCGCGCGCCTCGAAGGAAGTGAGACTGGCGAGCCTGCGATCTCAGAACGCCGTCGCGGAACTTCACCAAGAGCTCGCCCTCTACCCACTGGGCCTGAAGCTCCTTGGGAACCCTCTTCCGGACAGAATGGCGTGCGGGACCTGTCCCTGCGTGGATCTGTGGTCCGGCCGCGGCTCCCGCCACGAGCAGCGCCCCGAGCAAAACGGCAACCTGTGATCGTCTCGTCACAATCCGGCCAAGGATGGACGACCGGCTTGAACCTGTCAACGACTCAGCCTGCCCTTGCTATCATTCAGGTGACCATGGAAACGGCTCAGAGCTCGATCTTGGGGATCACCCAAGAGGCTGCCGCCAAGGCGATTGCGCTGGCCTCCCGAGAGGGTCGCACCGAGACGAACCTTCGGCTCCGCGTCCTGGCCGGGGGCTGCTCCGGGTTCTCCTACCGGCTGTCGTTCGAGGAGGCTCCGACCGAAGACGACCACGTCGTGGAGGCCCACGGCATGCGCCTTCTGGTCGATCCAAAGAGCGCGCCAATCGTGGACGGCTCGACGCTCGAGTTCAAC
Source organism: Actinomycetota bacterium (assembly GCA_035697085.1). Taxonomy (GTDB): domain Bacteria; phylum Actinomycetota; class UBA4738; order UBA4738; family CALAEC01; genus DASQUW01. Next base: position 2,540 of record DASSDP010000141.1, read on the forward strand.
GACGCCATGCTGGGCGGGGGGTTCAAGGTGAACAACCCCCGCGCGGTGCACGAATGTGCGTGCGGGGAGTCATTCTCCGTCTAGCTCGACCTAACCGTACGGTCCCGTTCTCTCATCGCCCCCACCCTGGGATCCGGCCGCGGCATTGAGATCTCCGCCCACCGAGAGACCGCCACGCATGCCGCCTCCCGCGTGGAAACGGCAATAGAAGAGGAGCGCGCCGGACTCGGGGAAGGTGACCTTCGTCGTGCCGTTCTGGCCCGGCTGGACCTCGAGGTCGACCTGGATGGCATCCAGCGTGAACGTGTGGGGGTTGCTTCCGTTGTTGAGCACCTCGAGCGTGATGGTCTGGCCGGCCTCCCCAGACAGGACCGTGGGCCGGAAGTAGAACTCGTCCATCTCGAGTTCGAAGTCGCTCACCCCGGCGATGTCCTCGGTGCCTTGGTCGTTGGCCTCCTCACCGGCCACAACAAGGGAGGCTCCGTCTCCCTTTCCTGCCCTCGGCGCCTGCGACTCTTCCCCGGCGCACGCCGTCGCCACCAGCCCGAGCGCGACTACCAGCACGAGAGACGCGCGTCGTGGCATCCGTCCTCCCTTCCGATGACTCGTGTCCCGCCCTTTATACGACCATAAACGACGGGAAGTTCACGGCCCCCTATACTCGGATCGTGGCCGTATCGCCCGGCAAGCCCCAATGGAAGCATCTCTACCACGAGGTGGTGGCCACCGGCCTGTGCACTGGGTGCTCGGCCTGCGTGGTGGTGTGCCCTCCGAAGGTCCTCGGGTACGAGAACAACGTCCCCGTCCACCTGGAAGACGACGGCGTGGACGTCTGCACGCACGGCGACCGGGGGTGCGACATCTGCACCCGGGCCTGCCCCCGGTTCCGAGAGTGGGAGCCGCACATCGACGAGCTCCTGTTTGGACGAAACCGCTCGTCGGACGAAGCCATCGGCGTCCACAAGGAGGTCGTGCTGGCCCGGGCCACCGACGCGACCAGCCTGGCTCACGGTCAGGATGGGGGCGTCGTCTCGGCACTCTTGATCTGGGGCCTGGCGACCGGAGAGATCGACGGCGCCCTCACCTCACGCCTCTCCGACGAACGACCGTGGGATGCGGAGCCCACCGTGGTGACCACCCCGGAGGACGTGCTGGCCACGGCGGGGTCCAGGTACACGTACTCGGCCAATCCCATGGCGCTCACGATGGCCATGCAGATGGGGTTGAAACAGGTGGCCCTGGTCGGCATGAGCTGCCAGGCCAGCGTCACCGGAGCCCTCGAGGCCAGCCGGCTCAACAAGTACCGCCGGCGGATCGCGTGGACGTTCGGCCTTCTCTGTTCCAAGACCTTCACGTACGAGGGATTGAACGAAGAGATCATCCAGAACCGGTTGGGCCTGTCTCTCGATGACGTCGTTCGGGTGAACGTCAAGGGAAAGATCCTCGTCTACACGAAAGACGGCGAAGAGCATCAGTTCTCGCTGAAGGAGGCCCAGCAGTTCACCCGCCCCGGTTGCAAGAAGTGCCCCGACTTCGCCGCGGAGCACGGTGACATCTCCTTCGGCGGCCTGGGGCAGAACGCCGGATGGACGCTGACCGTGATCCGCACCGACCGGGGCGAGGATGTGTGGCGCCGGGCCCTCGAGGCAGGGATCGTCGAGTACCGTCCGTCGTCCGAGGATCCAGCCGCCGTAGCGTTGATGGAGAAGCTTGCCACTCGGCAGCGGAAACGGTGGCCCATGGAAGAACTTCCCGAGGAGTGGCGGTTCCCCGGCCTCATCCCCGATCAGGGAAACGGCAACGGGGCTTCCCAGCACTAGCCCCGCCATGACGGCACCTTCTAGGGCAGAACTAAGCTGACAAGACCTCTTCTTTTAGCCGCGTTGTGTGCACTGGCGGCGCGGGGCCGGCCCGGTAGGGACATCCGTCCGGGAGGAACCACGTGGCGGTGCCGTCCGATTCCCGTCGGACAGTCCACCGGTATTCATGCACCAGCTTGTGGTGGAAGGTACACACGAGAAGGAGGTTGTCCAGATCGGTCCGGCCTCCCTTTTCCCACCACCTGATGTGGTGAGCCTGGGTGAACCGGCGGGCCCCGCATCCGGGGAACCGACACTCCACGTCACGGTACCGGAGCTGGCGCATCATCCACCCGGAAGGCTCCCTGGTCATC
>DASSDP010000142.1:0-3112 GCA_035697085.1 Actinomycetota bacterium
CACCGAGACGAGCGCGAGAACGCCCAACGCTCGGACCACATTCGCGGGCGATTTCCCCTTGGCAACCAGTACGCCGACCGAGGCAAAAAGCGTCGCCAGCACGACGGCCAGCGCCAGAAGACCGACGGGAGTGTGGATCTGCTGGTATTCAAGGTATCGCTGATGCAGCTCCGTCGGGGGACCGCCCAGTCGCAATTGGGTTGGAGGATAGTTTCGGCCCCTTCCCGTTCCGACAATTGGCGAGCCGGTCATGTCGCCAGGGATCGGGAGCCCGAGGAATTCAAGGATTGTTGGGGCCACATCAACGTTGGAGACGATGCCGGAGCGTCTCGTCGTGTTAGACGTGAGGCCGCCGATGCAATCGGGGACCGGGAGGCACCCGTATTCCGGGTGGCCATAAGACAGGATGATTGGGAGTGCCTCGTCCCCCGCTCGCCTCATGTCAGCTGACGGAGCAGGGACGACAAGGAGTAAGAGTGCGTCCTCAACCGTTACGGACTCGTTCGGGGAACCCGTCCATCGTCTCCTGATCACTACCGGAGCCTCGACGGCGCCTTCTCCCGGCGCGAACTCCACGATCCGTGCGTTCTGAACCATTCGAGCGCCGAGGTCATCCGTGACGGTCTCGATCCCTCCATTTCGCAAGGCCTCGCCGAGCGCTCCCGGATCCGCACCTCCCGAACCGAGGGCCTCAAGACCTGCGACGGCGTTCCTGGCTTGGTCATCGTCGCCAACCGCCATGTGGCCGATCCCTCCCGTGGATGCCAATCGTCTGATCTGGCGATCCCCGATGGCCTCTTCGTACGTAGTGCCGTCGAGGATGTACACAACGACCTGCTGTTCCGGTTGGAACGCGACCCGCGCATCGGCAGGCGCTCCGAGGGAAAGGGCCAACGTCGCGATGAGGACTCCGACGAGCCCCCGTCTCACGGGGTGAAAACCACCGCCAACGACGCCTTCCGGCTGACCTCCGCTCCGAGCGCGGTCAACTTGCCGTCGATGTCCTCGTACCCGCGATCCACGTGATGGATGTCGGCGATCTCCGTCGTGCCGTCTGCGCCGAGCGCCGCGAGGATAAGAGCGGCCCCCGCTCGCAGGTCCAGGGCCCGAACCGGGGCTGACGACAAGCGTTCTACGCCCCGGATGACCGCGTGATGGCCTTCCGTGCGCATGTCGGCACCCATCCGGTTCAGCTCGTCCACAAACATGAACCGGCTCTCGAATACGTTCTCGGTGATGATGCTGGTTCCCTCTGCCGCGGCGAGCAGGGCCATGATCGGGGGCTGAAGGTCGGTCGGGAACCCGGGGTACGGAAGGGTGACGAGATCAACCGCCCGCGGCCGGCCCGGCATGGACACCTGAATCCCTTCTCCGTGGATGCTCACGTTCGCACCGGCATCGGCGAGCTTGGCCAGCGCGAGGTCCAGGTGATCCGCCCGGGCGCCACGGAGCAGGACGTCGCCCTCGGTGACGCACGCAGCGATGGCGTACGTCCCGGCTTCGATCCGGTCCGGGATGACGGTGTGCTCGACCGCGGTGAACGCATCGACGCCCTCGACCTCGATCGTCGGCGTGCCGGCACCGCTCACCCGGGCCCCCATCTTTGTCAGGAAATCGGCAAGATCCTGGACCTCCGGCTCGCGAGCGGCGTTTTCGATGACCGTCGTTCCCTTCGCCGCCACCGCCGCCATCAGGAGGTTCTCCGTTGCGCCCACAGAAGGGAAATCCAACGAGAGAACCGCGCCATGAAGACCGTCCGCTTCGGCCACAAGGTAGCCGTGCTCTGAGGTGAACGTTGCGCCCATCCGTTCCAGTCCGCGGATGTGCAGATCGATCTTGCGGGATCCGATGTTGCATCCCCCCGGCATCGCCACCCTGGCCTGCTGAAACCTGGCCAGCAGAGGTCCGAGGACGAGGATGGAGGCACGCATCCGACGAACGAGCTCGTACGGCGTCTCCAGGCCAAGCGGTCCAGTTGTGTCGATGACCACCGCATGGTCAGACCGATCCACCGCCGCTCCGAGCCGCTCGAGAACCTCCGCCATCGTGCGGCAGTCCTCGATGTCCGGAACGTTGTGAATGACCGTCCGCCCCTCCGCAAGCAACGAGGCGGCCATCAGCTTCAGGGCAGAGTTCTTCGCCCCGCTGATGGGCACGGTCCCCGAGAGTCGGAACCCCCCCTTCACCAAGAGTCGATCCATCAGAGGCGATTCTACGCGGGTGTTTATCCGACCTCGGTACGGGTAAGGGGAGTCCGCGTGATATCTCCACATCGGCGTGTTCGTCGACTTCGAGGCCTTACGGAACTTGCACTAGGTACAACGAATCAGTCATGATGGGTATGCTCACCAGCCGATATGCCCGCACGCGACCGAGGTGAGAGGCAGTAGCTCGGCGCGGCGGCAGATATAGGGAGGTGATGCCCGAACCGAAGAAACCTCGCTCCTGACCTCCGCGCTGGCACGACGCCGGCCGGAGACCGAGCGGTCGTCTTACCGTTCCCTCGTCCCTGAGGGACCGTATGGAAGGAGTGGTCGGATTGCATAGCAAGAGGAATCTCGTGGTTTTCCTCGCTGCGCTCGGACTCGCGATATTTCCAAGCGCAGCGTTTGGTGTTCCGGACCGCACGGGTTGGGATCCCGTAGACGGTCCGAAGCCTGCCGATCAGCATGGAACGACGGCAGATCACCTGCCGGCCTCCAGCGCCAACGTGAAGCTCGTGAGCAAGCTCGAGCTCACGGATCTCAACGGGGGCATCGCCGACGTCGGGTACTTCAAGGGCTTCGCGTATCTGAACGCGTGGGGTCCGCACTGCCCCGGCGGCGGAGGAGTCCACGTCGTGGACGTGCGCAACCCGTCGAACCCCGTCAAGGTGGGATTCCTACCCGCCGAGACGAACGCGTTCCCCGGTGAGGGCATCCACGTCATGTCGGTGAACACGCCGTTCTTCCACGGCGACCTCCTGCTCACCAACAACGAGAACTGCGACGTGCCGGTCACACTGGGGATCTCGATATGGGACGTGACGGATCCACTGAACCCCGTGAAGATCGGGCAGTTCGGTGACACCACCCCGGCCGTTGCCGGCCAGACGTACCACAGCTACCACAGC
>DASSDP010000143.1:0-2498 GCA_035697085.1 Actinomycetota bacterium
CTGGCGATCTCTGCCTTGGACCTCCCCTCCACCTTGACCGCAGCCACCACCAGATTGCCCAGCGACACGTCGGCACCTCCCCCCTTCGAGGTGTCAACGATGTCCCGAGACAGGCGTCAACTATGTCGTGAAACCAGACACCGTCGTCCGCTCCACGGAATTGTCCTCACGGCGCCGTCAGCGCCATGGTGGGACGTGATCGCGTTTTCGTACCCCACGGGGTTTCCGGGTCTGCTTCCTGCCGACGGTGATGGCCAGGGACCGGAGCCCGAGGCCGCCACCCTTTCAGCCCAGCAGTAGGTCGTTCGCTATCCCGGGCCCGTCCCGATCGGCCGTCGGGACTCCCAGTGAGCTGCGGCCGCGAACACAAGCCCACCGGCCATGGCCACCAGACCCCATCCGGTTCCCTCGGACCCCGCCGTGTGCGGATAGAGCGTGGAGATCGCTCCGTACAGGAACAGGGCGGCCGCCGCCGACCAGGCGGAGATGCGCCATCCGCGGAACTTGAACGCCGAGAGGAAGCCGACCAGGACGATCCCGATGGCCATCGCGGCTATGAGGGTCCAGTGGTCGTCCTTCACGTGAGGGTCGACCGGCAGGCCGTTCCGCTGCAGCTTGGCCATGGCCAAGGCGTACCAGATCAGCGGGATCGCTCCCAAGACGGTCAGGCCCAACAGGATCGGGCTGAAGCCCTCCCGGTGCGGGTGCAGAAGCTCGGACCGGGATGGGTGGAGGACGAAGAGGATGACGTACGCAACCAGGATGAACAGGCCGAGCATAGCGAATCCGCTCGTGGCGATGGCTCCCGCGATGGCGGTCGCCAGGGCGACGTCGAGGATCTGGTAGAAGGGCGAGACCTTCTTCTCCGGGCGCCAGTTCTGCACCAGGAACCCAACCGTGAGAATGGCGCCGAACAGTGCCCCGTAGCCCATGTTGTGGACCCGATGGATCCCACCGTCGTCGGTGTCGAACCAGGCGAATACGACCGCCGCGCCGAACAGCCCCCCGAAGGAAGCTGCGGCGAAGAGCCCTGCCAGGACCTTGAAGGCGATCCGCTTCGCGTTCGAACCGGGGGCCGCCACGTCAGGTGCGCCGGCGAGCCGCTCTCCTGCGTCCATACCCGACCTCCTCTCGGATGTTCGCAGCGCACACCCTAACCCCCGCCTCGTTCTCGATCCAAGAGGGCTGGCATCACCTTCGGGCGGAAGCGAGCGCCGTTGCAAAGGTGGGGGGTCGTAGACTTGATGCCGACGGCGTCAGGGACTCCGGCGGCGAGCATGAGAGTTGCCGCGCCGTGTCTGAGCTCGTGGAACTGCGGCCGACTCGGGCTCGCAAGACCGATGGCTACCTTCTCGGCTCATACCGCATCGCCACCGCCCCCGAGCCGAACTCCAGCCGGCTCACGAGCTTCAAGTCGATATGCTTCGATAGCCCCGCGAACAACGTCGGCCCGTGGCCCGCCAGCCTGGGTTGCACCACGAACTCGTACTCATCGATCAATCCCAGCTCCGTCAACGCCAGCGCAAGCTTCACGCCTCCCACGAACAGTCCCTTACCCGACTCCCGCTTCAGCTGCTGAACGGCCTTCTCCAGATCTCCGCGCACGAGCTCCGCGTTCCAATCAACTCGCTCCAGGGTGCTCGACACGACGTACTTCTTTGCCGCGTCGATCGTCCGGGCGAAGGGTTCCATCCAGGGTTCCATCCAATCAGGCCTCGCTCCCGTCCGCGCCGGCGACCGCCACGCTGCCTCCATCATTTGGTAAGTCACCCGGCCAAAGAGGAGGGCATCGGCCTGGACGAGGTTTTCCACCGCGTGACGATGCAAGTCTTCGTCCGCGAGCATTGCACGATGATCGCAGCACCCGTCCAATGTGACGTTGATGGAATACCGAAGGGGTCGCATTAGGTAGGAGTACCACAGATGGGGTAGCGAGCGATCCCCTGGCGGTGGGGGACGTGGATCTGCTGCTCGAAGTGGCGTTGCAGGGGACAGTAGAGGAAGCGACGGCGGTTGGCGGTGAGCTCCAAGGCATAAGCGAGATATGTTGGAACGAGGGCTTGGGGTGGCCCCATTGCTGGCCCCAATTAGATACGTTCGCCGAGGCCGCAAGTCATTTGGGGCCAGCCGAATCGGACGGTCTCATGACCCGTCCGGCCATTGCGCCCCGGTTCGTCGTTTCGTAGTCTCCAGACGAAATGACCAGGAGCCGCCCTACTCGCTCGCACCGACGCGAAGGAAGAAGCCTGGAGGCGAGTCACCTCCTCTGGTTGGCATCTCGCTTGGGCCGGGTCGACGTCCCCTGGGTGGTCGTGAGATCGAGGTGCCCGCGGAAGGGAGGATCGAGTGACTCTCTACAAGACGCTTCTGTTCTTCCACATCCTCACCATGGCGGTTTGGGTCGGAGGGAACATCTTGCTGGCCTTCATCTGGGGCAGGGTTGCGGCCACGAGGGACGCCCAGCTTAAAGTTCGCTTCGATAGGGTCGCCGGCATCGC
>DASSDP010000144.1:0-4910 GCA_035697085.1 Actinomycetota bacterium
GGGGCGCGCACCCGAAGGCGCGTTCCTGCCGGAAGCACCCGACGGAGGGCGGCTTCAACCACGCGAGGCCTCGCCCCCTGTCGAGGCGCCACCAGCAAGTATCGAGGCACCTCGATGCCCAGCTTCTCTCCGGTTCGCAGCGACACGAACAACTCGTGGGCCCCGATCAACTCGTCGTCGACGAGCGCCCGGACTTTGAGTGAGATTGAGGCGAACCGCAGCAACCCGCCCGGCCCAACGCCGCGAAGGGCAGCTCCCGTTTGTCCCATGATCGCGCTCCCGTCCGAGAGCGCAGCGAACTCGGCCCGTTCCACTGGTGGAACGAACGCGAGGTAGTCGCCGATATCTGCCGCGGCGACTTCCATCGGTATCGACAGACCCAACCTGGGCGGCGTTCGGGTCTCTCCCTCTCTGTCGCGCCACGCCGCCAGCCACGCGACACCGCTGCGAACCGTGACCGTGGACCGCACGTCGTCGAGACCTCGCACCGCCGTGGCGTACCCGGGCGGCAGGTTCCCCGGTGACCACGCCAGGAGCGTTGGGATCGGAGCTTCGCTCACGATGGGGCTCCGAGGTGCGTCGGGAACCGCGTTGTTTCGTTGGCCTGCCGGTGCCGTGAGGGAGAGGGTCAGCGCCGCTCCCAGGACCGCTCCGGCCAGCGCGGACGCGATCGAGCCGGTGATTCTGGTCATCGGAGTGACTCCGCGACCCGCAGCAGCCCGGTCAGATCGAGGGCAGTCCCCCGCACCGATCGGTACACACCGTCCTCGACCCATTCCAGCTCCGCCCTGAGCGGCGAGTACCGGCCGGTCACTCCGCGGACTCGCACGGCGAGAACGTCGGGGTCGACCGGCGGCGGGAGTGGTTCGCCGGCCGCCTGGTGGAACCGGATACCAACGCCATCGAGCTCTGTTCCGGGGCGGCGGAAGAACACGGTCACACCCGTTCTCCCGGCGATGCGCACCACATGGACCGGCCCGAGTCGATACCCGAACGGCAGGGACCTCGGCAGGAGCAGGTAGGGAGCGGCTGCCCGGGCACGTGCAAGCGACGTCGTCTCGACGGTGATCCCGCCCGGCAACCGATGGACCAGCCAGCGGCGAGGTGCGACCACTCCTCGAACCGGAAGCGAGGAGGCGACTCGCACGAAGTCCTCTCGGGGGAGATTGGACTCGAGATACAGGTCGAGCCCGGGCGCATGGATCCACATGCGGCGACCGAGCGTCGTCGTGGCCGGCTCATAATAGGCAACCCCGCTGCGCCCGAGACGGACGGGCGTGGCAAGGGCTCCGACATCGCCGAACGGCTCCGGCTGCGACCAACTGCGGGTCTGCCTGATCTTCAGCCACGACAGACCGCGAGTGAAAGAAACGAGTGCTTCGTCAGGAGGACGATCGCGGGAGGTGAATGTCCCCATCCGATACGGGCGGAGCCCAGCAGTGTCGGCCGGAAGCACCGGACGGTAGCCGCCACTTGCGGTGACGCCGGCAAGGCTCTGGTCGCTGAACCCTTCGTCGCGTGCACCGCGATGCGCAACATCCATGGGCGTCCAGCCCTTCGGTTGCGGCTCGGTATCGAACCGGCGGGCCCTGGCCACGAACACGGCCCGACTAGGGGGCTCGTGCGGGAGTGAGTTCTGAACGGCCCACCGATCCCGCTCTGCCCCGACGGCAGGCAGGACCTCGTAGGCGAGCGGAAACCAGGTCTCCCGATCGAGCGACACCAGAACCCGATCGAGTGGGTAGAAGGGTCGCCACGATCCGCCGGTCCGCAGATACGCGAACAACGGGGTGGCGTCCCGGTATGCGAGTTCCACAATGATCACCGGCCGCCCAATGACGCTTCCCTCTCCAGCGATCCGGACTCGGTCCCAACCCGACAACGTTCGCACCGGAACGATGATGTCTGCCGGGAGCAACGCATCGCCGTCGAAGGGCTCCCGGCCTTGCACGCTGCGGACGTCCCGCCCGCCGACGGCGCAATCCGGAAGGCTCTCCCGAGGGCAGGTGGCTGGACCCTCGAACGACCAGCGGTCCCGGTCAACCCCGAGGACCAGGTTGTTCTTGGGCCAGGGTCCGGCCGGGTATCTGGTGCGGTCCTTGATCACCGCGTGGAACCGCTCCGGCGACTCGAATGCCACCTCGGCCACGAACCGACGAACGTTCAGATAGCTCAGGGGCGGCGACGGGACGAAGTTCGATTCCTTGATGTCGAAGGTCGCTCGAAACGAGGTCACGTGCGTTGAGGACTCGAAGACCAGCCGGGGGATCTCCGTGGCCAGCGCTGGATCGGGACCGCGACGGACTCCGGGGAGCCCACCCACGAAGAGCGCTGCGGCGGCGGCGCCCGCGGCGAAGGCCGCCGCGAAGCGACGCCACTCCCGGGGGGCCAGCTGCCGGACGGGCCGACGACGCCCCTCGCCTTGGACCTCCGCCATGATCCTCGAAACGAGATCCGGAACGGGAGCAGCAGGTTCGATCCGCGCCAGCTCCCGGATGCGATCCGCCCTCGCTTGGAAGGCCGTGCATGGTGCGCAGGTCGCGAGGTGCGATTCGAATGCCCCTGACAGCCTGCGATTCGGCGCGCCATCGAGCCGCGCCGACAGCTCGCGCTGGACGGCCTCACACCTCATCGGCGCCCTCCCCTTCTCCGAGAGCTTCCATGAGCAGACGACGGGTCCTGTGCATCCGGCTCTTCAGGGTGCCCGGGATCACGCCCAGGACCGCCGCGGTCTCCTGGTACGACAGGCCGAACACCTCGATGAGGACGAAGGCCTCTCGAAGCTCGGTGGGGAGGGAATCGATGGCGTCGGCGATGGCAGCTCGAAGGGAGGAGTCGGGAACCGGAGCAGGGGGACTCACCTCCTGGGCCAGGCGCCGCTGCCGGGCACTTCGACGGATCGCGTCCACTGCGCAGTTCCGGGTGATCCGATAGAGCCAGGTGGAGAACTTCGACTGTCCCCGAAAACGGCGGAGCGAACGATAGGCGTGGAGGAAGGCCTCCTGGGTGACGTCCTCCGCTACGGTCGGGTTCCGAACCAGGTGCAGGGCCAGTCGATAGACGTCTGCCTGGCAACCTCGGACGAGCTCCTCGAACGCGGCGATATCGCCACGCCGTGCCCGGCCGACGATCTGCGGTTCGGGCTCCCGCACCGGCTCCGCCTCTCTCGTTCGGGCCCAGTGTGACGGCGCGATCGGCTCCCAACAACCCTCAGGCCGATGCGCCCGATGTGAGCGATATGGCCTCTCTCATCGGGTCCTCCGACGGTCGTCCTCCTCAGAACAGTCGCTCGCCGGCGCCTTCCGGTTCACGAACCCGCAGGATCGACCCTTGCGCCCGTTGGACCCTCCGGGTACAAAGGTGACGCTCCCAACTGGAGGAATCTGTGGCCGCCAAACCTTCCCGAACAATCGCCGCGGTCGTCATGGCTGCGGGCAAGGGCAAGAGGATCAAGTCTTCATTGCCCAAAGTGTTGCACCCAGTGTGCGGCCGTCCAGTTCTGTGGCACGTGCTAGCGGCGGTCGAGAGAGTCCGTGCCGACCGAGTCGTCGTCGTGGTCAGCCACGGCAAGGAGGCGGTCGAGAAGGCCGTTCGTTCGTGGAAGCTGAAGTCTCAGGTGCGGTTTGTGGATCAGGGGGAGCCGCTGGGGACGGGGCACGCCGTGATGGCGGCGGAACGGGCCGTGGGCAAGACCACCGATGTGCTCGTCGTGCCGGGAGACAATCCTCTCGTCACGTGGGAGATGCTGCGGGACCTCCTGCGGTTGCACCGCCGGCGGACGCCGGCGGCGACCGTGCAGACCACGATCCTTCCGGACGCCACGGGATACGGCCGGGTGATTCGAAACGGGGAGCGCCTCGTCCGCATCGCCGAAGAGCGTGACTCAACCCCGGAGGAGCGAGCGATCCGCGAGGTAGCCACGAGCGTCTACGGGTTCCGACGCGACGATCTGTTTCGGGCGCTTCCTGCCGTCGGTCGCGACAACAGCCAGCGCGAGTATTACCTCCCCGACGTCCTCAGGATCCTCGCGGAGAAGGGGGAGGACGTCCGGGCGCTGACCGCCGACTACGGAGGCGCACTGGACGTCAACTCGCGCGCGGCGCTCGCTCGAGCGGCCGGTGCCATGCGTCGGCGGATCAACGAGGACCTCATGGCGGCGGGAGTGACGCTCGTCGATCCCAACCAGACGTACATCGACGCGGGTGTGCGGGTTGGCGCCGATTCACTGATCCATCCCCTCACCTTCCTCGAGGGCGACACCCGCATTGGCAAGGGCTGCACGATCGGCCCCGCCACGCGGATCTCCGATTCACGCGTCGACGATCAGGCCGAAGTGCAGTTCTCCGTGGTCCGGGGAGCCAGGATCGGCACCGGCGCGACGGTTGGGCCCTACGCGAATATCCGACCGGGGACCGTGTTGGCACCGGGCGCCAAGGCCGGAACGTTCGTCGAGATCAAGGCGTCACGCGTTGGTGAGGGGAGCAAGGTCCCCCACCTCTCGTACGTCGGCGACGCCGAGATCGGAGAGGGCGCCAACATCGGCGCCGGCACCATCACGTGCAACTACGACGGGTACGAGAAGCACCGGACGGTCATCGGCGACCGCGCGTTCATCGGTTCGGATACGATGTTGGTTGCTCCGGTCCGAGTCGGTCGTGAGGCGGTGACCGGGGCGGGCTCTGCGATCACGCGAGACGTGCCGGACGGTGCCCTCGCGGTGGAGCGGGCCGAGCAGCGCGTGGTGGAAGGCTACACAAAGCGGCGGAAGTCGAAACGCAAGTCGGGGAAGAAACGCGGCCGGTAGGTTCAGGGGGAGGGTGACCGGTGGGTTCCATCGAGGAGATCATCACCAAGAAGCACATGATGCTGTTCTCGGGGACGGCCCATCCGTCCCTGACGGAAGAGATCGC
>DASSDP010000145.1:0-3235 GCA_035697085.1 Actinomycetota bacterium
GCTCTGAACGTCGATCGGGGCTGGCGCTTCGAGCCCGCCGGGGTGTGGATGCGCGAGAACGCGTGGCGGTTTGGGTTCATCGAGAGCTACCCGCTGGGTAAGGAGGCCGTGACCTGCTACGACCACGAGCCCTGGCACTACCGGTATTTCGGCCGGGAGCTGGCTGCGGAGATTCACGCCAGCGGGATCACGACCAGGGAGTATCTGTGGAGAGAGGCCGGGAGTTAGGCGCAGAGCGCCTCAACGGTGTTCGGTCCGGCTGATCGCGTCCTCGAGGAGGGCTGGTCCGCCCCCCGAGGGAGGACACGGTGCCTGTGATAACCTGAGGTCGAATGCCGCTCACAAAAGACCGAAAACAGCAGCTCATCACCGACTTCCGCCGATCCGACGAGGACACCGGCTCGCCCGAGGTTCAGGTCGCCGTCCTGTCGCGCCGGATCGAGGAACTGACCGAGCACCTCAAGTCCCACCGGAAGGATCACCACTCTCGCCGAGGACTCCTGCGGATGGTCGGGAGGCGGCGGCGGCTGCTGGATTACCTGAAGGGCGAGGACATCGAACGCTATCGTGCCCTGATCGAGCGGTTGGGGCTCAGGCGGTAGGAAAGGAGAGAACGAGAGGAACGATCCACGTCAGGAGGAGCGGGGGAAGCCAAGGTCAGTTATCAGTTGCGAGCCCCGGGCTCAGTCGAGAGGCCGAGGTTCACCACTGAGAACTGGCCCAGACTCCCACCCGTTCCTCGAAGAAAACGATCTTCGAGGAGGTTCATCATGAAACCCGTAACGGAAACGCGCCAGATCGGCGGCGCGGACATCACCCTGGAATCAGGAAAGCTCGCCAAGCAGGCGCACGGCTCCGTGGTCATCACCCTCGGTGAGACCCAGGTGCTGGTGACCTGCACGACCAGCGCGCCGCGCGAGGGCATCGACTTCTTTCCACTCACCGTGGACGTCGAGGAGCGGATGTACGCGGCAGGCAAGATCCCGGGCGGATTCTTCCGCCGGGAGGGGCGGCCCAGCGAAACGGCTATCCTTTCGGCCCGTCTCATCGACCGGCCGCTCCGACCGACGTTTCGAAAGGGATTCCGGCAGGAAGTGCAGGTCATCTGCACCGTTCTCTCGGCCGACCAGGCCAACCCGTACGACATCCCGAGTATCAACGGCGCCGGTCTGGCCGTCTCGCTTGCAGGCCTGCCGTTCGACGGGCCTGTCGCAGGGGTTCGAGTGGCCTACCTCGGCGGCCGGTGGAAGCCCAACCCCACCTATCAGGAGACCGACCTGGCCACGTTCGACATGGTCGTGGCTGGACGAAAGAACGACGCCGGTGGCGTGGACATCCTCATGGTCGAGGCCGAGGCTCCTGAGGGAGCGATGGACCTGATCGCCGAGGGGTCGCCGGCTCCGACAGAAGAGGTTGTGACCGAAGGCCTGGAGGAAGCCAAGCGATACCTCGGCGAGATCATTGATTTCCAGCGCGAGTTCATCGCCCAGGTCGGCGTGGCCGAGGGAGAGTTCGCGGTCGACATGGACTACGAGGACGAGGTCATGGCGGCGGTCGACGCGTTCGCCCGCGGAGGCATCAAGGAAGCGCTGGCAATCGCGGAAAAGGCTGAGCGTGCAGCGGCCCTCACTCAGGTCAGGGAGGAGACGACCGCTCATCTTGCGTCGACCTGGGAAGAAGAGCTGTACGCGGCTCGGGTGCAGCAAGCGTCACGAGCGCTGAAGAGCCTCGAGAAGGACGTGATGCGGCGGCGAGTGGTTGAGGAGGGCGTACGGATCGACGGTCGTCGCCCCGACGAGATCCGGCCGATCAGCTGCGAGGTCGGGCTGGTCCCCAGGGCGCACGGCTCGGGGCTGTTCCAGCGGGGAGAGACGCAGGTACTCAACGTCACCACCCTGGGGATGCTCCGGATGACCCAGATGATCGACACGATCGATCCGGAGGAACGGAAGCGGTACATCCATCACTACAACTTCCCTCCGTTCTCGACGGGCGAGACGGGCTTCATGCGCGGTCCGCGCCGCCGAGAGATTGGACACGGCGCGCTGGCCGAGCGGGCGCTCATCTCAGTCGTCCCCAACGAGACTGACTTCCCGTACGCGCTGCGCCTCGTCTCCGACGTGCTCGAGTCCAACGGCTCCACGTCGATGGCGAGCGTCTGCGCGTCAACGCTCTCGCTCATGGATGCCGGCGTGGCCATCACGGCGCCGGTGGCCGGGATCGCCATGGGACTGATCGCCGAGGGTGGGGACTACGTCACGCTCACCGACATCCTCGGCGCAGAGGACGCCCTCGGAGACATGGACTTCAAGGTGGCCGGGACCAAGGACTGCATCACGGCGCTTCAGCTCGACACCAAGTTGACGGGGCTGCCCGCAGAGGTCCTGGCCGGAGCGCTGAAGCAGGCCAAGGATGCGCGCTTGTTCATCCTCGAGAAGATCGAGGCCACTCTTGCCGGGCCGAGGGAAGCGCTCTCGGCAAAGGCTCCGCGAGTGATCACCAAGCAGATACCCGTGGACAAGATCGGCGAGGTCATCGGCCCGAAGGGGAAGAGGATCAACGAGATCATCGCACTGACCGGGGCGGACATCGATATCCAGGATGATGGCACGGTGTTCATCGGCTCCAAGGACGGCGAGTCCGCGGAGAAGGCAACGACGATGATCGACGAGATCCTCAACCCTCGGATGCCTCAGGTCGGCGAGCAGTTCGAGGGGACGGTCGTCAAGACCACCACGTTCGGGGCGTTCGTTTCCCTGCTTCCCGGGAAGGACGGCCTGCTCCACATCTCGAAGCTCGGGCGAGGAAAGCGCGTCACCGCCGTGGAGGACGTGGTCAACGTGGGCGACAAGATCAGGGTCGTCGTTCGAGAGGTCGACAAGATGGGTCGGGTGAGCCTCGACCCCGTCTGGGAGGGCGAAGGAAACGGAGGGGCCGCCGGAGAGAGCCAGCCAGCCGATGCTGGATCCGAGGAGGAGGCTCAGCCGGATTCGGACACCGACGACCGACCCCGCGACGACGACCGCCGTCGGCGCCGCCGGGGACCTCGCCGCTAGTCCAGGATGGGCACGCCCGAGAAGCGGTCGACGATCCGGCGGAGCGAGTACGAGTCGGGGCTTCGCCTGATCACCGAGCAGATGCCCGGGGTCAGGTCGGTCACGCTCGGGATCTGGGTCTCCGCGGGATCCAGGGACGAGGCTCCTCGCCTCGCCGGGGCCTCGCATTTCCTCGAGCA
>DASSDP010000146.1:0-5617 GCA_035697085.1 Actinomycetota bacterium
GGGATAGGACAGATCGACGTTCGACCCGGGGGCGCGGAGGCTCACGATCGACTTTCCGGGCGCAACGAGGTCAGGGTTCCGAGCGCCGTCCCCCTTGCTCGACCACTCGGGAACGGTGTCGTCCGAGGTGTCGTACGTCCCCCTGGTGTCCGACGCGCCGACGGCGATGACGTAAGGGTCGTACGCCGGGTTGTTGAGCTTCGGGGTCCCGAACCCCGCATTCCCTCCGGCAACGACCACCACAATGCCTCGGTGCCAGGCCACCTCGGCCGCGTAAGCGAGAGGGTCCAGTGTGTACGCCTGCGTGCCGTCCGTGCCAAAGGAGAGGTTGAGCACTCGAACGTTCATCCCATTGTCGTTTCGATGCTGGACGACCCAGTCGATCGCGGCGAGGACCTGGGAGACGTCGGCCGCACCGTTGGCGTTTGCGACCTTCACGGAGAGAACGCGCGCGTCGGGAGCAATTCCGGCGAAGTTCTCCTCGGTGAGCGGACCCGCGTCGCGGCCCGCGATAATGCCGGCCATGTGAGTCCCGTGCCCGAACGTGTCGAGATAGCGAAGATGGTCGGCCTGGGACTCGAACGACAGGTCTGCGCCGTTGATGACCTTGCCGGAGCCCGTCAGTCCGCCCACCGGAACGACGCCCGAATCGATCAGTGCTACCGTGACTCCCTGGCCCGTGAACCCCTTATGCCAGTAGTACGGCGCCTTGACACTGTTGCTGGTGTTCAACATGGATCCGGGATCGCTCTCCGGAGCGTAGCCTCCGTTCTCGGAGAGAAGCTGGACACGCCCGTTTGGGGTGACGGAATGGATTCCTGCGCTACGTCGAAGATGAACCAGCTCATCGTCGGGAACGTCGGCAACGAATGCGTCGATGAGCCCGATGTGATCGCGGACCTCCCCGCCGAGACCCTCCACCACGCGTTCCGGCTGTGCCCCCGAGCCGGGGAGCTTTCGAACGATGACCGAGATGGTCTCGCCGCTACCGCTCACGGGCAGAGACGCCCGGGCGGACGCGAGGACCGCCGTCAAGGCCAGGAGAAGAGCGAGAGCCCTGGGGACGTTCCCCTTCTTCGAGTCGTTCCAGCTGATCGAGAGAGCCTGTCCCAATTTCAAACCCCCAGTCACCTACGACGATTGGGCGCTCTCAGTAGGACGGTCGGCATTGACGGCTCCACGCCGAATAGCCGGAATTGATCATTCCGGGGACCCAGAGTGACTAGTTCCCGGGGTGGCCGAGCTAGGTCAGAAGGCGTCTTCGAAGATATGCACGTCGGCTTGCCCGTCTGCGTGGACCATCACGCTGGCGACATCGAATCGATAACTGGCTGCCGGGATTCCCTTGTCTCCGATGAATGCCTCGGCCAGTGCTGTGACTTTTCGCTGCTTGGCGGAGGTCACCGATTCGTGGGGTCCACCGAAGGCTGGGGAGCCCCGGGACTTCACCTCACAGAAAGCTACGAGTCGACCTCGGGCCACCACGAGGTCGAGCTCGCCGAGCCGGCACCGCCAGTTCCTCGCCACCAGGCGATACCCGCGTCGCCGATATACCTGCCAAGCCGCCTCTTCGCTCTCCCGCCACAATCGTTCTCGTCGCGACATCTGCCCAGCATGGATCGGGGCGCTGACATCTCAGGGCAGCTCGACGTCTCCGGGAAGCGATTCCTCCCTCTTCGACAACTCCTCGATGTTCACATCGCGGGTCGTGAGCACCCGGACCCTCGACACGAACCGCCCGGTCCGGTGCATGTCCCAGACCCAGGCATCGGAGAGCTCCACCTCGATCCAGGGCTGGGAGCCGCCCGCCTGCTCCTTCACGCGCACCTCGTTGGCCAGGTAGAAGCGCCGCTCGGTCTCCACCACGTAGGTGAACATCGGGACCACGTCGCGATACTCGCGATAGAGCTTAAGCTCCATCTCGGTCTCGTACTTCTCAAGCTCCTCGGCGCTCACGGCGCTCCCATTATCCCTTCGGGACGCCTTTGAAGGATCGCCGGTGAATCGGCGTCGGCCCGAATCGGTCCAGAGCCGCCCAGTGCCGCCGGGTGCCGTATCCCCTGTTGGTGTTGAAGCCGTACTCGGGGAACCTCCGGTGATAGCGCTCCATGATCCGGTCACGGGTCACCTTGGCCACGACGGAGGCCGCAGCAACGGACGCGGTGATCACGTCACCCTTCCGAACGCCCAGGCAGGGCAATCTGAGACCACGGAGCGGGAAGCCGTCGGCAAGGACGAACTCCGGCGCCACCGGCAGCCGTCGGAGCGCACCCTTCAGGAGGCTGAGGTTGGTACGGTGCAGGCCCGCTCGATCAATCCGCCGAGGCATGGCCCGGCACACCGAGAAGGCGGCAGCCTGTTCGACGATACGGCCGAACATCCTCTGGCGCTGCAGCGGCGTGAGCATCTTGGAGTCCTCGAGCCCCTCCAGATCGAAGTCCTCGGGAAGTACGACTGCGGCAGCGACCAGGGGGCCGGCCAGGGCCCCACGCCCGGCCTCATCCACCCCCGCCACGACGGTGAACCCTCGCTGGCGCAACTGCCGCTCGTAGTACCCGATGTCTCTTAGTCGCTGGGTTCCCACTCGAATCTGGATGGCGGCCAGAGCACGATGAACGCCTTCCCCACGATCTTGTCCTTCGGGATCGGGCCGAGGGTCGAACGGGAGTCCTGGGAGTTGGCCCGGTTGTCCCCCATCATGAAGAACTGATCGTCGGGGACCTTGAATGGGCCGAAGTCCGACAGGTCCTCCTGAGCATTGAGATAGGGCTCATCGATGGGCTTCCCATCGATGAGCACCTTGCCCCTGTTGACTTCGATGGTCTCCCCGGGGAGGCCGATCACCCGCTTGATGAAGTCCTTCTCGGGATTGGAGGCAAATCCGAGGCCTTCCGTGAGCCAGTTCCAGAACGCCGAAAGTGGATTTCGGTCCGGCTCGACGGCCTGCGGGTTCTCGAACACGATCACCTCTCCCCGATGCGGTTCTCGGAACCGAAGCACCACCTTGTTCACCAGAACCCGATCCCCGACCTCCAGCGTCGGTTCCATCGACTGCGAGGGGATAAAGAAGGCCTGGACGAGAAACGACTTGATCAGCAGGGCCAGGAGAAACGCGATGATGATGAGGCCCGGAAGCTCGCGGAGGAACGAAAGGGGTTTCCTCCGCGCTTTCTTGTCCCCATAGGAGAAGGAATCCTTCGGCGCGTCCGCCGGGGGACCGTTCGGACGCCCATCCCCGTCGGCCGCGGACTCTTCCTGCTCGGGATCGGAGACCTTCACAGGGGGGTCCTGATCCCCGTTCCTGCCGATGGCCTCCATCCCTAGGCCTGATCCTCGGTGCTCTCGGCCGCTTCGGTCTGGCTCTCGCGAGCCACCGGTTGGATGGGCCCTCGAAGCTCTCGGATCCGGGCCCGTTTCCCGCGACGCTCCCGAAGGTAGTAGAGCTTCGCCCGGCGTACGTCTCCTCGGCTTACAAGCTCGATCTTGGCGAGCGTGGGCGAGTGGATGGGAAAGGTCCGCTCCACGCCAACGCCGAACGAAACCTTTCGGACCGTGAAGCTCTCCCGAAGACCGCCTCCCCGACGGCGGATGACCACTCCCTGGAACACCTGGATTCGCTCCCTGCCGGCCTCCGTCACCCGGACGTGCACCTTGACGGAATCGCCGGGGCGGAACTGGGGCAGGTCGTCACGCAGACGTGCCTTTTCAATCGGGTCGGTCCTGTTCACGAAGGATCTCCGGGGTCACTCGAGAGCGAGCGCTCATGATAGCACCCTCCTATTCCGGCGGATCCTGAGGGAGAAGGTCGGGGCGGATGCGCTTCGTCTTCTCGAGGGCCGCCTGCCGTCGCCACTGCTCGATGCGAGCGTGGTCTCCGGAGAGGAGGACCTCCGGGACGGTCATCCCCCGAAACTCCTGCGGTCGCGTGTACTGAGGGTGCTCGAGCAACCCGTCCTGGAACGATTCCTGGTGCAGGGATTCCTCCCGCCCCACGATGCCGGGGATGAGCCTGGCGACGGCCTCCAACACCACCAGTGCCGGCACCTCGCCTCCGGCGAGCACGTAGTCCCCGATGGAAACTTCCTCGGCGGAGAGGCCCTCAACCACACGCTCGTCCACCCCCTCGTACCGGCCGCAGATCAGCACAAGCCACGGCTCGCCCGCCAGCTCCCGAGCGAATGCCTGGTCCAGTCGCCTGCCGGCCGGAGAGAGGAGCAGCACCCGCATCCCGCCCGGGCCGAGCGACTCGACGGCCGCGAAGACCGGCTCCGGCTTCATGACCATCCCCGGCCCACCACCGAACGGGACGTCATCGACCTGGCGGTGTCGGTCCGTGGTGAAGTCCCGGATGTCATGGACGCGAACGTCCACGACGCCCGCGGCAATGCCCTTCCCGAGAAGGCTCTCCCGCAGCGGTCCCTCAAAGATCCCCGGAAAGATCGTGAGGATGTCGACTCTCACGAGTCCTCTCCGAGGAGCCCCGGGACCTCGCGGATCACCGCCCGTCCGGCCGACGGATCCACCTCCGCGATGACTTCCCTGAGTCCCGGGATAAGGAACTCGCGGCCATCGCCTTCGACGAGCCACACGTCGTTGGCCTGGTTGTGCAGCACTTCCCGGATCGTGCCCAGCGATCGCCCGGACTCGGTGACCACGTCGAGCCCAACCAGCTCGTGCACCCAGTAATGGTCCTCCGGAAGCGGAGGCGCGTCCCCCTGTGGAACGAGGAGAAGCCGACCGCGAAGGGATTCGGCGTCGTCGCGGTCGCCGACCTCCTCGAACTTCACCAGGAGACGGTGCCCGTGGGGCCTGGCGGCGTCGACCGTGAGCTGCCGCTCACCGGCCGGGCCGAGCAGGAGGACCGAGCCGGCTTCGAAACGAGACTCCACCTCGGAGAGCGGCTTGACGGAGACCTCGCCCCGGACCCCGTGCGCGCGAGCGATGACCCCGACCGCAAGCAGTTCAGGCGGTGCTTCGGAGGTGGTCTTCGCTCGGCGAGGATGCCCGTCGGGGCGTCGGCTCACCCCACGATCTCGACGACCGTGGTGATGCCCTGCACGGAACCCGCCGCCCGCATCAGGGACCGGATCGACCTCGCCGTTCGCCCTCGCTTGCCGATCACCTTTCCCATGTCATCGGGCGCTACCTTGAGCTGGAGAATCACGGACCGCTCACCCTCGACCGCGGTTACCTCCACCGCGTCCGGATCATCGACGAGGTGCCTGGCCACGTACTCGAGCACCTCTTTCACGAGGGCTCCTCGGCCGATGACTCGGACTGTTCGGGCGGGGCGTCCTCCGACGGCTCGGGCGGGGCTTCCTCGGCGGCGGGGGGTTCGGGAACGGGTTCTTCAACCGGGGACTCGGGTGGGGCTTCCTCGGCGGCGGGGGGTTCGGGAACGGGTTCTTCAACGGGGGGCTCGGGTGGCGCCTGCGGCTTGGCCGGCTTCGGCTGTCGAACGCGAAGAGCATCACCTGGCTTGAACTGCTCCCAGATACCCACCCTCTCCAATAGCACCCGGACGGGGTCCGACGGTTGTGCCCCCTGACCGAGCCAGTGGAGGGCGCGCTCCTCGTCGATCTCGATCACCGAGG
The DNA here is from genome assembly GCA_035697085.1 of Actinomycetota bacterium. GTDB lineage: Bacteria > Actinomycetota > UBA4738 > UBA4738 > CALAEC01 > DASQUW01. Next base: position 5,595 of record DASSDP010000146.1, read on the forward strand.
GTTCGCTCATGGGCTGGTACCTT
>DASSDP010000147.1:0-17224 GCA_035697085.1 Actinomycetota bacterium
CAGCCCTTCCTCGAGATCGCCGCTTTCGAGGAGCTGATCGCTGTACGCGGAAAACGCCCAGACGCCGGCGTAACAGTCGGCCTGTAGCTCCAATCGCACGGACAGGTCGTTGGCCTCACCCGGACTCGCCTCCTGGGCCTCGCGGACGCGGTCGCTCGTCCCGAACAGGACCTGCACGTGGTGGCCGAGCTCGTGTGCGATGACGTATGCCTGAGCGAAATCGCCCGGGGCGCCGAACCGGTTGTGCAATTCGCGGAAGAAGTCGAGGTCAAGGTACAGCTGCCGGTCCACGGGGCAGTAGAAAGGACCCGTCTCCTCCGATCCCAGACCGCAGGCGGTTTCCGTCGATCCCTCGAACAGCACCAGCGTGGTGTTCTGGTAGGTACGTCCGGCACTCTGGAAGAGGTCTTGCCAGGCGGTCTGGGCGTCCTCCATGACGAACCCAAGGAAGTCCACGAGCTCTGCGTCGGGGTCGGGGGCGCCTTCGAGCGAGCGATCGGTGGACGGCACCGCGGGCGTGTCAATGGACGGGATGTCGAATCCACCGCCGCGGCGCAGGAGCAGGGTGACGATCACGACCACGATGAGGAGGCCGATCCCTCCGATGCCCCCACGTCGGGCGCGTGAGCCACCCCCAGGCAGCGGGATGGGTAGGCCGCCCCCGTCCAGCCCAGGGATCCGGATTCCTCCCGAACCGCCGGATCCTTCGTCCCGGCGATCCTCGATCATGGTGCGGCCGCGTCTACGTCTCCATTTCACGAAAGGTCACCCCTCCACCGTCTCTCACTCCACGCGTCAGCCACTACATACCCTATTCGCGCCGCTCACTACCGCCGAGTTCAGCATGGCCTGCCTCCTGTGTCAGAGTTGGCCCCGCCCAGGGGAGGAGCCATGACGGCGATCGACGAGCTGGCCTCATTGACAACACCGGCCCTGGCCGATGCTTGCATGCGAGTGGGCGTGGAGGTTCGGTCGGCTCCCCCGGGCCTGCAGCAGCTGATCCCGGGGACGCGCGCCGCCGGTCCGGTGCTCCCCGTTCGACACGCCGGAAGCGTCGACGTCTTCTTCGAGGCCTATGAGCGGTCGTCTTCTGGGCAGGTCCTCGTCATCGACAACGAGGGACGGATGGATGAGGGCTGCATCGGAGACCTCACCGTCATCGAGGCACGAGAAGCGGGCCTGCACGGAGTTCTGGTTTGGGGATGCCATCGAGACACTGACGAATTGCTGGCGCTCGGCCTTCCCGTGTTCTCGTACGGACGCCTGCCTCTCGGGCCCCGTGACGTTCGCCCCCGCTCACCAGACGCTCTCACGTCGGCTCGCTTCGGGCCATTCACCGTCACCGGGGACGACGCGGTCCTTGCGGACTCCGACGGAGCCCTGTTCGTTCCCCGGGCCCGCCTCGAGGACCTTGTCGAAACCGGTCGAACCATCATGCAGCGAGAGAAGGCGCAGGCCGTTCGAGCGGGGAAGGGAACCTCGCTTCGAGAACAGATGCGCTTCGCCGAGTACCTGAGTCGGCGCGCGGCCGATCCCACCTTCACCTTCCGTCAGCATCTGCGTGAAGTCGGTAGCGAGATCGAAGAGTAGAGGGACCTCCACGCATCCATGAACGACGGCAAGACCGATACGGGCGGCCCGGTCCAGCGCACGGGTCGTCGCACGGCCTTCCGAGTCATCGCGTATCTCATGGCCGCTTCGGGCGCGGCCTTCGGGCTGTTCACCGTGGTGTTTGGCGTCGTCGACAAGAGCCAGAAGATCCACTCTCTGCACAACGTGGTGGTGGCCTCCCTCTTGCTGATCCTGTCCGCGCCGGCTGCGATCGCGGCGGCACGCTCCCCCGAGCATTCGCGTCGGCCTCTCGTTCACCTCGCGGCCGTGGGCATCGCCGGGATCATCACCATGGCCATGAGTCTCACCATCGACCCGTTCACGCTTCCCTTTGTCCTTCTCGTGGGTGTCCTGTGGGCGCTGCGCCAGAGTCGCGACCCGGCTCTCCCCGCAGGACGCCCGAGCCCCATCCTCTTCGCCCTGACGCTGGCAGCGGCGATCCCGCTTGTCGTCTATGCGTGGGGGCAGGCCGAACTGCAACGGGTCGACGACTTCAGCGAGCACGACCAGCTCTTCCATTGGGTCGAGACTTCGTTTTACGCCGTCGCCGTGTTGCTCCTCGGGCTCCTGGCTTCCCTGCGTCCGGCGGCATATCGGCTGTCCGGGTGGAGCGCGGCCGCGGCGCTCGCGATCCTTGCCGGCGCCTCGCTCGTGTTCGCAGACTATCCGTCGGCACTCGACTCCCCGTGGGCGTGGGCGGCGCTTGCCGGGAGCTTGACGTTCCTTGGAGTTCTCGAGTGGGAGTCGAGAAGGAAGAGCCCCCATGGCGGGTCAGACTCCTCTGAGCCTGGGATCTCCTTGCCCTCGTGACCCGTCCGCTGCGCGTTGGCATTCAGCTTCCCGAAGTGGAGCGGGACGTTCGGTGGCCCGAATACCTGGCGATGGCTCGGGCGGCGGAGACGGTGGGCTTCGACTCCATCTGGGTAGGTGATCACGTCCTGTACCGTGACACGCGGGGGCCCGAACGCGGACCGTGGGACGCCTGGTCCCTTCTGGCCGCGTTGGCCTCGATCACGGAGCGTGTGCAGCTCGGGCCACTGGTGGCGTGCCTCGGCTTCCGCCCGCCCGGCATGCTGGCCAAGGCCGCGGCGACCGTGGACGAGATCAGTGGTGGTCGTCTCGTTCTCGGGGTCGGCGCGGGCTGGAACGAAACCGAGTTCCGAGCCTTCGGGCTCCCGTTCGATCATCGAGTCGCCCGCTTCGAGGAGGCGTTCGAGATCCTCCGGAAGCTCGTTGCAGGTGAGCGGGTCACGATGTCCGGCTCGTACTGGCAGGTGAACGACGCCGTCGTGCTCCCCCGGCCCTCGCGCCGGCCGCCGTTGATGGTCGGGAGCAATGGCCCCCGCATGCTCGAGATCACCCTGCCGCACGTTGACTCGTGGAACACGTGGTACGCGCGGTACGGCAACACCGTTGAGGGATTCGCAGCCCTCAACGAGTCGGTGACCACGGCCGCGCTGCGTGTGGGTCGCGAACCGGATGAGATCGAACGGAGCGCTTGCGTCTTCGTGGTCCTCGACCCTGAGGCCAGCGAGCGGCCAGCCGAGGATGGGGTGGTTCCTTTGGAAGGGAACATGGAGCGGATCGCCGCGGGCCTGCGGGATCTGGCCGAGGCCGGCGCCCACGAAGCGATCCTCGTGGTCAGCCCGATCACGGAAGCCTCGATCCGCGCCCTTCAGGAAACCCTGGTGTTGCTGGATGAGTCGTGATCAGGGGTACGCCGCGGTCGGCTGACCCGGGCCACTCGCAACAACGGAGGACCCGATGTCGCCAGAGGTCGAGACCGAGATTTCAGGGAACCCTTCGTAGTGAAACGAGAACGTTTCGTCCATCCGTTCCACCGGGATGACGAACACGAAGCTGAGGACTGCCTCGCCATCGGAAGACACACCGAAGGCGCAATCGACACAGAACTCCGTTTCCCCGGCGCCAATGGCCGGAAGCGCTTCCCCGTCTGCCGCCACGATCCGGGCCTGCTCGGACGAGAGCTCTGCAGGTCCCTGTGTGCTCTGAAGCCGCGCCTCCACTACAAAAAACCCCGTCCCCTTCTTCGCCTTATGCGTCTCGCCCTGTGTGCCGGGGAGTCGGTCGAGGGTACTCACCTCGACCACGGTGAGCTGTCCCTTCGCTGACGAAGGAGACTCGCCGTCGGGAGAGGGACCGGACGGCGACAGTGACGGCGTGCCCCCGAGACCCGGTGCCGTCACGGACACGTCGGGATCCCTCGCCGATAGAAACAAGAACACCGAGCCCCATCCGACCAGCACGACGCCGGCGAGCAGGAGCATCATGGACCGTCGTCCCGAAAGCTGAACCGCGAGAAGCAGGGCTCCGGCGACCACCGCAATGACTCCAAGCGGCATCGCAGCCGAACTCTCCTCGCCCCCGGTCGGGGATGTGCGGTGTGGGCCCGGCGGTTCGATCTCCGTGTACGACGGTGCCAGCTCGAGGCTCGGATCCAGTTCGGCCAGCTCGGGAGGGGGAAGGACCAGCTCGTCGGCGACGTCCTGGCTTCCGACCAGCGCGGAATCGCACGGCCCGTCGAGATCCGCGGGAACGGTGCTCTCGTGCCGGTTCTTCTCGAAGCAGTTCGACGCCCCCGAGCCGGCAGCGAACGCCAAGTCTGCGGTTCCGCTCCCACGAACATGGTTGGAGGTGACCCGGTTGCCTTCCGGCATCCAGGTGTTCTCGGCGTCCACGCTGGAAAACACGGCGATGCCGTAGCGAGCACTATTCTCCACGATGTTGTTCTCGACAACGTTGTCACTCCCGCCGGCGATCCCGATGCCGATCCCTCGGAATCCGCGAAGCGGCGTGTTGAGGGGCACGTCGACGGTCCCACTTCCGAGAACGACGTTTCCGGTGAACCTGGATCCGCGCTGTGGCGGCGGGGCGATTCCCACGTCGTAGGAGTTGGGGAGGATTCCGACGCCGTTCAGTTCCCATCGGGAGTTCTGCACGATGACGTTGCCGCTCGTGTTCGTCCCCGAATATCCGACGGCCGAGAGACGAGCGGTGAGATCGGTCAGCATGGTGTCGCAGGGACTGCACTCCCCGACGTAGAACGCGGCATCGGCTGCACCCGACACGAGGCTGTGCTCGAACAAGCCGCCACGGCTCTGGATGGCGTAGATGCCGTAGAACCCCACGTTGTACACGGTCAGGTATCGGCCTGTGAAGCGCTCGACGCCCTCCCAGTAGAAACCGTTGCCCTGGAAGTTGTGAGCGGTCATGTTCTCAAGGGTGACTCCGTCGCCCTCGATGTAGATGGCATTCTCTCGAACGTCTCCGCCGTCGAAGACCACGGCGTTCCGATCCACGCCCCGGATCGTGATGTCATGGATTTCCTCGGGAACGACCACGTCACCCGTGTAGGTACCGCGGTCCAGCAGGATGACATCACCGGGTCGAGCAGCTTCGATCGCCGCCTGGAGGTCCTGCTGATCTTGGGGCACCCGAATCTGGCCCGCCGCGGCGGACGTCGTGGGCAGCATGGCCGCCGAGCCCGCCAGGGCAAGCGGCAACAGGATCCGAATGGCTGCTCGCATCCTTTCTCTTACACCTCGGGGAATCCCCCGGTTCCCGCGGCCACGGTGAGGAAGCTCAGCCTGAAGCGTTTAGACCGGCGCGGACCGCCGGGACCACCTCGGCGGCGAACGTCTCCGCCTGCGCCACCGGCTCCTCTCCACCCGGCCAGAAGATAAACGCGTCCATACCCATCTTCGCCAACCGGCCCAGCTCATCCACCCAGAACGACACGGGTCCGACCAGACGGTCTCCCGTGGTCGGGCCGATCGCTCCCATCAGGTTGTACACGCGCCGGATCGAGGTCGGATCTCGGCCGGAGCGAGCCGCCGCATCCTCGATCCGCTCGAGGTAGCCGGGAAGGTCCTCCGGGGGAGCCCAGGATGCCGACGGCACCCACCCGTCGGCCTTCCTCCCGATCAGGTCGAGCATCCGGCGACCTCGAGCACCGAGCCAGATTCCGATGTCATGGACGGGCTTCGGTCCCGTGTGCATGCCGGACAGCTGGTAGTGCCGCCCGTCGAACCGAACACCCCGCTCGCCGCTCCAGACCAATCGGATCACGTCGATTGCCTCCTCAATGGCCTCCACCGCGTCTCCTGGCGAGCGCCTCGGACCGCCCATTGCCTCGATGGCATCCCAGAAGGCACCGGCCCCCATTCCGAGCTCCACGCGGCCACCGGAAAGAACGTCCAGCGAGGCGGCAGCCTTCGCCAGGATCGCGGGAGGCCGTAGCGGAAGACTGGCCACGTCGGGAAAGAAACGGACGCGGGAGGTCTTTCCGGCCAGATACGCGATGAGCGTCCAGGTGTCGTAGAACCGCCATTGGTACGGGTGGTCCTGGATCCCCACCAGGTCCAAACCGCCCTCGTCGGCGACCTGAGCAAGCCGCAACACCTCGTCCTGCTTCGGCCACATCGGCGTGATGCTCAGTCCAAACTCAAGCAGGGCCATATCCACGGCAGGCTACCCCCAGCAAGTGTTTGACGGAGTGCGACTCCGTCCAGCGACAGCATGAGAACAGAGCCTCTTCGGATACGGCGGCCAAAACGAAATGGGACCAGGCCGGGTATTCTCTGTCGATATCGATCTGCTCGTTCTTCGGACGCAAGGAGGTTGTGCCCGTGAGAGCCCGTCTCCGTTCTGTTGTCGCCACACTCGCGATGCTCTTTCTGGTTCCCGTCCCGGCTGTCGACGCCGAAAACGCTCCCTGGGAACTGACGCCGGCGGGTTGGCGATCGGGTCCAATCATCGACCACGTTCGGAACCTGCCCCTCGAGGGCGGGGCGATAGGGGCAGTCCCGCACGGGGGTTTTCTCTACGTCTCGGGAGAGCGATCGTTTTCGATCTACAACATCGCGAAGCCCGACGATCCGCAGCTCGTGAGCACAGAACAGCTCGGGGAGCACGCCCTGAACGAACATCCGGATACCAACGGACGCATCCTCCTGCTCTCTAGGGACGCGGAGCCCACAACGCGATCACTCGAGGTATGGGACGTCAGCGACAAGACGAACCCGCAGCGGTTGGGGGGATTCGCGAACACGGGAACGGATCACATGTGGGCCTGCGTGCTGGACTGCACGTTCGCCTACGGGTCCCACGGAACCATCGTCAGCCTGGCCGTTCCCAGCGCCCCGGTGAAGGTCGGCGACTGGAGGACAGCTGTCTCTCCAGCTCCTACCCGATTCCACGGGATCGATCAGGTTGCACCCGGGTTCGTGTTGACCGCCAGTGAGCCCACGGTATTCCTTGACGCGAGGGACCCACTGAACCCACGGGCCGTAGCCATCGCAAACCCACCCGTGTCGTTCGCGGGTGCCGCCAACCGCCGCTCCGTTCCCTCATACGCGCACTGGCCGCGAGGGACCAGGGACCGTTTCGCACTGGAGTCCATCGAGACTCCATTCAGCGGCCCGTGCACCGAGGGATCGGGAGGACTGGTCACCTACGACACGACCGGTTTTGAGACATCGGGGACCTTCCAGATCGCCGACGACTTCCGGATCACCCAGAACGGCACGTTCAGCGATGGCTACCCCCCGACCAACGTCAGCGGATGTTCCGCCTTCGGCCTCGCCGAGAGCCCCACATGGGCGATCGATCACCTGGTCGCGGTGGCATGGCTCGAACACGGCATTCGACTGCTCAAGGTGGGCGAAGACGGAAGCATTTCAGAGGCGGGCGGGTTCATGGGGCACGGCACAGAGGCCGCTTTCCCCGTGTGGGCGCCTCCCCGACGGACGTCCCGAGTGCAGCCTCACTCGCTGCTTCTGCACATCCTGTATGTCGCTGACGTGGGCCGAGGACTCGACGTGTATCGCGTGCGGCCCGGACTGGCATAGCGCTCCCGAGGGGCCTGACAGAATTCTCCCCCGAGGGGCCGGCCTCTCCGCCGGCGCTTGTACGATGGTCGGGATGAGGGCCGACCGCTCGCGCCTACTGCTCCCTCTGCTAGTTCTGGCGGCGACCATCGTTCCCCTGCCCACGCTCGCCGCCGGCCCTCCACGAACGCTCGCCGATCAGGTCGGCGTCGGCCACCTGGAGGGGATATCAGAATCGCGCCCGGCTTCCTTCCCCATCGACTTTCTCGGCGTCTCCTGGCTGCACGGCGATGCGCCAGAGGTTCGCTTCCGCTCAGCCGGGCGCTGGGGCCGATGGCTTCAGGTGGAAGAAGAGGAGGCTTCGCTCGGCCAACGAACGTTCGGGCGTCTCCTGACCGGTGGCGACGCGGAGGCGTTCCAGTTGCGTGGAGCGGCCGAGGGAGTTCGGGCGTCGATTCTGAACACAACGGACGGACCGCGAGTCCGGACGTGGGAGGAACCGAGCGTCCTCGCTGCGCAGGTGCCACAGGGCCCCGTCCTCGCCCGTAGCGACTGGGGAGCGGACGAGTCGCTGCGATTCTCAGGTGGCACGGAGAAATCGCCACAGGTCTTCTTCCCCGTCCAGAAACTCATCGTCCACCACACCGCAACCGGAGACGGAGGCACCGATCCGGCAGCGGCGATCCGGGCGATCTACGCTTACCACGCCAACGATCAGGGCCTCGGTGACATCGCCTATCACTTCCTGATCGACCGAAACGGTGTGGTGTACAAGGGGCGGTACTCCGGTCCAATCGGCACAACGACGGCCGACACGATCACCGGCGAGAACGACGCCGGCTATTCCGTTCGTGGAGCGCACACGGGCGGGGCGAATTCAGGGACGGTCGGCATCGCGATCCTCGGGACGCATACGAGCACACCGATCAGCCCTGCCACGCGGGCAGCCCTCGTGCAGCTGTTGGCCTGGGAAGCTGAGCGCCACCTGTTGGACCCTCGGGCCACGACGACGTACACCAATCCGGTCGACTCCTCCACCCGGTTCGTGCCAAACATCTCGGGTCACCGCGATTGGTCGCCCACCGAGTGCCCGGGAGAGACCCTGTACGTGGAGTTGCCCGCCATCCGGGAGGAGACCGTTTCGCTTCTCGCCGACATATCGCCGCCGGCCCCGGGAATCGTCGGTGGAGACGTCGCCCGCCTCTTCCAAACCAGGAGAGCGTTCAGAGTGTCGTGGTCGGCCACCGACGACCATGCCGTAACCGCATTCGACGTCACCGTTCGGACCGGGCTGAGGGGTTCCTTCGCTCCGCAAGTGCCATGGGTCCTCGATACGCCCGCGACGTCAGCCACATTTCTCGGGAACCTGGGTGCGACGCACTGCTTCGCGGCGGCAGCCAGCGACCTGGTCGGCAACCAGGGGCCCCCGGGGCCCGAGCTGTGCACGGCCGTTCCCCTCGACGAGCGGTCACTGAAACGCTCGGGAGGCTGGACGCCGGGGAAAGCGAGGAACGCCTACTTGCGCACCGTCCTCGAGTCGTCGGACAAGGGGGCCGAGCTGGGCGAGAGGATTACGGCCGTCCGCATTGCGGTCCTGGTCACGAAGTGTAGGGTCTGCGGGGTCCTCGACGTGCGCTTCAAGGGGAAGCGACTGAAACGGATCCGGCTCGGGAGCAACAGGATGCGCAGAGCGCAGGTCGTCGAGGTCGCCTCGTTCCCGCAGCCGCAGACGGGCCGCCTCGTGCTTCGTGTCTGGTCCGAAGGTAAGCCGGTCATGGTGGAAGGCGTCGGCATCTCCCTGGCATAGTGGGCTCGGATGGGTGAAGGAGGTATGCATGTTTGCCACGACGAAGGCGTTTAGCGGCTTCTCGGTCGACGACATCGCGGCCGCGAAGAACTTCTACGCGGAGACGCTGGGCCTTGATGTCTCCGAGGAGCACGGGATGCTCACACTGCACATCGCCGGGGGCGGTGACATCCTGGTCTATCCGAAGCCGGACCACACGCCGGCATCGTTCACCATCCTCAACTTTCCCGTGGACGAAATCGATCTCGCGGTGGACGAGCTGACCAAGCGGGGTGTGCGCTTCCAGCGGTACGAGGGCTCTCAGCAGGACGAGAAAGGCATCCATCGGGACGAGCACGGCCCGCCGATCGCATGGTTCACTGACCCCGCTGGGAACGTCCTGTCGGTACTCCAGCAACCGTAGCTGTCGCCGCAGTGCCGGCTCGGCGAGGGAATATCGAAGTCATCCCGAGCGTTGACCAACCCCGGCGAACGAGGTTTTCGATCCGAAAGAGGAGCGTCGTGGCTAACTGCGTCACCTGTGGAGACGAGCTTCACCCAGAACGGGCCGAGAGGTACGACTACTGCACCAAACCCGAGTGCCGGGAGCGCAACAACCAGGGCGTGGAGATGGTTGCGGTCGGCGTGAACAAGGCCGCCGATCAGTTCGTCATCCTGAACGAGCGAACCAAGCTGGACATGGCGAGCGGTCGATACAGGAGGCGGCCGGACGCCCTGGCCTCACCGCGCAGACCATCCTGGATCCAGAGACCCCACGGAGCGACGGCGGCCCCCGTCCTGGTGCCTCGCTCATCTCCTCGAGGGGTCCGCCCACACTGGAGTGAAGCTCAGAAGAACCTCGTGCTCATCTATCGAGCCATGGGCATGAATCCGGAGGAAATCGCCAAGAAGATCGGCGTCAGCCGCTACCTCGTAACACAGATTCTGCTCACGTCCACCTAACTGTGCAGGCGGCTTTCGTCTACTTGTAAACCTGTTTCGGGCTCTCGAGGTCTCCCTGATCCCTTTGTAGCTGGATGAGCTCGAGCATGTTCTCCTTCGCTGCCTTGATGCCAGCCTTCCCGATGGTCTCGGTCTGCCCGGCGGCCTTCAGGTCGTCCTCGACGATGTTGTTGGAATCGCCGTGGTCCTCATAGGGGAGCTTGCATCCGCACGTGTAGCACATGCCTGCCTCCTTGTCTGAAACTGACTCGTCCTCGTATCTATACCCGGTCCCGGGAAGCAGCATGCTGCAGACGTATGTGGCCGTCCACGATGACGAAGCCCTCTCGGCGAAGTCTGCGGGCGTGGTCGGACTCATGGCCGGGCACCAGCCGCCCCGCAGCGGAGACGACGCGCCACCAAGGCAATCCCGAGCCTCGCGCGAGAACGTTTCCCACCGCTCGGGCCGCGCCCGGAAAGCCCGCTTCCTCGGCCACCTCGCCGTACGTGGCCACCTCTCCTTTTCTGAGCGCCTGAACGACGCGGCGCACCCGCTCCTCGAATTCGGCGGGGCGACGAACGTCCTGTCGTCCCATCGTCCCTCAGGCCATCACGAGCGGGCTCGACCGTACTCGCTGCCGCCCTGGACTTGGGCGATCCGAGCTTTGACCAGTTTCTGCACCAGGGGCGCGGGCAGGGGCTTGTCAGCGGGGAAACGGATCGTGCCCTTCCCCGTGTCGTACTTCTCGAGCTCTGCTTCGAGCCCGGGCGGCACATAGCTCATCAGGTAGAACGCGCAATGGTCCTTCGAGGCCCCCAGGGCGACGAGAGGCTTCCCCTTGTATTTGAACGTGGGCAGGCGGTAGCTGATGGTCTCCGTGGCCTCGGGAGCGGCTGCTCGAATCATCTTGCGGACCTTCTCGAGCGTCGTTCTCGCCGGCTCGGCCACCGCGGCAAGATAGTCGTCGAAGTCCCTCGCCGGCCCCTTCATCGCCGCCATTCTGCTCCTTCGTTGTTGGGCCAACATACCGGGAGTGCGGCGTTTCAGGCTATTCCGCGAGCGCGACGACGAGCGTAAGGAGGGCGAGAGTCGCAGCGGTGGGAGTCTGTATCAGCCGCTCCAGCCTGCTTCGGGACGCGAGGTTCATGAGTGTTCCGACCACCAGAAAGGCGAAGAGGACCCATGTCGCCCAACGGGCCACGCCGAGGGGCACGGGAGATGCCTCGTAGCCCGCACGGGCGAGAACCACCAGCGCCGCCAGCATCCAGAAGACTGCAGCGAAGCCGCTGCCGATCCTTAGCCCCCTGGGCAAACGGTCATGGGCTCCTCCCCAGGCGGCTCGACCCCATGGAACGCCCAGCGCGAGGGCAACCTGGAACAAGGCCACGAGCGCGAAGCCGACGGTTGCCGCAACCGCGGCGGCACGAACCAGCCCTCCCGTAACCGCAACAATCCCCAAGTCTCCCCCAGACGTCCTACGCGTGCGTGAAAACCTCGGGCACTACGCCTCGGTAGGCGGTTCCCCCACCGGAAGCACATGGATCGGGATGTTCAGCTGGATACCCCCCTGGCCCGGAGCCGATGAGGCCCGTGCGGCGATCTCGATCGCCCGCTCGGGACTCTCGACGTCGACGATCCAGAAGCCGGCCAGAAACTCCTTCCCCTCCGGGAAGGGGCCGTCCGACACGGTCGGCGGGCCCCCTTCGCTGGCCGTCACGATCCTGGCCTGATCCGGGGGAGCCAGGCCTTCATCGATGACCAGTTCTCCCGAGTCCCTGAGGTCCTGGTCAAGCCTGCCCATGTACTCGATATGTTCCTTGATCTCCTCCGACGTCAGGCTTCCGAAGCCCTCTGTGTCCTTCGCGGTGCCCTGCATCATCAACATGTACTTCATCTCGCCCCTCCTTTTCTGGCTCGCACCCCGCGTGGGTCGAACTGGAAATCGCAAGCACCCCGTCCTTCCTCGACATCAGAGCACAAACTCCCAGAAACGTCTCCCCGTCGGGAGTTCCCGGGCAAGCGAGACTTGTCCGCCCGTTCGCCTGACTGCGAGAATGATTCGGAGATGGACGATTCTGCGACAGCCACTCAGCGCGTGTGGACCACTCGAACGGGCATCCAGCTCTTCGCGCTGCTCGGCGCCTTGCTCCTCTCCTCATGCGCCCCAGGGCCAAACACGGTTGCCGGAACAGGGAGCGATCCGGCCGGCTTCTGGCCCGGACTTTGGCACGGGATCATCGCTCCCGTCACGTTCGTGATTTCCCTCTTCACCGACAACGTCAGCATCTACGAGGTCAACAACAATGGAAACTGGTACGACTTTGGGTTCTTCCTCGGGCTCGTCACCTTCCTCGGCGGAGCGGGATCCCGTACCAGGAAACGTGGCTGACTCTCGCTGACAGTCCAGCTGGCAGCTTCTGTTCGTCCCCTATCCCAAGCTAGGGACTCAGCCGGAAAGGCGGGTACCGGTCGGTGGCCATCAAGAAGGCATAGGCTTCGACCCGATTTCCCCACCGGAGCACTCCCTCGACGTAATGGAACAGCCCTCGAGGGTACCGGCCGGTGAACAGTATGGCGAACCAGGCGATGATCACTGCGACGACCGCACCGATCCAAAGGAAGGCCAGCACGATGTAGTGAGGGATGGCAAGGAGCCATTTCACGAGGGGCAGCCATCGATTCAGGTCACTGCGAGCGTCCGGATAGGCGATGTCGAGATGGACATACTGCTCCTCGTCGGTCGAGGGATAGCGATCCTCCATCAGTGCCAGATAGACACCCACCCGGTTGGTGAATCTCGAGAGGTTCAGGTTCCAGTCGAACCACCAGCGGGGGTACTTCTGCCGGAACAGGATCATGAGGAGCGGCCCGAACACGAGAAGACCTCCAGCCCCCACGCTGGTGGCAACCACCACGTCCTTCGCTCGTTCGTATTGGTATGTCCACACGGCGCCGGACACGGAGCCCAGGACGATCGCGATGGGAATGATCGTCAACACTCGGAAGAATGTGGTCAATCGATTGAGACTCCGGTCCGGGTAATCCACCGAGAACTGAACCGGATACTGGTTCTGCGGAGTACTCATCGCGCTCCCCCCTTCGCCATACAACCTCTGCCCGGTGTTCTGGTTATTCTCCTCCCATCGGGAGAGGCGAGTCGACACGCGGTCCTGTGAGGAATGATCAGTGGAAACGATGAAGGCAATCGTTCAAGACAAGTACGGGTCACCTGACGAGGTCCTGGAACTCCGAGACATCGACAGGCCGGTGGTCAAGGATGATCACGTGTTGGTACGCGTTCACGCCGCGAGCGTCCACCCTGATGTCTGGCACGTGGTGAAAGGCGTTCCGTACATCCTTCGCATCCTGGGGGCGGGGCTACGTAAGCCGAAGAACGGCATCCCGGGCACAGATGTGGCAGGGGTCGTTGAGTCGATCGGCAAGAATGTCACGCGGTTTCAGCCGGGCGATGAGGTGTTCGGCGAGAGCGCCCGTGGCCATCAGTGGCACAACGCCGGCGCCTATGCGGAGTACGTGTCTGCTCCCGAGGACGCGCTGGAGCTGAAGCCGGCCAACCTCACGTTTGAACAAGCGGCGGCCGTGCCCACCTCCGGATTCATCGCGATGCAGGGTCTTCGTTACCAGGGGCAGGTACAGGCTGGACAAAAGGTGATGATCAACGGTGCGGGTGGAGGTGTGGGCACCTTCGCGGTGCAGCTTGCCAAGGCGTACGAAGCCGACGTCACTGGCGTGGACACGACAACCAAGTTGGACATGGTCCGCTCGATCGGCGCAGACCGGGTCATCGACTATACGCAAGAGAACTTCACTCAGAGTGGCGAGCGCTACGACCTCATCCTCGATATTCCGGGGAACCATCCGCTTTCAGACACCAGACGCGCGCTCACTTCCAGAGGGACGTACGTTCTCATCGGGCACGATGGCTTCAGGGACTCGGCCGGTCGGTGGATCGGAAGCAGTCTGGGTCAGTTCTTCAAAGGGATCGTCCTGTCGCCATTCGTGAGCCAGCGGATGGCCCCGCGCGTTCGCAAGGAAGCCAAAGCCCCCCTGGTGGCCTTGAAAGAGTTCATCGAAGCAGGAAAGATCACGCCGGTCATCGACAGGACGTACCCCCTGAGTGAGGTTCCCGAAGCCATCCGGTATCTGGCGGGGGGAAACGCTCGAGGAAAGGTCGTCATCACTGTGTAAGACATGCCGAAGGGACGCCGCAGCGCCCCTTCGGCATGTTTCTGGGTCAGCCGACGTGAACGAGCTGTCGCTCGGTCTCGGCGTCGACGGGCTCGGGAACCATCGCGGGCGCTGCCCCTCCATCGATGTTCACCTTCGGCAGCCATCCAAGCCAGGACGGCAGATACCAGTTGCGGTTGCCGAGGAGCTTCATCGAGGACGGAACCAGAACGGATCGGACGATGGTGGCGTCCAGTGCCACCGCGACGGCCAACCCGAAGCCCATCTGCTGCAACGCGACCAGCGGGCCGGCAGCAAAGCCACCGAAGACCGCCACCATGATGCCCGCCGCCCCCGTGATCAGGGCCCCGGTGGTTCGCAACCCGTATGCGACGGACTCGCTGTTGTCGCCCGTTCGATCGAACCGCTCACGGATCCTGCTCAGCATGAAGACGTGATAGTCCATCGAGAGCCCGAACAGGACGCTGAACATGAACAGCGGGAGCCCGGCCTCGATGGCCTCCACCTGGCCGAAGCCGAGCCAGCCTGCGATGTCCTTGAAGAACTCGGGCCCGACGCCGCGTTGGAAGAACAACACGAGCAGGCCGTAGGTCGCTCCGACCGAAAGCAGGTTCATCGCGATCGCCTTCGCAGGGATCACCAGTGATCGGAACGCCACGGTCAGCAGGACGAACGACAGACCGAGCACCAGCAGGAACACGATCGGGGTGTAGAACGTCGTCTGGTCGAGATAGTCGATGTTGTACGCGGTGTCACCTCCGACAAGAACCTCGACGGGCGCGTCGCTGAAGTGGGGAACGACTTCGTTCCGCAGTTCACGGACCGTATCCATCGCATCGTTACTTGACATGTCCCCGGACAGTGGCGCAGACAGCAGCGCCAGGTCGCCCGCCTCGTTGACCTCGATAGTGGACGGACCGAACGATGGATCGGCGTCCAACGCTTCCTCCAGGTCCTCGATGGAGGCCATCACCGACGGAGTGATCTCTCCATCGATGACGATCTCCACAGGTGAGCCAAGACCTCCCGAGAAGTCCCTCTCCAGTACGAGGAATGCCTGCTTGGACTCCACCTCATCGGGCAGCGTGCTCACGCCCGAGAACCCTTCGTTGATGCTGAAGTACGGGAGAGCCGCCATCACCAGGATGCCGGCAGCGAGAGCCAGGCTGACGACCGGTCGGCGCATGACCGTACCGGTGATCCGATCCCAGAAGCGACTCTGCCCTTGCCCCGAGCTCTTCCTTCTGCCGCGGATCCGCAGCGCGTTGACCTTGTCGCCCATCAGTGCCAGCACGGCGGGCAGGAGCGTTAGCGAGGCGGCGAGCGCGGCTATCACCACGAGGATCGCACCCAGCCCGATGCTTCGGTAGATGGTGTTCGGCAGCACCAGCATGCCCATAAGAGCCACCATGACCGTGAGGCCGGAGAAGAACACCGCTCTGCTTGCAGTGGCGCCGGCGTGGGTGATCGCGTCGAGCTTCTCGAGACCCTTGGCGCGCTCTTCCCGGTACCGGGACACGATGAACAGCGAGTAGTCGATGCCGACCGCAAGGCCGATCATCGTGATGATGTTGGCGATGAAGAAAGGCAGATCGAAGACCATGCCGAAGACCGCAGCAGCACCGAGGGCGATGGCGATCGCCATCACAGCCAGGATGATCGGGACCAGGCTGGCGACGACGGCCCCAAATACGAACACCAGCACCAGGAGTGCGACCGCCAGGCCGATGGTCTCGCCCTGCTGGAGGCCCTCCTCAGCGAGCCGGATGAAGTCGTTCTCCAGGGTGGCGGGACCAGCCACGAGCGCCTCGAAGCCTTCTGGTGCATCAACGTTCTGCACCGTTTCGGCCAGCAGCTCGGCATGCTCACCGACCGCGGTGTGGTCGACTCCTGCCAGCGTCACCGGAAGCAGCGTCGATCGGCCAGACTCGGAGACCGGACCCTCGTTCGTCAGGTAACTCCCGACGTGCCGGACGACGTCCGGGCCGAGGCCTGCGACCGCGGATTGCAGCTCGCCCACGTAGGACCGGTACCCGGACTCAGTGGCTGCGACCTCGGCCGTCACCACCACGAACTCCGTTCCTTCGTTGGGGCCCCGCAGCCGCTCTTCCAGCAGCCTGGCGGCCTCCTTGGCCTCGGGCTCGTTCGTGAAATCGGTGTCGGTGGTCAGGGCATCCCCGAGGAACTGGGATGACAGGGCACCTGCGGTGAGCAGCGCCACTACCCAGACGACCAGGGTCCGCCACGGATGACGGCCTGCCGAACGGGCCAGCGACTCAGTGGACAGCTTCATGCGGCCTCCTCCCTCTCGTTGACGTACGCCGTATGCATACGCCGTAAACGTATGGCGTAAGTTACACGTACGCCGTAAGCTTGTCAAGGGGGAGAGAAGAAGACTCTGCGAAGCCCTCGCCGCCGTTCTGGCCAGCCGCCTCAGGCCGTGTCTCGGAGCCTCTCGAGCCCGTCGAGCATCAGATCGAGCGCGAACTCGAACTCGACCTGGTCGTCACACCAGCCCAGCGTGGTGTCATCGTCGTGGCTGATCTCCTGAGCCATCGCGACGATGTGGGGGTACTCGGCGGCTTGCTGCTGGAGGAAGGCCACCATCGCTTCGTCATCGGCCTCCTCCGAGTCGTCGTACAGATCCTGCGTGAACCCCAGCGCCCGGCTGCCCAACACATGCAACGCGTGGTGTGTCAGATCGATCGAGAAGCCCGCTTCCCGCAAGAGTCCGATCAGCGAGTCGTAGTAGCGAAGCATCGCGGGGGTGGTACTCATGTTGCTTCGCGACTCGATGACACCGGGCGCCCAGGGGTGGCGAAGGAA
>DASSDP010000148.1:0-13542 GCA_035697085.1 Actinomycetota bacterium
GAGAGCGCCACGAGCGCATGCCCCATCTCGTGGAACGCCACGATCTCCCGCTCCTTCTCGCTCATCACCCGGCTCTTCCGTTCGAGCCCGGCGACCACACGGTCGATGGCCTCCTCCAGCTCCGACATCCCCACGGCGTCCTTCTCCCTGCGTGCGGCAAGCAGCGCGGCCTCGTTCACCACGTTTGCCAGGTCCGCTCCGGTGAAGCCCGGCGTCCTGGCGGCGATCACGTGGAGGTCGACATCCGAACCCATGGCCACACCGCGAGCATGCACCTCGAGGATGGCCTCTCGCCCCCGCAGGTCGGGGCGGTCCACGACAACCTGCCGGTCGAACCGACCGGGGCGGAGCAGCGCGGGGTCGAGAACGTCCGGCCGGTTCGTGGCAGCCATGATGATGACTCCTTTTGATGCGTCGAAGCCGTCCATCTCCACCAGGAGCTGGTTCAGGGTCTGCTCGCGCTCGTCATGGGAGCCGAGCCCGGCTCCCATGGCTCCCCCTCGGGTCTTTCCGATCGTGTCGAGCTCATCCAGGAACACAAGGCACGGGGCTTTCTCCTTCGCCTGCTGGAAGAGCTCCCGGACCCGCGCCGCGCCGAGCCCCACGAACATCTCCACGAACTCCGAGCCCGACATGTAGAAGAAGGGAACCTGTGCCTCCCCGGCGACCGCGCGCGCCAGAAGTGTCTTCCCGCAGCCCGGTGGTCCGAGGAGGAGGACTCCCTTCGGGATGCGCCCTCCGAGCCGCTGGTACTTCTTCGGGTTCATGAGGAACTCAACGATCTCCCCGAGCTCCTCGACGGCCTCGTCCACCCCCGCCACGTCGGCGAACGTCGTCTTTAGGTCCTTTCGGTCGTAGATCTTCACGCCGCGCTTGCCCAGGTTCAGGGCTCCCGCCGCGCCGCCTCCGGCCATGCGCCGGAAGACGAAGCTCCAGATGAGCACGAGCACGAGGATGGGAAGGATCCACGAGAACAGGAAGTTCGAGAGCGCGCTGGGCTGCTCGCCGGTGAATTCGACGTCCCTTTCCTGGAGGACCGTGATGAGCTCCTGCTCATCGATGCCCGGCGGCCGGACGGCAATGAAGTCAACCTTGGTTTCCCCATTCAGGAAGACTCCTCGGACGTCGCCCTCGGAGATGGCGACGGTCTCCACGCTGCCTCGTTCGACGAGGTCGAGGAAGCGCGAATACGCGATGGTCTGTGGACTCGGGACCAGCATCGCTTGGATGAACCACAGGATGAGCAGCCCGACCAGGATGTAGCCGATCGAGATCCGCCAACGGCGATTGCCGCCGCCGCCCAGGTCGAACCCCTGCCACCGCCCTCGCTTGTCGTCGTCCGCCATGGCCTTTTCCTCTCACCTCTAATGTTCCCACATCGGTGCCGCGGTGCATGCCCCGGGGGCTGGGTGGCGGCGGCAGTATGCTGGGGACGTGGCCGAACAAGCGCGTGAGGAGGGCACAGCGGACGTCGCGGGGGCGGGGACTCTGCCGCTCGACGGATCGCTCGGGGAGCGGTTTGAGCGGGATGCCCTTCCCTTGCTCCGGGAGATCTACGGAGCCGCTCTCCGGCTGACGAGAAACCCGGCCGACGCCGAGGACCTGGTGCAAGAGGCCTACCTGCGAGCCTATCGGGGGTTCTCGGGGTTCCAGGAGGGCACCAACCTCCGAGCCTGGCTCCACCGGATCCTCACCAACACGTTCATCAATGCCTACCGGAAGCGTCAGCGGGAGCCCCAAACGGTTTCGGAGGAAGAGGTGCCGGATTGGTACCTTTACGAGAAGCTCGCCGGCGGAGGGGCAGAGGCCTCGGCGGAGACGAAGGTCCTCGAGTCGCTCCCGGACGAGGACGTTCAGGAGGCGCTCGCTTCGTTGCCGGAGCGGTTCAGGCTGGCGGTTCTCCTCGCCGACGTGCAGGGCTTCTCCTATAAGGAGATCGCGGAGATCCTCGAGGTTCCCATCGGAACAGTCATGTCTCGTCTTCATCGAGGAAGAAGAGCGCTCGAAAAGCTGTTATGGGATGTGATGAAGGAGCGTGGCCTCGTCAGTGATTGACTGCAACGAAATCCTTCGGAGTCTCGACGCCTATCTTGACGGCGAGCTCTCCTCCGAGGACAGTCGGCATTTCGAGGACCACATCGCCTCGTGCTTCCCGTGCCACGAGCGCCAGGAGTTTCGCCGGGTTCTCCGGCAGGTCGTCCGGATCAAGCTGACTCGGGTCGATCTGCCACCGGGCCTGGCCGAACGCATCCGCGGGGCCATCAAATCCCCCGAGGATGGGTAGATCCGACCCATCCGCTCGTCTCCCTACGACGAATAAGAAATGGGGGCCGGGCCTCGTCGGCCCGGATCGACGATGAAGGGGATGAGACCTGGGGGGCGGGAGCGCCCCTCGAAGATGGTCGGATCTGGTCGAACCTGCGCCAAGTCCGGGTGCACGACGAAGCTCTCGACCTACAACCCGAAAGAGTTCTGCTGGCTGCACACCGAGATCGCCTTCCCGAACTACAGAGGACGGAGGCTCGCCCGGGGCGAGACCTAGGCTCCGGCTGCCCGGGTTCTGCGTGAGCCTGCTTTCCTGTCAGATTCGTCCTATACTCCTCTCAAGGCCTTCCCGGGAGCTTCGCGCCCCAAGTCTGAAGGAGGATATAGGTGGCGGAAGAGGAAATTGCCGGCTATCTGAAGACGGCTGAAGTGGCGGACATGCTTCACGTCTCGCCCAAGACCGTCACCAGGTGGGCCAAGGACGGTAAGCTCCCGCACTCAAGGACCCTCGGCGGTCACAGGCGGTTCCCCGCGGAGGAAATCAGGAAACTGGCAGCACAGCTCGTCCAAGTCGACAATCTCTAGAGGCCGTTCGGACCCTACCGCCGCCAGTTACCAGACCGACTTAGCTGCTTAGCCCCTCGGTCCGGCTCGGGATCTCGTTCACCGCCCTGAGAACGATGTCCACCCAGGTCTTCTTGGCCTTGGCTTGCTTCCTCATCCCGATGAGCCCACCCGACGCCAGGCCGCCCCCGGTCCCGCGGCCGCGGACCTCCACGCCCACGCCGGTACCGCCGGCGCCACTCGTTGTGGAGATGGAGATCACCATGGGCATCTTCATGGCGTCCCGGAACGGGCCCGCCAGGAAGGCCTTGCCCACCGACCCCGTCTCCACCAATAGGACTCCCGGCTCGTTCGTGGTGGGCATGCCTCCCTGCGCGCTCAGCGCCGACGCGATCGCCGCGCGGACTGATTCCTCGGATGCCGTTGTCTGGATCTGGGCAGTGGCCACGTTCGCCTCCCTGGTGCGATTTGACTCTCATTCAAGGCTAGCTTCGGTCGAGGACCGGGGGTATCCGCCGATCGGCGGATTAGGCGTCGTCGATCTGGAGGGCGAACAGGGTCTCGTCCTCCGCGCGGAGTCGGACCCGGACCGGGTCTCCGGTGCTCTCGTGTTCGTACAGGTGATTGAGGTCGAAACCGTAGTCTCGGCCAGGGTCGATCAAGATCTCGTAGGACTTCTCCCCGGCGGCCAGGTCAAAGCTGGCCACCTCCCCACCCGCCTCCGCAACCCGCGTGATCACCCCGGTGAGTGTGGAGGGAGTAGCCGGCTGCTCCTCAGCGCACGCGAAGGAGCCCAAATTAAGGAGGAGGGTTAGGGCCACGACGCGGCGCTGCATCCTGGCAGCGTACCTCGCCGCCATGTCGGCCGACTCCCATGAGCCCTTGAGCTCTCGGAGGCTTTCGACGCGCTCGGCGCTCGCACAGGGGCTGGAGTCGCCCTCTGCATTCAGGAATCTTCCGTAATCCCTTTGGCCTAAAGGGGGGCTCCAGCCGACCGATATCTACCGGTAAGGAGCGGGAGCGAGCCGTTCGGCGAAAGGAAGAACGATGAGAAGTGCGGAAGGGCAGGCGAGGGGGTCGCGGTCCGCGGCGAAGCTCGGCCTGACGATGCTGGTGCTGGCCGTGCTCGGGGCGGCCATCGGAGTCGGTACGTGGTCCGCCTTTAGCTCGACCACCCAGAACACCGGGAACACGTTCCAGGCCGGCACGGTGGTCCTTGGGGACAACGACGGTGGCACGCTGCCGCTGTACGAGGTCACCGGCCAGAAGCCCGGCCAGAACACCGTGAAGTGCATCAAGGTCTCATACACGGGGAACCTGGATGCGAACGTGAAGCTCTACGCGACGTACGCTGCGCCAGCCGGTGGGCAGTACGTCACTCTCACGATCGACAAGGGGACCAGCGACACCTCCAGCTTTCCCAACTGCGGGACCTTCACCTCGGAGGCGACGATCTACACCGGTACCCTCTCGGACTTCGCGAGC
The DNA here is from genome assembly GCA_035697085.1 of Actinomycetota bacterium. Lineage (GTDB taxonomy): Bacteria > Actinomycetota > UBA4738 > UBA4738 > CALAEC01 > DASQUW01. Next base: position 4,315 of record DASSDP010000148.1, read on the forward strand.
AAGGTCGACTTCGGCACGGGCGTCGGGGCCAACCCGGGATCGGCGACGAAATGGGTCGCGAGTGATTCCCTTGTGTATCGGTTCACCCTGAGCGTCGCGGACAACGACAGCGCTCAGGGCCTCAACATCGCATCCCACGGGTTCAAGTGGGAGGCCCGCAACATCTGATGACCGCAGCCGCTGCTGCCGTGGTCGGCAGACCGCGGCGCTGGGTGCACCGAGCACTCAGTCTCGCGGCTGGCCTCGTGATTCTCGCACTTGGAGGTCTGCTGGTCGCCACTGCGACTGGATACCGGCCGCTCGTGGTTCGCAGCGGGAGCATGGCTCCCGCGATCGAGACGGGAGACGTCGTGATGTCCAGGCTCGTCGGCCCCGCATCGATCGAGGCCGGGGATGTGGTGACGTTCCGAGATCCGTCCCGGGAAGGGGTGCTGATCACGCACCGCGTCCTCGAGGCGAAGCGGGAGCGTGGCCACTTCTCGTTCGTCACCAAGGGCGATGCCAATACGGGCCTCGAGCGATGGAGCGTGTCGTCGGACGGGACTGTGGGGCGTGTCGCGCTCCGGGTGCCGAGAGTCGGGTATCTCCTGACGTACTTGGGGCTGCCGCTCGTCCGCGTGGTGCTGATCGCAGCCGGGGGGTTGATCCTGACCGTCCTCGCCCTCCGTCGCATCTGGACGGGATGAGGGGAGGCTGGCCGTGCGACGGCTCTTCGGATCTCCGGCCGGGGGGGAATCTTGGCGCCGGCGCCGGGGCCTGGTGACCATTTCGGCCATTCTCGTGCCATCCCTGCTCCTTGGCCTCGTCGTGGCCGTTGCGGCCACGGGGGGTGTGCGCGTCTACCGCCCGTCGGTGAGTTTGTGCACAGGCGTGCCGCTCAAAGTCGGCGTCCGGTATCGGGCGGGAACGAGCACGTCGCGCTCCTACCGTATCGGCGTGTTCAATCCCGGCGGTACGAAGGTGTGGTCGAGGCGAGGAAACGCCGCGGCGAGGTGGAAGTATTGGTCCGTGCCGACCTCGGCCACGGGCGTCTTCCGCACCGTGTATCGCACCGCAGAGCGAAAGAAGGTGTACACGACGAGCGTGGTCAGCTGCGAAGAGGCCCCTCCCGCCAGCCCCAGCCCCGTCGCGGATAAGCCAAAAGTCGAGCTCACGAGCGACGATGGAGGGCTCGCGATGTTCTTCCTCGAGGGCGTGGCGCCGGGAGATCCTCCCGCCACCTCGTGCCTCCAGGTGTCCTACACGGGTTCGGTCCCGGTCACGGTCCGGTTGTACGGCATGACCACGGGGACCGGGCTGGATCCCTACCTTGACCTCACATTGACTCGGGGGACCCTGCCCGCGCTAACCGCCGGCTCCTGTTCGGGATTCGCCCCCGATACGGCGAACCACATCGGGGCCGGTCCCGGGGTGATCTATCGGGGAAGCCTTCGCGATTACCCGGACGAATACAGCGGCGGACTGGTCGACCGAGAGGCGGGCGGGCCCGAGTGGTGGGCCGATGGGGAGCGACACGCGTATCGGTTCCAGATCAGCATGCGGGACGACAACGCGGCTCAGGGCCGCACCGCGGGCCAGACGTTCGTTTGGGAGGCGAGATCCTCTTGAGGATGCCGCCGGGGCTCAAAAGGCTGACCACCCCCTTCGTGGGCGCATGCGGCCTGGCGATCGGTTCGCTCGTGGCTCCCACGTTCGCTGCCTTCAGCGGGACTACCGAGAACTCCGGAAACACCCTGAGCGCCGCCGCGGACTGGGTGGCCCCGAGCGCAAGCGCATCGGTAATACGCAAGAGTGGAGGTGGCGTACCGGGGTTCATCAAGCAAGGTGGGACGTACTACATCTACGCAAACCTCTCGGATGCGGGGAACCCGGCCAGCGGAATATCGACCGCAACCGCGAATGTCAGCACCATCACGAGCGGTCAGACGGCTGTGACTCTGTCAACGGGATCGTGGACGGTTGACGGGTCCTCATACAACTATCGAAGCGCGTTGCTCACAGCCAATAGCGTTCTCGTTGACGGGTCCAAGAGCTTCTCCGTCACCATGACGGACGCGGCCTCCAACAGCGCGACGCAGAACGGCTTCACGGTGATCGTGGACAATATCGTTCCAGCGGGCTCGGACATTCAGACTGAGAACGTCTCGGGTGGGGAGAACGGCCGGCCGGAACTAGGTGACAAGGTCATCTACACCTTCACAGAGCGCATCGAACCCGAATCCATCGTCGCCGGCTGGAGCGGCGCCTCCACGAACGTCACGGTGCGCATAGTGGATAACAGCGCCAACGACCAGGTTCAGATCTGGAACGACGTCAATGGGGCGCAGCTGCCTCTGGGCGTGATCAACACAGGGGGCAACTACGTGTCCTCGACGTCTACGTTCGGGGCCTCCGGCACCCGGTCCACGATGGTTCAGAGCAACACTGTCATCACCATCATGCTCGGGACACTGAACAGTGGCACGACCCGCTCGAACAACCTCGACACGCTGCTGTGGACCCCCTCCTCTGTGGCCACGGACCTGGCCGGCAACAACTGTGACGTCAGCGTGGTCACCGAGCTCGGGGTCGCCGACCCGGACTTCTGATCTCCGCACGTAGAGGCTCCCGAAGTTGGAGGTCTCCTTCCATGACAACAACAGCGCTCAGCGGTCCTGGCATTCAGGCGTTCGCTCGAGAGGCGAGACCCTCCGTAGGCGAGACCGAGTCGCAACAGCCACCGGCTAGAGTTAGCGGCGTGACGCTCGTTCGATCGGAATCCGGGCGGATCTGGCGCCTCACCTTGAATCGTCCCGCGGCGAGGAACGCGGTTTCGTCGCCCATGCTGGAGGAGCTCACTCGTGCCCTCGGCGACGCGGCCGTCGATCCGGAGGCCCGAGTTGTTCTCCTGTCCGGCGAGGGGCCCGACTTCTGCGCCGGGGCCGACCTGCGCGAGTTGAGTGAGGCCGCTGGTGGCCCGAGGGGAATGGACTACACCGTTCCCCTCGAGGAGTTCTTAACCGCATTGGTCGATCACCCGCTTCCGGTGGTTGCCGCAATCCAGGGCGCCGCGCTCGGGGCGGGGTGTCAGATCGCCGTGGCATGCGACCTGGCGGTTGCTGCAACCGACGCTCGCCTCGGCATTCCGTCCGCCCGGCTGGGGGTCGTGATCGGCTTCGACAACGTCCAACGATTGCTCCTGGCGGTCGGACCCAAGCGCGCCGGGGAGATGCTGCTCACCGGACGAGAGCTTTCTGGCCGGGAGGCCGTGAGCTGGGGGCTGGTCAACGAAGCAGTGCCCCCGGCCGAACTGCGGGACCGGTCCCAGAGGTTGGCCGAGGAGATCGCGTCGGGAGCGCCGCTCTCGGTCCGCGCGTCCAAACGCGGCCTTCGAGCAGTGCTGGCGAAGCTGTCCGTGGACCGCGAGACCGAAGGATTCCGTGTGACCGACTTCGACATGATGGCCGCCGATGCCCTCTCCAGCGAGGACCTGAAGGAGGGGATCAGGGCGTTCAGGGAGCGGCGGCGGCCCGAGTTCCGGGGAAGATGACGGCGAAGAAGAGACTGACCCGAGAGAGCCTCCCGGAGGAGCGGGCGCCCGAGATCATCCGGCTTCTGAAGGAGGAATATCCGGACGCGAAGATCGCGCTGACGTTCTCGAATCCGTTGGAGTGTCTGGTGGCCGTCGTCCTGTCGGCACAGTGCACCGACGAGCGGGTCAACATGGTTACCGAGACGCTGTTCAAGAAGTATCGAACGCCCGAGGATTACCTGCGGGTGCCCGACGCCGAGCTCGCGGCGGACATCAAGCCAACCGGATTCTTCAATCAGAAGACACGAGCTATCCGAGGAGCATGCCGGATGATCCTGGAGGAGTTTGACGGCCGCGTTCCCGACACGATGGCCGACCTGGTGAAGCTCCCCGGAGTGGCGCGGAAGACGGCCAACATCGTCCTGGGCAACTCGTACCCCGAGAAGGCGAAGACGGATCCAGATGTGGGCATCGCGGTGGACACTCACGTGAAGCGTGTGTCCACTCGCCTGGGCTTCACCAAAGAGAAGGACCCCGACAAAATCGAGCGCGATCTCATGCAGCTCATCCCTCGAGAGGACTGGTTCCGCTTCTCCTATCTCCTCATCGAGCACGGGCGGGCGGTGTGCAAGGCTCGCATCCCGAGGTGCGAGGTCTGCGTGGTGAACTACCTCTGTCCGTCGAGCCGCGTCTAGGTCACGACCCGGTTCTGCCGGTCGCCGTCGGGCCGGGTGTCGCGGTCCGCAGCAGCTCACGGCCGAGCCACACATAGAACACGGGATGGACGATGAAGCCGTACAGGAACGGCGGTATGAGCGTGATCTTGGTGACCGGGGTGATGAAGTCGAACAGCCGCCCGACGTAGATGAACATCAGCAGCGCTCCGCCGAAATAGGCGAGATAGCCGAGATTCCGAGGGAACTGCTCGCTCCGGACGATCAAGACGGCCAGGATCAAAAGCGTGACTCCGGCGATGCCGAACCTCAGGATGCCCAACGGGTCCGCTGGTGTGGTGGCCAGGACCGCGCCTGAGCTCGGGTTCGCGATCGGAATGAGCTGGTAGGCGGCGTGAACGAGGCCGCCGACCGCGGCGGAGAACCCAAGCAGCAAGGCCCACAGGGCCACCCCCTCGTCGGTCTCCCGAAGGCGCTGATACAGCGCCACGGTGACCACGGTGGTCAGCAGCCCGCCTACCAGCAGGAACGTGAGCCACAGCCCCGTCACCCAGCTGGGGGAACCTGCGACGACGAACGCGAAGAGGATGGCGTAGACGAGGCCACCGATGCCCAGCAGGATCGCGCAGTTGCCGCCGAATCTGTCGAACGGGGCCGATCTCATCTTCTCCTCCCCACCAGGCGCCAGGCGACGGGGAGTGCTCCCGCTGCAAGCACCAACTTGATCGTGTCGCCGAGGATGAACGGGTAGAGGCCGAAGGGGAGTGCTCCCTCGATCGAGGTACCGAGGGCGTCGGCGAGCCAGGGCACTCCGACCAGGTAGATGGCCACGTTGCCCAGGAACATCGCTCCCAGCGCGCTGCCCACGTTGCGGTCCCAGCCCCGCTCGGCAAGGAACCCTACGAGGACGGCGGCCACAAGGAACCCCCACAGATACCCGCCGCTCGCGTGAACGGGGTCGCGGAGAAGGAGGTAGTCCACCCCTGCCTTACCCTCGGCGAAGAAGGGAAGTCCGGCGGCGCCCTCGGCGAGGTACAGGGCAATGGCCGAGCCCCCGCGGAGCGACCCCAGGGTGGCCCCGACGAGAAGGACGGCCAGCGTCTGCATCGTGATCGGGACGAAGCGCAGGTGGACCGTGAGCTGTGCGGAAGCTGCAACGATGAGGCTCGCCGCAACGATCAGGCCGATGTCCAGAGCGAGCCTGGCCGATCGATCACGCGGGCGGGGGAGCGCTTGGGCGAGAGTGGTCACGGTTCCTCCTCTTCCTGGGCCGAGTTGTAGTGGAGCGGGCGGGCTCCGCGCAAGTCGGGTCGGCGGTACGCTCAATCATCGATGCGCGTCGACCGATCCCTCACCAGGTGAGCGGCTCACGGCCCCGCACGGAGGTACTTATCCTCCTCGTGCTCGTGCTCCTCGTCGGCCTGCTCGTCGTGGGTCGGATCCGGTCTCGAGAGGCCTCCGACGGGGGCCGTTCGCTCGAGGAGACCTTCACCGAGTTCGACCAGCAACTGCAATGCCTCAAGACCGTCACGGAGCAGACGTTCGCTCGGGAGTTCGTTGACGTCAGCGCGACGGCGGATCCGGGCGTGCTCGGGGGGACGGCGGCGGTTCACCCGGACGACGTGGTCGTCAAGGTGCAGGAGGTCCGGGAACTTACCTTCGATCGAATCCCCGAGCCGATCTATCTCCCGGCTCCAGAGCTCTCCGCGAGGGCGGCGGGCTATGCGGAGGACTATCCGGACGACGAAGCGGCCCACGACTCCGAGCTGTTGTCCTCGCTGGGAGCCGTGCCGGACGGTACGGACATCAAGGAGCTAACAGCAACGGCGCTTGGAGAGCAGGTTGCCGGCTTCTACGACACGGAAAGCAAGCAGATCGTGGTATCCGGCGACCCCGAGGCAGGTCTGGATCTCATCCAGGAGCTGACGCTCGCCCATGAGTTCGAACATGCGCTTGCCGACCAAGCGCTCGGGCTGCCCGTCAGCGAGGACTTTCCGCCGGACGGTGCCGAAGATTCCACGCTCGCGGCCACCGCGCTGGTGGAAGGAGATGCCACGCTGACCATGGCGCTCTACTCTTTCGCCGGAGCCGTCACCGCACCTTCGGCTCTCTTCGGAGCGGACATGGCCGCAGTCGGAGGGCTGACAAGGCTCCCCTCGTATCTTCAGCGCAGCATGATCTTTCCGTATGCCGAGGGGCTCGCATTCGTCTGTCGTCTGTACCTGGACGGGGGCTGGACGGCCGTCAACGAAGCCTACGCTGACCCGCCAAGCACGACCGCCCAGATCCTCTTTCCCGAGCGGTATGGGTCCCAGGAGGAGGCGGTAGACCCTCGGAACTCGGCGTCACCCGGCCCGGGATGGACGAACGATGAGATCCGGGCGATTGGAGCGGCCGACCTCCTCTTTCTGTTCGAGGCCCCGGGGGATCGCGCCGACCGAGCGCTCGAGGACCCCCTGAAGCGCGTGGCCGGATGGGCGGGCGGTGAGGTGCACCTGTGGAGCCGAGGTGATGTGGAGCACGCGACGGGGATGCTGCTTGTGGAGCGGACCGGCGAGCAGGACCTGTGCGGCTCCATGAGGCAGTGGTATCGCTCGGCATTCCCGAATGAATCGGAGGTTCGGCGGCTTCCGGGCGAGGAGATGGCGTCGGAGGCGAGCGATCAGGCCGCCTCGCTCAGATGCGGGGGGAACGAGGTGCGGCTGGGGATCGCGGACGATCTGGGCGTTGCGAGGCGAGTGATCGGTTCGTGATACTCAGCCGGCGACGGCGATGCGAGTTGCGGCCTCACGTCGGCGGGCCCGGCGAAGGGCCCGACGTTCCTCTTCGGAGGTCCCGCCCCACACGCCCGCGTCCTGGCCCGTGGCGAGGGCCCATTCCAGGCACTGAAGCCGAACCTCGCACTGCATACAGACCGCCCGGGCCGCCTCGATCTGGTCTGCTGCGGGGCCGGTCGTCCCGACCGGAAAGAAGAGCTCGGGGTCCTCGTCCTTGCACCTGGCTCGGTGAACCCAGTCCATGTGACCCCCCTGTCCCCGGGTCGGGCGGCTTACAGGACCCCAAATCGGGAGATTGTGATTCCCTTCACAAAGCCCCCCATTTGAAGAGCGTCCGGAGACGCGAAGCGTGAGTATAGTGGCCCTGACCTGCCCTTGACAATACCCCGTTTCCCGGATGCTCCCCTGCACGGCCTACTGGTGATGGCCCATCGCGGGGCCTCTGCGGAAGCTCCCGAGAACACGTTGGCGGCGATCGAGGCCGCCGCCTCCGCACGAGCGGACCTGGTCGAAATAGACGTTCGGCTTACAGCGGACGGAATTCCGGTGGTCCTCCACGACCCTGACGTAGGGCCAACGACCGACGGGACCGGCTTCGTCCACACGATGACCCTGGCCGAGGTCAAACGGCTGGACGCATCCGGCGGTCGGGGTCCACGACAGGAGGTCCCGACCGTGGCCGAGGCGCTCGAATCCATCGGGGACCACTCTGGGATGGGCGTCGACCTGGAGATCAAGAACATTCCCGGCGAGCCCGGTTTCGACTCTCGCGAGACAGTGGTCGAGGCGGCGCTTCAGGCGGTGAAGGACGTGGGCTTTCCCGGCCTCGTCTTGGTGTCCTCCTTCAACTGGCTCACCATCGAGCGCTCGAAGGAACTGGCGCCGGATACTCCCACCGGATTCCTCACCGTTGCCACGATCGATCCGATGGCTTCCCTCGTGTACGCCATGCAGGCCGGGCACGAGTTCGTCCTCCCGCAGGCACCCGCCCTGTTGGAGGCCGGGGAGGCCTTTGTTCGCGAGGCACACGCCGAGGGCATCCGGGTGGGTACGTGGACGGTCGACGACGAGGACACCATGGCCGCGATGTTCGGCTGGCAGGTCGACGCGATCGCCTCAAACGATCCGCGTCTCGCCGTGGCCGTCAGGGATCGGGTTGCTTCAGTACAGAAGTGAGAGGCAGTCCGGAACGCTTTCGAGCGTCAGGTGGTCCTTCTCGCCGACGTATTCCCCATCCGCCTGGACCGGCATCGGCCGGTCGCACACGATCTCGATCCTCGGCTGATTGCGGAGGTACAGCACGTGTCGGTTCCTCGTGTGACGGCCTGAGCCGAGGGTCCGCGCGGCCATCCGGAGGATGAACAACGTCTTCATCGAATTGACCGCCAACACATCCAGTCCGAGATCGAGGCCGGCGTCCGGGCAGACCCGCATGGGCCGGGCTCCCAGGTAGGTGTAGGGGGAAGACTTCTGGCAGATGGCCAGGAAGAGCCCACGACGACGTTCGGCCAGGTTCGGTCCCCATCGAAGCTCGATGTGCGGCCTCCGCCGGTCGTAGCGGAGAAACAGGGTTGAGAGCGCGGTCCACACATAGAAGCCCTGACCACCGGTTTTCTTGAGGAGCTGGCGCTGTTCGACCCGTCGAACGATGGCCCCGTCCAGGCCGACGCCGCACGAGAAGGTGAAGTATCGATCATCGACTCGCCCCAGCGGAACCCGCCGGGGGGCGCGGTCGCGACGGGCCAGGAGGAGCCCCGTGGCTTCCACCGGGTCGATCGGTATCCCCAGCGATCGTGCCAGCACGTTCGTGCCGCCGCCGGGGATGATTCCCAGCGGAACGTGCGATCCGGCCAGGCCGTTGGCGATCTCGTTCACGGTTCCGTCGCCTCCGAGGGCCACCACCAGATCGAACCCTTCCTGGACGGCGCGCCCGGCGACCTCGATCCCGTGTCCTCGCCGTTCCGTTCGCACCAGGTCAACCTTGAACTCCGAGGAGAGCGCTCGCTCGATGACGGAAACCTTCCGAGGCGTCACCGTCTGCGCGTTGACGTTGACGATGAGGAGAAGCCGCACGGCGGCCATTGTAGTCTCGGGTCATCGCGATCCTTGTGGGCCCGCCGCCGTACGGGTACAACGGAAGGATGGAGACGGGGGCAGCCTTTTCGGAGGTTGTGGCAACCATCGAGCGGGGCAAGGCGGCCCTGGTGTCGGCGGTTCCGACCGCGAGGAGCGAGGGGACTCCGCTCGCCGAGGCCCTGTATGCGTT
>DASSDP010000149.1:0-4430 GCA_035697085.1 Actinomycetota bacterium
TATGGAACCCTCTTGAAACCCGTGAGCGATGTGAGGTGAGGGCTTGACGTATTGGCTGCTCAAGCACGTCTTGCTCGGCCCCGTTCTCCGGCTGATCTATCGTCCAAGGGTGGTTGGCGTGGACAACGTTCCCGCCACCGGGCCGGCCATCCTGGCCTCGAATCACCTGTCGTTCATCGATAGCCTTTTCATGCCACTTTTGATCAAGCGGCGAGTCGTCTATCTCGGCAAAGCGGACTATTTCGACAAGAGGCGAACCCGGTGGTTCGTGAGAGCAGCCGGCGTGATCCCTGTCAGGCGCGAGGGAGGATCTGCCGGAGAAGCGGCTATCCAGACCGGCGTCCAGGCCCTGAGAGAGGGGAACGTCATCGCCATCTACCCTGAGGGGACTCGTAGTCCGGACGGGCGGCTGTACCGAGGCAAGACGGGTGTGGCTCGGATGGCGCTGGAGGGACGAGCACCGGTGATCCCCGTCGCTGTTTCGGGCACCGACGAGATCATGCCCATCGGGATGAAGGTCCCCCGGACGATCCCCGGCCGGGTCAGCGTGGAGTTCGGAAAGCCCCTGCGGTTCGACCGTCACTACGACAACACCAAGGACCGATTCGTCCTTCGGTCCGTGACCGACGAGATCATGTACGAGATCATGATGCTCTCCGGACAGGAGTACGTGGACGAGTACGGTGCGAAGGTGAAGAAGGAAATGGCCGCGGGGGATCGGAGCGACATCCTCCACGAGGCGGATCGGGCCCGAACCGGCTAACCCGAGGGCGTCAGGATCTCTGCGGTGACGTGAGCCGTTCCCGATTGGTCGTAGCCCAGATACTCCGCCGCCCCGAGCGATAGGTCGAGCACCCAGTCCAGGTGGAAGGGTCCCCGATCGTTCACCAGCACGATCGCGCACCTGCTCCCATTGCGGACGCGGAGGAAGGAGTTCAGAGGGAGCGTCTTGTGCGCGGCGGTGAACAGACGGGGATCGTAGATCGCACCGGTTGCGGTGGGGTTGCCGGCGAATCCCCACCCGTACCAGGAAGCGGTCCCCGAGAACGACGCTCCGGTGGCATCGAGGCCCTTCGGAAGCTCGCAGCCTCTTCCCTGATTCGGCCCCAGCAGCGCGAGCAGCTGGCTCTGATCCACGCCGGCGAGTGCCTCGATGGCGCCCGCTGCGGCAATTGCGGTGTCCAGCAGGCGCCGCCGCGCGGCTTCAAGCGACGCCAGTCGGACCTTCGCTGCCTTGGCCGCGGCTTCTGCCTCGCGCAATCGAGCCTCCGCTCGTTGGCGGAGAGCCCCGAGGGCTTGCTGCCGCCGGAGCAGTCGCGCCTTCTCCGTTTCGAGAGCTCGACGCTCGGACCGAGCGATTCCCGCTGTCTCCAGCACCTCGGCCGAGGTCTCCATGTTCGACATGAAGCTCCGCTCGATCAGCTCCCGCGTCGCCAGGAAGTCGGCGGGGCTCGTTGACTCCAGGAACACGGTTACGAACGCACCCGGCCCCGCTCGATACGCTGCGTTCGCCCGGCGTCCGAGCAGCGTCCGAGCCTCTGCAAGCTGGGCCTCGACCCTGAGCTCTTCGCGAAGCGCATCGATGAGTCGAGCGGTGGCCAGCCCGGTCACCGACTCCATTCGCCGGTAGCGGTCAGTGGCGGCGGTGGCCTTGACGGCGAGGTCTCGAGCCGTGGCCACCGCTCGGTCGCGGGAGGCCCGAGCCCGTTCCAGGTCATCGTCGTCCGGGACCGCCCGAGCCGGAGCCGGGAGAAGAAGTGCTGCCATTAACAGCACGGGCGTGCCTCTGCGCATCGCTGGGGTATTCGTCCCGGGGGACCCCGACCTTAAGTGGAAGTGGGGGGCGGGCATACAATGCCTGCGTCGGCCAGCGCCGTCCGAAAGGAGAGGTATGGCTAGGATCGGAGTGCTCACGGGAGGTGGCGACTGCCCCGGTCTCAACGCGGCGATCCGAGCGATCGTCCGCAAGGGAACGGAGCACTACGGGCACGCCCTCGTGGGGTTCCGGAACGGATACAAGGGCGTACTGGACGGCAACTCCGTCGAGCTGACCCCAGGGAGCGCCCGAGGCATCCTGCACCGGGGGGGAACGATCCTCGGGACGTCCCGGGTGAACCCGTTCCGGGTCGAGGGGGGAGTGGACCTGGTAAAGCAGACGCTCCGGTCGTCCAAGATCGACGGGCTCATCGTCATTGGGGGGGAGGGCACGCTTCGGTGCGCGGCGAAGCTCGGCACCGAGGGCGTGAACGTCGTCGGCGTGCCCAAGACGATCGACAACGACCTCGCCGGGACGGATTACACATTCGGATTCGACACGGCCGTACAGATCGCCACCGACGCCATCGACCGGCTCCACACCACGGCCGAGAGCCACAACCGGGTCATGGTCCTTGAGGTCATGGGCCGGAACGCCGGATGGATCGGGCTGCACGCGGGGCTGGCCGGCGGCGCCGACGTGATCCTGATCCCTGAGCATCCGTTCGACATCACGGACGTGTGCGACCATCTCGAGCACCGCCATTCGAGCGGGCACTTCTTCTCGATCGTCGTCGTCTCCGAGGGAGCCATGCCGGTGGCCGGAACGCTGGAGATCCCTCCGTACGAGCTGGACGAATACGGCCGGGAACGCCTCGGGGGGATATCGAATCAGATCGCCGGCGAGATCGAGCGGTGCACCGGCTTCGAGACGCGCGTCACCATCCTCGGCCACGTCCAGCGAGGAGGAACGCCCACGGCCTACGACCGGGTGTTGGCCACCCGCTACGGGGTGGCGGCGATCGATCTCGCTTCGAAGGGGGAGTGGGGAAGGATGACCTCGCTCCGTGGAATGGACATCGTGGACGTTCCCCTGGACGCTGCTGCCTCGGAGCTCAAGAAGGTCCCCGAGGATCTCTATCGACTTGCAGAGGTTTTCTTCGGTTAGGCTTCCGGAAGATGGCGACGGTACGGTGCCCGTTCTGCGGCGAAGAGATCATCCCGCTTCCGAAGGAGCAGGAAGAAGGCCCCACGCTTTACCTGTGCTCTTCCTGTCGTCGGCAGCTCACGATCGACGTCGTCGACCTGTACCTCGCCCTCGAGGAGGAAGAGGCTTCCGGGTAGAGGCGCAATGGGCCTGATCGACCTTCGTTCCGATACCGTCACCAGACCGAGTCCGGCCATGCGCCGGGCCATGGCCGAGGCGGAGGTCGGCGACGACGCGTGGGGCGACGACCCCACCGTGAACCGCCTTCAGGAGCGGGCCGCCGAGGTCACGGGAAAAGACGCCGCTCTGTACACGGCCACGGGGATGATGGCGAACCAGACGGCCCTCAGGACGTTCGTGCACGCCGGCCACGAGGTAGTGGCCGAGGCGACAGCGCACGTGATGACCGTTGAGAAGAACAGCGCGGCGTCGCTGTCGGGGATCAGCTACCGACCGATCGTGGCGGAACGAGGAATGGTGACTCCCGAGCAGGTGGCCGAGGCACTCATACCCGATCCGCTGGGCCTGAAGGTCGTTGACCTCGTAGCCGTGGAGAACACGCATCAAGTGGGTGGGGGCGCGGTGCTTCCACTGGAGTCCCTGCAGGGGATACGGAAGATCACTCGTGAGGCGGAGCTCCCCCTGTACATGGATGGTGCTCGGATCTGGAACGCCTCGGTGGCATCGGGTGTGCTCGTCCACGAGTACGCGGCCGAGGTCGACGCCCTCATGTTCTGCTTTTCCAAGGGCCTGGGCGCACCGATCGGGTCGGTCCTCTGCGGTCCGGATGAGTTCATTCGAGAGGCCCGGCGCGTACGCGTGCAGCTCACCGGAGCGTGGCGACAGGCCGGAGTGATCGCCGCGGCGGCGCTGGTGGCCCTGGAGGAGGGCCCGAAGCGGCTCCACGAGGACCACGAAAATGCCCGGCGGCTTGCCGCGGGCGTGGCGGACGCGTTCCCCGGCGCAGTGAAGCCCGACGACGTGGAGACGAACATCGTGTTCGTCGAGCCGACCGCGGTTGGCCTTACGGCTTCGGAGATCGTCGAGCGGCTCAGAGACTCCGGGGTCCTGGTCAGTCTCGTCGGCGGGCGAGTGCGGATGCTCACGCACGTCGACGTCAGCCCTGGTGACGTGGACAGGGCGGTCGCCGCGTGGCGGGAGCTCGCCGGCACCGGCAGCCAGGGGTAGTTCTCAGGCCATCAGCCGACGGAGGAGCTCGAGGTTGCGGCGGTCTTCCTCGAGCCTGCCGGGCGTCTCAATGACCACGGCGGCTCGACGAACGGCCGGATCCGCCAGGATCGCCCGGAACCCCTCGTCGCCGATGAACCCCTCCCCGATGTGTTCGTGCCGGTCGCGATGGGAACCTCTGGCGCCCTTGGCGTCGTTGGCATGCACCACCCGCAGCCGACGTGTCAGTCGATGCACGCGCAGATCGACCAGAGAGCGGGCGACTCCTTCGGCTGTATCC
>DASSDP010000150.1:0-3179 GCA_035697085.1 Actinomycetota bacterium
CTCGGAGGGGATCGCCTCTCTGGCCATCCAAACGGATGGAAAGGAGGAGACCGTCACGTTCTCCGAGTCGCTCGCCTGCACCTTCGACGGCATCTCGTTCCCCGAGCTCGCTCCGCGAAACTTCTCCTTCAACTCTCCGTACGGGGCCTGCACCACCTGCGACGGGCTCGGCATCCGCCTGGAGATCGACCCGGAGCTCGTCGTTCCCGACAAGGACCTCTCGCTGGCCGAGGGAGCCCTCGCTCCATGGGCCGGTTCCCGGCTGGAGTACTGGCCTCGGGTGCTCGAGGCGCTGGCCCAGACTCACGGGTTCTCGATGAGCACGCCGTGGCGGAAGCTCTCCTCCAAGGTTCGGGACGTTCTCCTGTTCGGATCCGACGACGAGATCTACGTTCGGTACCGCAACCGATACGGCCGAACCCGGTCCTACTACACGACTTACGAAGGAGTCGTTCCCAATCAGGAACGGCGATACGACGAGACCGACTCGGATCACGCACGTGCCCGCATCGAGCAGTTCATGCGCGAGGTCCCTTGCCGGGCATGCAAGGGAGCGCGCCTCCGGCCGGAGTCGCTGGCCGTCACCGTCGACGACGTGAACATCGCGGAGCTGACGGTGAAATCCGTCCGAGGATCGCTGCGATTCCTGGAGGAGCTCTGGGAGAAGCTGACCGACCGGGAGCGCCTCATCGCGGAACGGCTTCTGAAGGAGATCAGGGCCCGCCTGGGGTTCCTGGTCGACGTCGGTCTCGACTACCTGACGATCGGCCGGCCGGCGGCGACCCTCGCGGGGGGGGAGTCCCAGCGCATCCGGCTGGCGACCCAGATCGGGTCGGGGCTCGTCGGGGTCCTGTACATCCTCGACGAGCCATCGATCGGACTCCACCAACGGGACAATCGACGGCTCATCGACACGCTGGTGCGTCTTCGTGACCTTGGGAACACCCTGATCGTCGTAGAGCACGACGAGACCACCATCTGGAGCGCCGACTGGATCGTGGACATCGGCCCCGGGGCCGGCGCGGCGGGCGGGGAAGTCGTGTACTCCGGGCCGGTCCGGGGGATCCTGGACCACGAACCGTCGATCACCGGCGCCTATCTGGCCAGGCGGAGAGAGGTTCCAACTCCTGAAGTTCGTCGCGTCCCCGATGGGAAATGGCTGGAGCTGAAGGGCGCGGCAGAGCACAACCTGAAGAACATCGACGTGGGGTTCCCGCTGGGAACGCTCACCCTCGTGACTGGTGTCTCGGGTTCGGGGAAGTCGACGCTGGTGCAGGACGTCCTGTCTCGCGCGCTCGCAGCCAAGGTGCAGAAGTCTCGGGTGGTCCCGGGGAAGCATCGGAGGCTGGTCGGGTGGGAAGAGATCGACAAGCTCGTCCTGGTCGACCAATCGCCCATCGGGCGGACGCCTCGGTCGAACGCCGCGACGTACACGGGGGTATTCGACTACATCCGTCGACTGTTCTCGCAGGTGCCCGAGGCCAGGATCCGCGGCTACCAGCCCGGGCGCTTCTCGTTCAACGTGCGCGGTGGGCGATGCGAGAACTGCGCCGGGGACGGACAGATCAAGATCGAGATGCACTTCCTTCCCGACGTGTACGTGACGTGCGAGGTGTGCAAGGGGCGTAGGTACAACAAGGAGACGCTGACGGTCAGATTCAAGGGCCGAAGCATCGCCGACGTCCTGGCCATGAGCGTGGACGAGGGTCTGGAGTTCTTTCGGAACATCCCCGTGATCGCCCGGCACCTCCAGACCCTCAGCGATGTGGGGCTGGGGTACATCAAGCTTGGGCAGCCCGCCCCCACCTTGTCCGGGGGCGAGGCCCAGCGGGTCAAGCTGGCCTCGGAGCTGTCCCGGAGGGCCACCGGGCGGACGTTCTACATCCTCGACGAACCCACCACGGGGCTGCACTTCGACGACGTCCGCAAGCTCCTTTCGGTTCTGGAGCGACTGGTGGCATCGGGGAACACGGTCGTGGTGATCGAGCACAACCTGGACGTGGTGAAGACCGCCGACTGGATCATCGATCTCGGACCGGAGGGAGGCGACGCCGGCGGCCACGTGGTGGTGGCCGGACCTCCTGAGGAGGTGTCCCGTCACCCCGAGTCCTATACGGGTCGCTTCCTCGCCGATGTCCTCGACGTCCGCTCGGAAGAGACGGCCGCGGCCCGGGCGTGATTCCCTCGAGGCGGCCCGGTCGTGATAGAAATCTCCCCGCCGTGAGGGGAAGACTCGCTCCGATGCTGCTCGCGCTCGCAGTGGCTGCCACAGCGTGCGCGCGTCAGGAGATCACCGCCAAGCCGGGCGAGATCGACGACACCACGTTCGTCACTCAGGTCGCCGACTTCGAGAGCGACGTGGGCCAGGGACTCTCACTGACCACCGACGCAGACGGAAACCCCCACATGGCCTACCTGGCCTTCCCCGATCCTGAGCAAGAGGGTGCAACCCCCACGCCGGCCGTCCCGGGGGCCCCCGAGCTCCCCGCGGTGAAGCACGCCCACCTCGTCGGAGGGGCGTGGACTCGGAGCTTCGTGGCAGAGGGGGCGGGAGTCGAGCCGGGTGACGAGACCGCCATCGCCGTCGATCCGAACGGTGTCCACCATATCGTCTGGACCGAAGGTGAAAGCCTTCTGTACGCCAACAACGCGGAGGGCGCGTTCTCGGAGCCGGAGACGATTGCCGAAGGCGAGGTCTTCGGTCCGTCCATCGCGGTCACCAGCAGTGGCGTTCCGCTGGTCGCCTTCTACCAGTCCGGCGGCCTGGCGGAGCCGGATGTCGCGATCCCGGTCGTCCGCGTGGCCCTGGGGAACGAAGGGGGCTGGGCCCCCGAGACGGCAGCCGAGGCGAGCTCCGGCGAGCCGGCCACGACGGCGATCGGGGAGTCCGGCGTCGAGGCCGTGGTTGCCTACGGCTCGGAAGGGCGGACCTTCTTGGCCCGGAACGCAGGAGAGGTGTGGGAATCACAAGAGGCCGACGCCGATGGGGGACTCGGCGTCAGCATGGCGATCGATGGGGACGGCAACCCGCACCTCGCGTACTACACCGACTCGGGCCAGGTCCGGCATGCACACTCCATCGACGGCGCGGCCTGGGAGACCACTCCGGTCGGTGAAGGAGCCGATCTCGAGAGTCGCTCGTCCATCGCACTGGATGCTGAAGGGGTCCACCACATCAC
>DASSDP010000151.1:0-17624 GCA_035697085.1 Actinomycetota bacterium
CAGCGTGGTCCAGCTCGTCCCACCGTTCGTCGAAACCTGCACCTTCATCTGATCGAAGGCGGAGGTTGCGTAGGACTCCTTCTCGAAACGATGGGTGAATCTCAGGGTGCCGGTCGTCTTTCCGATGAGGTTCGCATCGAACGTGGCCGTCCCGGTCGTCCTTGCCCCGGTCGAGTACTCGCAGTCCGAATCCTCCTGGTACCCGAGGTAGCTCGGCGTGGACGGTGGGCTGGTGCACGCCGACGAGACGTGCCACAGCCCCGTGGTCGTCCACCCGTTGGCCACGCCGTCGTCGAAGTTCTCGAGGCTGACCGTCGTCTCCGGTGGAGGTGGCAGCGACACAGCATCCAGGGTCTTCTTCGCATCGACCAGACCGAACCCGTAGAGCTCGTCCCGCCCCGCTGCACCGAGGTCCTGAGCGTTGCTCCGAAGCTGATCACGAAGCGCGGTGTTTGACAGCGTCGTCGCCTGGCTCCAGACAAGGGCGGCCACTCCCGACACGTGCGGCGTCGACATGCTGGTGCCGCTGATCGAGTTGTACGCCGTATCGGATGTGTTCCAGAGGGAGGAGATGAGGTTTCCCGGGGCGGTCAGCTCGCTCTCGGGACCGTCGCTGGAGAAGCTGCATTGTGTGGCCGACGCCGTGGTGCACGTGACCGGGATGACCTCCGTGTACTTCGCCGGATACTCGACGCAGTTCGTGCATGGGCCGCTGTTCCCGGCCGCGGCGGCCATCAACGCTCCGGCACCGTAGGCGTACTGCACCGCATCGAGGAGCGGCGTCGATCCGGCAGGAGAACCGAGGCTCATGTTGATCACCACCCTCGGGCCCGCGTTGTCGGCGCACCACCGGATCCCCGAGGCGATGGTGGACAGGGCTCCGTGGCCCGTGTTCGACAACACCTTCACGGCACGGATGCCAACGTTGCCGATGCCGGCGATCCCCTTGGCGTTGTTGATGTTGGCCGCCGCGATGCCGGCGACGTGCGTGCCGTGACCGTGGTCGTCCACCGGGTCGGCGTCTCCGTTGTAGAGATCGGTTCCGCCCAGCCACCTGGGCCCGGCGATGTCCTCATGGGTGTATCGAATGCCCGTATCCACCACGCAGACACTCGCATCCATGTCGCCCGTGGTGCTGTCCCACGCCTCCGGGGCCCGGACGTGTTGCGGCCCGTACTGCTGGCTGACGAAGCGGGGGTCGTTGGGAATGAGGTCGATGAGCTGGATCTCGGGGTCGGGTTCGACATACCGGACCCGACGATCGGCTCGCGCTTGGGCCCGGAAAAGGTTCGCGTTGTTCGTGGCCACTCGAATGAAGTGCAGAGCATGGTCGACCCTGCGAACCTTCGCTCCCAAGAATTCATGGCCCAGCATCAGGCCGCGGGGAAGCCCGTGGAATCCCACCACGTAGAACTCCTCCGGCCCTGCAATTGGCTGCGCTGCGACGCTGGGAGGAATCAGCCCGATCTGAATGGCCCCCAGGATGACCAACAAAGACGTGGCATTGGGGCGCTTCATCGATCTTCCCTCCGAAGCTCGGGCACGGGCGGGCACTACCACCTATCTTATGGAGGAACCGTCCAATTCCTGCCTTTTGCGGCAGACGCCGAAGACTATCACCTTCCGCCTTGTTAACGACGTGGGAACGGCGTGACCGGGACCCCTAGCCGCAGGGAATCGAGGAGCGTCGGGACGTGATCCGGCAGACCGAGGTGTCCTCCGAGTCGGCGTTGTTGGTGGGGTTGGGATCGGACACCAGGGAGGAGACCGAAGCGGTGTTGGCGATGACGCCGGCGGTATTGGGGGTGACGAGGATCTGAATCGTGGCGGAGGCACCACTGCCCATGGATCCCAGGGTGCACGTGACCGTGCCGCTGGTCTGCGAACAGCTCCCGAGGCTCGACGTTGCCGAGTCGAACGTCACGCTCGGAGGCAGGGAGTCGGTGACGACGACGCCCACCGCTTCATCGGGCCCGGCGTTGGCCACAGCCAGCGTGTAGTTCAGGGTCCTTCCGGTCGGTACCCGCCCCGGGGAGTCGGACTTGGTCAACGACAGGTCCGCGCTCGCGCTCGGGGAGAGGGCGTCGAGGGTCGCCTTGGCGTCGACGAGCCCGTACCCGTAGAGCTGATCCCAACCTGCGGCGCCCAGGTCGCGGGCGTTGTTCCGGAGCTCATCCCGCAGAGCCGTATTGGTCAGGCTGGTCATGTGGCTCCACAACAGCGCGGCCACCCCCGAAACGTGGGGCGTCGACATGCTCGTCCCGCTTCCAATGGCATACGCGGTGTTGTTCGTGTGGAAGAGGGACCTCACGGCATCCCCCGGCGCCGCCAGCTCGCTCTCCGGACCATCGCTCGAGTAGCTGCACTGCGTGTCGGACGAGGTCGTGCACGTGACCGCGATCACTTCGGGGTATTTCGCCGGGTACTCGACGCAGTTCGTGCAGGGGCCGCCGTTTCCCGTCGCCGCCACGATGATCGCCCCCCTGCCGTACGCGTACTGCACGGCATCCCGAAGTGCCGTGGATCCGATCTCGCCGCCGAGGCTCAGGTTGATGACCACGCGGGGGCCGCCGTTGTCCGAACACCAACGGATCCCCGAGGCGATGACGCTGAACGGTGCGCTGCCCATGTGGGACAGAACCTTCACGCCGTGGATGCCCACGTTCGCGATGCCGGCGATGCCCTTGGCGTTGTTGATGGAGGCGGCGGCGATCCCCGCAACGTGGGTGCCGTGCCCGTTGTCATCCGACGGATCCGCGTCGCCGTTGTAGATGTCCGTTCCTCCCAGCCACCGGGCACCCGCGATGTCCTCGTGCGTGTAGCGCACCCCCGTGTCGAGTACGCACACTCTCGCATCCAGGTCGCCCAGGGTCGTATCCCATACCTCGGTGGCCCGAACATGCTGGGGACCGTATTGCTCACCGAAGCGCGGGTCGTTCGGGATGAAGTCGATGAGCTGGAGCTCCGGGTCCGGTTCAACGTAGCGCACCCTGTGGTCCGCGCGCGCCAGTTCCTGGAATCGCCGCGAATCGTTCGTGGCCACACGAGCGAACTTCAGCGTTCGATCCACCCGCTGGACAGTCGCCCCGAGGAAGGTATCGCCCCTGGCAAGGGCGGGAGGTGCGAGGAAGCCGACGACCAGGAACTCCTCCGGTTCGAAGCTCGACCGAGCTGCGATCGATGGAGTGAGCAGGGTCGGCAAGACGGTGAGCACGACCACACCAAACCCGGCCGAGAGTCGTGTCATTTTCCTGAAGGGTATCACCGGGTGCCCCAAGAAGTACCCGCTCGGGCGGCGTTGGCTGCCAGCGCTCAGTGGCAGGAATTGGTTCCCGAGTCCGTATACGTCTTTCCCGCTTCCGGGGTGAACCGCCAGTCGTAGCTCGTCGATCGAAGCGTCAGCTTGAGGACCCCGTGCGTGTCCCCGTTTGCGGCCTCCCGGTTCATCCCGGTCGAATCGGGGACCACCAGGTTCTTTCCGCCGGTGCCCACGATGAACTGCCGAATGCCTCGGGTGTGGTCCAGCCCACCGGTCGGGGTCTGGGGAGCGTAGCGCTGGTAGTTGTGGTCGTGTCCGACGAGGACGATCTCGGCGCCGTCGTCGTACAGGAGCTGCCAGAAGGGCTGGTACGTCGTCGTGTTGGAGAACTGCCCGTGGGTGAAACGAGGGATGTGCCAGTAGGCAAGCGTGCAGGCGGCGTTGTTCGCGGCAAGGTCCGCCTTCAGCCACTCGTACTGCGGGCTCCCCACGCCGCAACCCCCCACCTTCGAGCACTGCGAGTTGAGCGCGACCAGGTGCCAGCCGGCGATGTTGAAGCTGTACCACCCCTGGGTGCGAGATCCCGCCGCGGCGCCGAAGTAGTCGAAGTACCCGGCCGCGCCGGGTGTCAGATATTCATGGTTGCCGACCGAGGGATGGGTGACCGACTTGTATCGCCCCCACGACAGGTCGTACGACTGGCGGAACTGCGACAACGTTCCTTCCTCGTATTGATTGTCTCCGAGAGGAAGCACGGCGGCCGCACCGGCCAGGAGATCGGCCGTGTACTTCATCCGGCAGCGGGTGGGCGTGCCGTTCCCGCCGTTGAAGCTCGAGCTGGCGGGGTCACAGGCGATGTCGCCGGCGGCGGCGATGACCGTCCCCCCCGAGCCGGGCGGCGGCGTCGGCGATGGACTCGTAGTGGGGATCGGGCTCGGGCTTATCGAGGGAAGGGGCGTCGGCCCGGACTCGAAGGTCACCGTGAGCTGTGGTTTGTTCGAGGACTCGCGGCTGGCGAGGTTCGTCGCGGTGGAGCTCGTCGAGGTCAGCGCGAAGCTGACCGGATCGTTGTTGGAAACCAGCGAGGTCACGTTCCACTCGACCCACGTGCCGGCGCTGATCGGCCCCGAAGAAGACGTCACCCCGAGCGTTCCCGGCATGTTGCGATACGTAAGCGTGGTCTCCCCCCAAGAGCTGCTGGTCACGCCCCGCGCGTCGATACCTGTGGCGTTGGAGCTGTTTGCAAAGACTCGGAGTCGCGCCTGGGAGATCGAGCCGCTCAACCCGTCCGGGTCGAACCGGATAAAGCTCCGGAGATCGGGAGAGGCGTCCGTCCGGATTGACGTCGAGGTACCGAAGTTGCGATCGGGCTCGGCGCCGCTGGCGTAGGTATCGGCCAATGCCGTGAATGTGCTCGTGGTGGGAGATTGCGCAGACGCGTTATCGGAAAACGGCAGCGATGGCGCGACGGCAAAGGCAACAAGGACGGCGAGGAAGGCCGAACGGAACGGACGAGACGAGAGCAGCTGCGGGCTCACGGGCGCACTCCTGTCGGATTCGTATCCTTTGCTAATTATATCGTAGGAAATCGTTCGACGATAGGTTTTTCAGGGTGAAGCCGGTCGAACGTGAGGCCGGTCTGACTCTCAGTGGCAGGAGTCGGTGCCGGAGTCCGTGTACGTCTTTCCCTCTTCGGGCACGAACTGCCAGTCGTAGGCGCCTGCGCGCAGCGTCAGCTTGAGGACCCCGTACGTGTCACCGTTGGCGGCCTGGCGATTCGTTCCCGATGGATCGACTGCGTAGTGGGTCTTCCCACCGGTTCCGACGACGAACTCCCGCACACCCCGGGCGTCATCGCGGGCCCCGGCGGGAGTCTGGGGAGCGTAGCGCTGGTAGTTGTGGTCGTGTCCGGCGAGGACGATCTCGGCCCCGTCGTTGTACAGCAGCTGCCAGAACGGCTGGAAGGCATCGTGGTTTCCGTAGTTCCCGCTGGAGAAACGGGGGTGGTGCCAATACGCGATGGTGCAGTTCGCGTTGTTCGCGGCAAGGTCGGCCATCAGCCATTGGTACTGGGGCGACCCCGGACCGCACCCACCGACCGCCGAGCAGTTGGAGTTCAGAGAAACGATGTGCCATCCCGCGAGGTTGAAGCTGTACCACCCCTGGCCGGGTGTGCCCGCGGCCGACCCGAAGTAGGTGAAGTACCCTAAGCCGCCCGGCGTGAGGTACTCGTGATTTCCGGGCGCGGGGTAGGTGACGCCCTTCGCCGCGCCCCACGACCTGTTGTACGAAGCCAGGAACTTGTCGAAGGCTCCGTTCTCGTACTGGTTGTCCCCGAGCGTCAGGACGGCGTCCGCATCACTGAGCAGGGCTGCGGTGTACGCCTGGCGGCAGCCTGACGAAGTTCCCAGTCCGTTGTTGAAGCTGCCTGACAGCGGATCGCACGCGATGTCACCGGCAGCGGCGACTGTGGCGCCGGAGCCTGGGATCGGGTCCGGATCGGGGGAAGGCGGCAACGCCGGGGTGGTCACGGAGTCGCTGTTGCTCGGACCGGAAACGTTGCCAGCCGCATCGTGGGCCCGTACGGAGTACTCGTATGTCGTGTCTGGGGCGACCGTGGTGTCGGGGTAGGTCGTGACCGGGCCGGTCGAGGTGAGGAGAGAGCCATTCCGGTAGATCCTGTAGCCCGTCACGCCCACCGCGTCCGTCGATGCCGTCCAGGCGAGGTCGACCCGCTCCGAAGAGGCGGCCGCGGCCGAGAGATTCGTCGGGGCCGAGGGCGGGGTGGTGTCGGGCGGTGGCTGCGGTGCCGGTGGTATTTGCCCCTGGAACGTCAACACGAGCTGCGGGGGATTGGCCGATTCACGGCTGGCGAAGCTCGTAGCGGTGAAGCTCTGGGAGGTCAGCCCAAAGGTGAGTGGTTCCCCGGACGAAGCCAGCGACGTCACGTCCCATTCGATCCACTGGCCGGACGTGATCGGACCCGAGGAGTCCACGATCCCGAGGATGTCGGGCATCGTCCCGAACGTCAGGGAGCTCTCCTCCCATGGGTGATCGAGGACGCCGTGCACGTCCACGCCCAGGCTGTTCGAGCTGTTCGCGAACATTCGCAGGGTCGCGGTCGAGACGGCTGCACCGAAATCCTGGGGTTCGAATCGGATGAAGCCATGGACGTCGGGCAACCCATCCGTACGGATCTGACTCAGGCCGCCAAAGTTTCGATCAGGCTGGCTGCTATCGGCGAACGAGTCCGCCACCGGTACAAGGGTGATCGGGCCGGCGATCTCGGGCGTGGTGACCGCGGCGGTGTTGCTTGCTCCCGACGGGTTGCCGGCGGTGTCGATCGCGCGGACGCTGTACTCATAGCTCGTCGACGGGGAAGTCGTTGCATCGGTGTAACCGGTCACCGGGGGCGTTGTCGCGAGAAGGGCACCGTCCCGGAACACCTCGTATCCGGCCACACCCACGTCGTCGATCGACTCGTTCCAGGTGAGAGCCACGTTCGACGGATCGATCGCCGTGGCGGCGAGGTTCGTGGGTGTGGTCGGAGGCGTGGTGTCCGTGTCCGGGAGCGGCTCGCTCATGGCCACCACGAGGAGCGGAGCGAGTCCGTCCCTGGATTCCTTCGACATGTAATCGGCCCCATTCGACCGGATCGAGGTAACCCGAAGGTTCACCACTCCGTCGCCCGAAACGATCGATGTCAGGTCGAGGGGGTACCAGTTTCCGACGGCCACGGCCCCCAGGGAGGCCACCGGCTCGGAGCCGGCGGCCGGAGCGTTGTTCCAGGTCACCGTGTCCTCGCTCCACGGAATCTGGGGCTCCGGAACTGAGAACACGCTGCCGCCGAGACTGGACTCGTTCTTGCAGTAGAGCCACAGGGTCGCGCTGACAACGCTTCGATCCTCGACGCCCCGCACCGAGAACTTCAGGAGAGAGTGCTCCACCGGGTCGTTGTCCACGCGCAGAGATCGTCGCGACCCGTAGTTGGCGCTTGGGAAATCAGCGCTGACGTACGAATCGTCGGTCGGAGTGAACGCCAGGACCGGCTCACCGGCGGCCTGGGCGGCCTCGACGAGATCCCGAGGAGGCGCGTTCGCTGCCGGCAGAGGGGCAAGCCACACCAACGTCGCCGCCGCGGCGGCGAGCGGAACGAGCAAGGATCGGGGAAATCCCAGTACGATCGGCGATCTGAACGGGCTCACGGGCGCGCGCATCCCTCCAAATCCTACTATTTCGGAAGCAGGAATCCGATAGATACCTCATGAGAGGTTCTTCGTCAACCTCTTCCCATACCAAACAAGCATTCCGAATGTCGCAAATCACTCTCTGAAAAACGGGCTAAGGGGCGGGTTCCACCCCGTTCGTCGCAAGCGATTCCAGCCAGGCGTCTCCGAGTTGGGACGATCCCTCGATCTGGGTTCCTTCGCCCCACTCGTTCCAAGAAACGATGAGCTGCCATCGTGCGCCCGAACCGATCATGTCGCGCACGTTTGTCCTCCACCGAGCAAGATCACGTGCGAGCCTCACGGACTCTCGCGCCTTCCAGAACCCCGGCGCGATCGAGTAGCTGTGAGGCAACTGAGCGTCCGCGGCCTGTGCCGGAGCGTACTGGTGCCATGAGTTCGGCTGGCTCGAACACGTTCGATATCCCGAGAACACCTTGAGGACCAGATAGAAGCCGTAGGACCGGTTGGCTTCGACCCATCGGTCCGCCATTCCGCAGCTGTCGCCTGGATCTCCGTAGACGAAGATCACCGGACGGCCGGCCACCTTCAGGAATACACCGTGCCCCGCGTATCTGGTAGCGATCCAGGAAAGATCGCTCTGGATCGTGGCGACAGACGGGGTCGAGGATCCCTCGGCCTCGTAGTACAGGGTCCATCGGAACGACGTCGGGGCGGCCTCGTCGAGGAGGGCGGTCACCCGGGAATCCGTGTGGTGGCCCTGTCCCCACCAGGAAGCGATGCCGGCCCCGATCTTTCCCCGTTGCATCTCCGCGATGTGCGTCCTGATCAGCTGGCGGTTCCCGGAGTCGTAGAGCCCTTTTGAGGGCGTGTAGTTCGTGTATGGGAAGACTCCCTGCTGGCTCCATGCTTGAGGGAACCACGGGTAATAGAACGTGGCCCGGATGGGAAACGTCGGCTGAGCACCGCCGGGAACCGAGGGCGAGGGCGACGGAAGGGGGCTCGGTGTCGGAGAGGGCGAAGTGGGCGGCGGGCTCGAGGGGGATGTCCCCACCGAGGGTGTGGTTGGGCCTGGGGAGGGGCTCGGACTCGGCGAAGGACTCGGACTCGACCCGCCAGTCGACGGGCCGGAGAACGTGACGACGAGCTGTGGCCGATTGATGGACTCACGGCTGGCGAGGCTGGTTGCGGTGACGCTGGTTGAGGTCAGCCCGAAACTGACCGGATCGTTGTTCCTGATCAGCGATGTGACGTCCCATTGGATCCACGTGCCGGCGCCGATGCGGCCGGCTGAAGAAGCGACCGCCATAACGGCGGGCATGTTGCGGTACGTGAGCGTGTTCTCTTGCCACGAGTTCGAGGCCACTCCCCGGACGTCCACATTCCCGGTGTTGGCGCTGTTGGCGTAGACACGGAGGATCGCACCGGTGATGGATGTCCCCAGCCCGTCGGGATCGAACCGGATGAAGCTGGCGACGTACGGGGAGGCGTCGGTGCGCACAGCCGATCTGGTTCCGAAGTTGCGATCGGGCTCCGTGCTCCGGGCGAAGGTGTCGGCGACCGCCAGAAAGGTCCTCCGCTCCTCCGCGGGCTCCTGGAGTCCCCCCAGCGTCGCTCCCGAAACTCGGACGACGAGGGCGCCGACGGCAAGGAGAGCCAGTAGCACCCATATACGACGTTTCGGCGACCCGAGCGCGTCGCCGAAACGAAGAAGCTGCTTCAATCGCGGGATTTCTAGCAGCGGCATACCCCCCTGATAAGGCAAAGACAGTACATCATTTGCGTAGGAAAGCAAGCTCACTCAAAATCCGGCATTTCGCCCGGTCGGGCGGGGCCTGAATCAGATCCGGGGAGGCTCGATGTCGGGCAATGGCTCGTTTGCGCGGGCGGCCGCTTCCACCTCGTTCGCCTGCGACCGCGCCGCCTCAGCGACCGAGGCAACGTCGATTCCCTGATGTCGTGGCCCGTACTGCGTGATTCGCCGTATGCCTCTGCGAATAAGGGTGAACGTGCCGTGCGCGTTTCCTCGACGGTAATGAACGTATCCCGCACCGAGCTGGGAGAGACCCTTGAAGAACTCCTCGTCCCCTGTGCCCTTGGACTGTTTCCACGCGGTCTCCCAGGCCTCGTGGGCCTGGAAGAACCTCCCCTCGTTGAAGTGGTCTCGGCCCAGCCGGTGGTTCTCCTCGATGGGGAGAGAGTCGAAATCCTCGAGCTCGAGCCGGTTCTCCTCGCCCCACGGCAGCGGCCGCCCCAGCTCGTCGCGAGGTCGCTTCGTCTTCTGGCCGGGAACTCTCCTGCCCTCTTCAGACCCCCGCCGCTCGTCCATGAACATCATCCTAGCGGCGGCCCGGCGATATCCTTCGCGCACATGGGCCGCGCGCTGCTCACCGACCTGTACGAATTGAACATGGCCGCCAGCTATCTACGCAGGGGCATGACGCAACCGGCCACGTTCAGCCTTTTCGTTCGCCACCTCCCTCGAGGGTGGGGATTCCTCGTCGCGTGCGGCTTGAGCCGCTGCCTGGAGTTCCTGGAATCGTTCCGGTTCGAGGAAGAAGACCTGCGGTACCTGGCCGAGACCCAGGGATACCCCGACGAGACGCTGCAAGCCTTCCGGGATCTGACGTTCGAGGGCGAGGTCCGGGCCGTACCCGAAGGTCGCGTGGTCTTCCCCGACGAGCCACTCCTCGAGGTGACAGCCTCCATGCCGCAAGCGCAGCTCGCGGAGACGTTTCTCCTGAACCAAATCACGTACCAGACGGCGGTGGCCTCAAAAGCGGCCCGCTGTCGGATCGCCGCCGCCGATCGAGACCTGATCGACTTCTCGTTCCGGAGGGTCCACGGCACGGAAGCGGCTCTGGCCGTGGCCCGGGCCACGGCGATCGCGGGGTTCGCGGCCACCAGCAACGTCGAGGCCGCGCGGACACTCGGGCTTCCGGCGGCAGGGACGATGGCCCACTCCTACATAGAGGCGTTCGAGTCTGAGACCGAGGCATTCCGAGCGTTCGCCGAGGACTTTCCAAACCGAGTGGTGCTCCTGGTGGACACGTACGACACCGCCCGCGGCGTGGAAAAGGCGATCGAGGTGGCACACGAGCTGTCGGCTCGCGGATCCCGCCTGCTCGGCCTGCGCCTGGACAGCGGCGACATCGGCAAACTGGCCCACGAGGCGCGGCGGGCCCTCGACGATGCAGGACTCGAGGACGTCCGGATACTCGTCAGTGGCTCCCTGGATGAGCACGTGATCGCCGGGCTTGCCGATGCTCCCATCGATTCGTACGGCGTGGGGACCAAAGTCGGCGTGTCCGCGGACGCCCCGTATCTCGACAGCGTCTACAAGCTCGTCGAGTTCGACGGCCGGCCGGTGGCGAAACTGTCCACGGCGAAAGCCACCCTGCCCGGGCCGAAGCAGGTGTGGCGACGATCCGAGATGCAAGGCGACGTGATCGCGTTGTTGGATGAAGACGGTCCCTCCGGCGCCGAGCCCCTGCTCGTTCCGGTGATGGCACACGGGGAACGGGTCGTTGATGACGGCATCGATGACGCCCGGGACCGGCTCACACGCGACCTTCAAGGGCTCCCGGGACACCTTCGATCGCTCGAACCGGGACCGTATCCCGTGGAGCGCTCGGAGGCGCTCGAAAAGCTCTCCGAGGAGGTGCGCGCCTCGATCCGGGACCGAGAGCTGGGCTGACACAATCGCCGGGAAGGGAGAGACTGTATCCGTGGCCTTCGTCGAGTTCGAGAGCCGTCCCGATCTCTCCGGAACCGCACTCATCTGCGCGTTCCGCGGGTGGAACGACGGTGGGGAAGCCGCCAGCACGGCCGCCGCGTACCTCAGAGACCGGTGGAGCGCCAAGCGGTTCGCTCGGCTCGACCCCGAGGAGTTCTACGACTTCCAGGTCAGTCGGCCGATGGTGCGACTTGAGGGAGGAGTGACTCGCCGGATCGAGTGGCCCGCCAACGATTTCTTCCATGCGGCCCTCCCGCAGCGAGACGTGGTCGTCCTGCTCGGGATCGAGCCCAACGTTCGATGGAAGACCTACGTGGGAAGCCTCGTGGAGACCGCCAAGGGCCTCTCCGTCGAGAGCTTCATCACCCTCGGGGCGTTCCTCGCCGACGTGCCTCACACCGTGCCGCCCCCCATCGCCGGAACCGCGCCCGATCCCGAGGTCGCCGCCCGGTTGGGTATCGCGGCCTCCCGATACGAGGGCCCCACGGGGATCGTGGGGGTCTTGCAGGACGCCGCGGCGCGCGCGGGGATGGGTTCCGTCTCCTTCTGGGCCGCGGTCCCCCACTACCTTCCTTCCGGCCCCAACCCCAAGGCCGCTCTCGCGCTGGTAGAGAAGCTGTCGGCGTTTCTCGAGGTACCGGTGGAGACCGACACGCTCTCGCGCGCCGCTGCCACGTGGGAGGAGCAGGTCTCTCAGATGATCGAGGGGAACGACGACCTCAAGGGTTACGTGCAGCGCCTGGAGGAAGGCGCCGGACGGAGCGAAGAGACGGGCGAGATCCCAAGCGGGGATGCGCTCGCTGCGGAGCTTGAACGGTTCCTGCGCGAGCAGAGGGGTGAACCGGAAGGATGAGGTCCCGACCTCCGGGATCGGCCCCAACGGCCACGTGGCTGAAGCCCCATCCCGGACCGCTCCCGCCGGGTGGTGAGCCGCCCCCCGTCGCCGGAGGGAAGAGCGGAGCGCTTCGGGCGGCGATCTTCGGAATCAACGACGGGCTCGTTTCGAATCTCTCCTTGATCATGGGCGTCTCCGGCGCCGGCGTGGACCGTGACGTGGTTCTGCTTGCCGGGATCGCCGGCCTGCTGGCGGGCGCATTCTCCATGGCCGCCGGCGAATACGCCTCGATGCGAGTGCAGCGGGAGGTGTTCGAGCGGTTGATCCACTGGGAGGCTCATGAGCTGGCCACGGATCCTGAGGGCGAGACGAAGGAACTCGCCGGGATCCTGGAGCGGCGTGGGATCCCCGCCAATCTGGCCCGGAAGACCTCCGAGGCTGTCATGGAGAATCCACAGGTCGCGTTGGAGGTCCACGCCAAGGAGGAGCTTGGACTGGATCCACAGGAGCTCGGCTCGCCGTGGGGTGCGGCCGCCTCGTCGTTCGTCGCCTTTGCGGTAGGGGCCCTCGTTCCCCTGGCGCCGTTCTTCTTCTTCACCGGGGCCGTGGTCACCTGGACCTCCATCGCCCTCTCGCTCACGGCCCTCTTTGCCGTCGGAGCGTCGATGACAATCTTCACCGGACGCGCATGGTGGCTCTCGGGGGGAAGGATGCTGTCAATCGGTGGAGCCGCCGCTCTGGTCACATACGGTGTGGGCCGGATTCTCGGCGTGACCGCGCTCGGCTAGCACCTACGGAGCGGCGGCGGCGTCGGCCAGGACGACAACCCGGTCGGCAGCCACACGTGCGGCGGGGATGTCGGCGCCGGCCATCAGCATTCGTAGCGCCTCGCGCTTCTCTTCGCCCGCAACGAGGAAGAGGGCGAACGGCCCGGCCGAGAGTACCGGGAGCGTCAGCGTCAGTCTGGGGTGGTCTGGGCGATCGACCCTCACCACCAGCCGCTCGGTCTCGTCGAGTGCGGGATCGTCGGGGAAAAGCGATGCCGTGTGCCCGTCCTCGCCGAGACCGAGGAAGACCAGGTCGAGCGCCGGCGTCGGACCCCGTGCCTCCCTGAGCTCGCGCTCATACCGGGCGGTATCGCAGGACTCTCCCGGCATCCGGTGCACCCGGGCGGGAATCTTGGACAGCAACACGTCGTGGGCCAACCGGAAGTTGGAATCGGGATGGTCCGGAGGAACGCACCGTTCGTCCCCGAAGAACACCTCGACCTCGTGCCAGGGGTACTGGAGCGAAGCAAGGCGCTCGTAGGCGCTCCGGGGGGTGGTTCCGCCGGCCAACGCAATTGCCTTCGGCCCGATCTCGAGAAATAGATCGGCCGCTGCCCCCGCGATGTCTTCGACGATCCTCAGCTCTCGCCGCATCTCAACTCACGCTCCCCCGATACCCTAGGACCATGAGCATCGAGGTTCGGAAGGTGCGTCCCGAGGAGTACGAGCGCGCCGGAGAGGTCACGGCCCTGGCCTACAAAGAGTTCGGCTCCCCCGACGAGACCGGTTGGGACGAATACCGGCACAGGGTCGCCGACGTAGGCTCGCGGGCCGATCACGCCCTGGTCCTGGTTGCCGTCGAGGACGAACACATCCTCGGAACCGCCACGCTCGAGCTCGAGGAGCGAGTGCCGGGCGGTCATGAGCGGCCGCCGCTCGCCCCCGGCGAAGCGCATCTGCGGATGCTCGGAGTCCATCCGGACGCTCAGGGCCGGGGGATCGGAAAGCGAATCATGCAGGCATGCATCGAAGAGGCTCGACGAGCCGGAAAGTCCCTGATGACACTGGACACCACCGAACAGATGAAGGTTGCGGTGCGCCTCTATGAGTCGATGGGCTTCAGCCGGGGATCTGATCTGGTCTTCGAGGACGGCTTCCGGCTGAGGTTCTACGAGCTCCGGCTCTAGCCTCCCGATTCAAGTCGGCGACTCCGGGCCCGGCGTCGACCGTGGCCTTCGATGGTTCCACCCATCGCCAGCAGGAACATGGCCAGCAGGACCATCCTCAAGACGTCGCTGCCCGTCGTGGCCAGGACGCCTCCCTCGACCTGGTCGCCCTCTGCCGCGCCGGACTCACTGATCTCCGACCCCAGGACCACATCCACCTTGACCGTGTCCTCGGCCTCAACGTGCAACCCGATGATGTCTGCGCCGGTGGCCGACCCCACGTTGACGTGGTCGGTATCGCCGAGCGTGGCGGTCTCCGTGAGCGTGACGCTCTGGCCGGGGGCGAGCGAGTCGATATCGCCGATGTGTCCGAGGACGTCGTCGTCGACGGAGATGTTGGTGAGCGTGGTGTCTCCCGTGTTCGTGACCTTGAAGGAGAACGTCACGGTGTCACCGGGATTTCCGGACTCGATGTCCGGCGTCTTCACGATGCTGAGCCCCGGATTCACCACGTCGACGCTGGCCGTGTCGGTCACCGGACCGACCGAGTCGTTGGCGGAGTCCAGAGCCGTGACGGAGCCGATATTGGTCGTGTCGACGGAAAGCGTCGTCGTGCACGTGTACGTCCACGTCTCCTGGAGATCCAGGACGCCGTTCCCGTTGTCCCCGGTGGGACCCGTCACGGGGCTGCACTTGTTGTCCGAGATGGTGACGGCGTGGAGGACGTCGGCGCCGGTGTTCGTCACCTTATAGGTGTAGGTGACCGTCCCTCCCGCGTGGATGACACCGGGGTTGACCGTCTTGTCCAAGGAGAGCGCTCCGGCCAGGTTCGAGTTGGTGAACGTGCAGGTGATCTCCTCTCCCGGATCCAGATCGATGGTGGCCACCCGGCCGGAAGCGGTGGTGTCCTGGTCCGTGTTGTTGCACGTCACGGACTGTGCCCAACCGGCTACCTGAGCCTCGGTAACCGTGTACACGGTGTTGGGCACAAGGTTCGGGAACACCTGCGTGTTGCCGAGCGCGGGGTCCGTGTCGTCGTCCAAGGAGAATCCCGAGAGCCCCGGTCCCGTGGTGAAGGCGAAGTCCTGAGGCCCGTCGGGGACGGTGTTCTTGACGATCGTGATCTTGCCGACGGGGAGTCCGCCCGGTGGGAGATCGTCGTTGGTGATCGTGCAGGTCTTCGTCTCTCCCGCGGCGATCGTGCCGACGCAATCGGTCGATAGGCTGGGCGTGTAGCCGCTCGGCCCGGCCTCGGTCACGGTGTAGGCCCCGGGGTCGACGGAGACGGTCGTCCCGGGTGCTCCGGCCCCTGGGAAGCTCGGAGGGTTGGTCCCGTCGTCGTCCACGGTCATGGTGAAGTCACCGGCCGACGCCGTGCCACCGTTGTCGTTGATCACTTCCTTGATCACGATGAGATTGCCTTGCGGAACGCAGCCAAGATCGATGTCGGTCACACCCGCCGAATCCCGGTACCTGATCTCCAGACGGCTGACGCCGGAGGCGTCTACCTGGACAGTCTGCACACTGCCCTGGGGCAGAATGAGGATCGGCACCTGCTTGATGAGGTTGCCGGCGGCGTCGAACGCGTATGCCTGCTGGCTGGCCTGGACTCCGTGATCGATCTCGACGATGACGAAGCTCCTGACGATTCGGGGGTGGTCGAACTCGTAGATCTGCACCCCTCCCTCCTCAGTGTTGTTGGGATCGTCAACCAGCCCGTCACCGTTGGCGTCGATGAGGTGCTCCGGGATGATGGCGAGATTCCCGATGTCCACCTCCATAAAGGGATCCCGGGTACCGGAGGCGTTCGAGTCGAACACGATGAGCTGATCCGGCCTCCCCGCCTCATTGGCGTTCCCCGAGATGTGGATCCCCTGGGTCGCGTACTGCTCGCCGAGATGCGTGCCCTTGGGCAGACCGGCGAAGTCGAGCACGAGTTCCTGACACTGGGCGGCCTGGGCCTCGGCAACAGCCGAGTCGGCCTGGCCGGTGCGAGCTCTCTCTTCCCGCAATGCGGTGAGATCGGGGTTGGATTGCGGCTCGTCGGCGACGACCAGCCGGACCGGCCCGGACAACAAAGCCAGAGCCGCCGTCGTTCCCAGAAATATCCGCAGGCCCCGGCCCGCTCCGCGCCTTGTGATCATGGGCATGTTCTCCTCTCGCTTCCCCGCCCGACTCCGAGCATCGAGGAGTGTGAAGTCGGTCGATAATACGACGCCGGTACTCGCCTTCACAGCCAAATGAATGACGGATCTTGTCACTTCGCAAGATTTGCGGGAAACGGGGTCGATCGACCGACCCCTTATCGGGGGACGACCTCCCCGGAAGCAAGCACGACGCCATCCTCGCACTCCGCCTCCACTTCGCCGCTCTGGAACTGCCGCTCGTAGAGGCCCGCGTACAGCCCACCCTGACGGACGAGCTCAGCGTGGGTACCGCGTTCCACCACCCGTCCGCGATCCAGAACGAAGATCACGTCGGCCGAGAGGATGGTGGACAGTCGGTGGGCGATGGCGATCGTGGTCCTGCCCTGCATCAGCGGCCTGAGCGCCTCCTGGACCAGGCGCTCGGACGTCGTATCCAGGGACGATGTGGCCTCGTCGAGGATGAGAACGCGTGGATCCTTGAGGATCGCCCGGGCGATGGCCAGGCGCTGCTTCTCCCCCCCGGACATCTTGTATCCGCGCTCCCCGACGACGGTCTCGTAGCCCTCCGGGAGCTCCATGATCCGCTCGTGGATGAACGCCGCCCGCGCTGCTGCCTCGAGCTGGTCGTCCGTGGCGCCGGGATTCCCGTACCGGAGGTTCTGGCGGACCGACGAGTGAAAGAGATAGGTCTCCTGGGTCACCATCCCGATGAACTCGGCGAGGCTCTCCAGGGTGATATCACGGACGTCGAGCCCGTCGATCTGGACCGAGCCCTTCTGGACGTCGTAGAACCGGGGGACCAGGTAGGTCATCGTTGTCTTCCCCGCCCCGCTCGGCCCCACGAGCGCCGCGAGCATCCCCGGCGCGATCTCCAGATCGACACCCTCGAGGGTCCATCGGCGGGGCCCCTGCCCGTCCTCGGCGGGGACCTCGCCGTCCTCCTCATCGGGAGGGGTCTCGTACCGGAAGGAGACGTCTTGAAATCGCACGTCTCCGCTGACCGACTCTCGAGGGAGGGCCACCGCATTCGGGCTGTCCTGGATCTCCTGGGGAAGGTCCAGGTACTCGAAGATCCGGTCGAACAGGGCCATGGCGCTGGTGACCTCCACACCAACCTGAAGCATGGAGCCGATGGGGAAGAACAGGCGGCTCTGCAGCGTGGTGAACGCGACGATGTCACCCGCGGTGAGGGCGCCGCTCTGGCTCGAGACCACCCATCCGGCCACCAGGTAGACGAGCGCGGGGGTGATGGAAAAGAAGATCTGGATCGTGGCGAAGAACGACCTCCCGATCATCTGCTGACGGATCTGGAGGCCGGCCAGCCGTTCGTTCTCGTCCCGGAACCGATCGGTCTCGTACCGTTGGCGTCCGAAGGCCTTCGACAGCAGGATGCCCGAGACCGACAGCGTCTCCTGGGTGATCGTCGAGAGGTCGGCCAGGCTCTTCTGTGTCGACGCCGCCACCTCGCGGCGGGCCCTTCCCACCTTGTACGTGAGCCAGAAGAAGAACGGGAGCGTCCCCAGGGAA
>DASSDP010000152.1:0-2543 GCA_035697085.1 Actinomycetota bacterium
GAAGTCGCTCATCGGGTTCAGTTCGGCGGAGTGCCATGGCTCCGGTCCTACCTCCGGGGCATGATCGACGGGTACCTGGCATCGATCGAGCTCGACGGCCGGAAGCTGATCCAGACGATCCGCAGGGCTCGGGAGGAGGCGGCCGGTGGCCGGTCGCACGGTCTCGGTGTGCTGTTCTTCTTGATGACGCCGGAGCAGCGAGAGACGTTCCGGAAGATGCAGGCGGTGATGTCACTGCTGGAGGGCCACGGGAACTACGTGATGGCGGCACTTTCAGCCGGCCGCGTAAAAGGCGAGCCGCGGATGCGACGCACCCTCTCCCGTCGCCGTCACGGTCCGGTCGACCGGGTGATCCAGAAGGCCATCGGCCTCGACGTCAAGGTTCGCCAGTACGCGATGGGGGAGCACTTCGTGCGGCGCGTTGTTCAACAGGCAGGGATGGATGGATTCAATAGAGTCTGGGAGCGGGAGGAGAGCCTGCCGACCCTGGAGGAAGTGGGGTCGCCAGACCTCTGGGTGGAGCGGATGGCGGGATCCTGATGTCCCAACCGAAAGCCGTGGCCAGTGTGCTCGCCCGGATGACGGCCACGTCCCGAAAGCATCGGATGTTCCAGCGGGGTCAGAGCGTGGTGGTCGCCTGCTCGGGCGGCCCGGATTCGATCTGCCTGCTTCACGCGCTGTTTCGGGTCCGCAGGCTGTTTCGGATCAAGCTCATGGTGTTCCACTTCGATCATCGTCTCCGGGCGGGCTCCGCCGACGACGCCGCGTACGTACGACGCCAGGCCGATCGCCTCGCCCTGCCGTTCTT
Source organism: Actinomycetota bacterium (assembly GCA_035697085.1). GTDB lineage: Bacteria > Actinomycetota > UBA4738 > UBA4738 > CALAEC01 > DASQUW01. The sequence continues at coordinate 809 of DASSDP010000152.1, forward strand.
CTTGCGTGAGGCCGAGGATCGACCCGCACCCGGTCAGTCCGTGGAGGCGTGGGCTCGGCTCGCTCGCTACGCCGCGCTCACCTCGGTTGCGGCGGAGGCGTCGGCGGATCTCGCGGCGCTCGGCCATACCCTCGACGATCAGGCGGAGACGGTCCTGCTTGGGCTGGTTCGAGGCGGGGGGATCGAGGCGATTGCCGGGATGCCTCCCGCGGGAACGCTTCCCCCGCTTGGGATCCCGGCGGTTCGCCCCCTGATCGAGACCACTCGGGAGGAGGTTCTCTCCTTCTGCCGCGGTCTGCGGCTTCGTCCCCGAGAGGATCCGACCAACCGAGACCGGCGGTTCCTCCGCAACCGCATCAGGAAAGAAGCGCTTCCGTTCCTGGAACGAACTCTGGATCGCAACCTCAAGGCGACCCTGGTGCGAACGGCGGAGCACGTTCGCGAAGACGCCGATTATCTCGATGCCGTCGCGTCCGAAGCATCTCGCCAGGCCGTGGTCATCGGGGAGGACGAGATCAAGCTCGATGCGAAGGTGCTCTCGGCCCTGCCCCCGGTCGTAGGAGCTCGAATCGTTCGTCAGGCTCTTCGCCTCGCCGCGGCAGCACTGGGAGGGGAATGGGAGCCGGACGTGGGTTCCGCGCACGTCCGCGCTGTCCTCGACCTCGCGGAAGGACGACCACGACGCCGTGTGGATCTCCCCGGGCCCTTGCTGGCCGTGCGGAACAAAGAGTATGTTCTGGTTTCTCGCGCTTCCCCCGGGTCACGCAACGCGCAGACCGCGACGCGGGCACTCGTCCGGGCTCGACGAAGGGAGGGGGCGTGACCGGCCAGGAGCGGCAAGAAGAATTCGTTCCTTCCTCCGATACACTCACCGACCACGTGGCGGAGTACGAACGCGACATCGACCAAGTTCTCATCACTCGCGAGGAGATCCAGACGAAGATCGAGCTCCTCGGGGAGGAGATCACCGGCGACTACCGGGGGGAGGATCTCCTGCTCATCGGTGTCCTGAAGGGCGCGTTCGTGGTCATGGCCGACCTGTCTCGCCACATCCGCCTCCCGCTCCAGTTCGACTTCATGGCCGTGTCCTCTTACGGCGCCTCCACGAAGACGTCGGGGGTGGTCCGCATCCTGAAGGACCTCGACCTCGAGATCGAGGGTCGCAACGTTCTCCTGGTCGAGGACATCATCGACTCTGGGCTGACCCTCGCGTACCTGCTGAAGAACCTTCGGACCCGCCGGCCTGCGAGCCTGGAGGTCTGCGCGCTGTTCCGAAAGACCGAGGTGCAGCAGGTGGTCGTGGACATCCGATATCAGGGATTCGAGCTTCCCCCCGTGTTCGTCGTGGGCTACGGCCTCGACTTCAACGAGCGGTACCGGAATCTCCCCTACCTGGCGACGCTAAGGCCGGAGGTCTACCGGGAAGCACTCCCGTAACGGGGAGGAAACCCCAGCCGGGCCAGTCCTCGGCGGCGATCGGCAGCCGTACGTATCGGAGGAAGCCGAGCACGCCGACGGCAAGGGCGCCCGCGCCGGCAACCATCATCGCCCCTCGCGCCCCCACCCACTCGAGGAGGGCGCCTCCGATGGTGAGAGCCACGATCTGCCCCAAGTTCACAGTGGCGTAATAGGCGGAGAAGACTCGTCCCTGTAGTTCGCTGGGCACCCGATGGTGGATCAGGCTTCGCGTCGCCACCAGATCGACCCCATTGGCCATCCCCCCGACCGCGAACAT
>DASSDP010000153.1:0-8399 GCA_035697085.1 Actinomycetota bacterium
GGGAACGAACAGGCCAGGGACTCTCCCGGGGCGAGCATGATGCCGACCAGCTCGCCGCAGACTCCGCCCTGAGCCGCGCCCGTGCCGCCGTTGTAACCGTGGGTCACACTGGCGATCTCGAAGTTGACCGCCCCGATGTTCGTGACGAGCGCCTTGAAGCTGACGTCGGCCCCCGGCACCGCCGCGATCTCGGAATCCGAGTAGATCCCGTCTCCGTCGGCATCGTTCACCGCATCGACCAGGATGGCCAGGGAGGGCTGGGAGACGCCCAGGATGGCACTGCCCTCCAGAACGGATCGGGCTGCGCGCGAGCGGGCGCCCACTGCGCTCGCGGTAGCCGGTGTACCTCGGAGGCGCGTCCGCGCGCCTGCCTCGTCAGTTGTTGCGATCGTGTCGAGCGCATTCGTTTTGGAGGCACCGGACGCCTTGTTCGTTGCAGTGCCGAGCTCCCCACCCACGTCGACGGAACTTCCGGGCTCCCCCCGGGAGAGGCTTTCTCCAAGAACAGCCCGCTGCAGGGCAAAGTCTCCGCCCGCGAGAACCTCGACCGCGTCGATGGGACCGGCCGGCTCCGCTGCCGCTAGCCCGGGGGTGACCGACGCCACTTCTACCTGAGACGTCGTATCTGACACGGTCGTGAGGGTGTCCGCGATCTTTCCTATCAGTCCCTCAATCGCCGTAACGACCTGAGGCGCCGTCTCCTTCACGGGACTGAGCGAGCTCTGTATCTCCGTGACCAGTCCCTCGACAGAGTCGGCCATTTGCTGGGTTGTTGCCTCCGAAGGCGTTTCCGAGCTCGCGATCTGGCTCTCGATTGTCTCGATCACTTCCACGACCTGTGAGGACTCCCCCACCGTGGCAAGGGCTTTGTCGATCTGAACCTGCAACACTTCGACAACGTCGACAGCCTGTTGTGCGGTCTCGTCCAGACTCTCAAGGGTTTGCTGGTCCACACCTGCGGCAGCTGCCACGTCGATAACGTTCGCTGCCGTGGACTGCACAGTACTGACCGTTTCCTCTATACGGGTCTCGAGGACCTCGAGAACCGCCACGATCTCTTGTGTCGTCTCTTGGACAGAGGCGACGGTTGTGTGAATCTCTCCCTCAAGGGTCGCCAGCGCGTCAACTCCATCCGCTGTTTGTTCCGCGGAGCTGACGGTCTCTTCGATCTGTACCTGGAGCACGCCAACCGTATCGACGATCTGATCCGCCGTGGCCTCCACGGTGACAACCGTGTCCTGAACCTCAGCCGCCAGGATCTCAACCGCAGCGATGATCTCCTGTCCGGCCCCCTCTACGGTCGTCACCGTTTCTTGGAACACACCTCCGAGGACCTCGACCGCGTCGATGGGACCCGCGAGCAGCGGCGTCGTCTCCTGTGCCGTGGCCAGCGTTTCCTGGTACAGGCCACCCAGAACCTCAACGGCATCCACGGGACCGACTGCAACGGTCTCCTCGACGGTGGTGACGATTTCCTGGAATGCACCCCCGAGCACTTCGACCGCGTCGAGGGGGCCGACGGGCGCGACGACTTCTTCGGTTGTGGCGGTGACCTGCAGCGCTCCTCCCAAGACCTCGACGGCGTCGATGGGACCGGCAGTCTGCGTGTTCACGTCCACCGGGTCGGGCGAGACGGGTTCGGGTTGTTCGGTTTCGACCACGGCGACGTCAGGCTGCGCTGCCGTCTCTTGCGTTTGAACCGGGGCGGCGACCTGACCTCCCGCCGCAGGGTCGGTGGTCACCTCTGCCGTCACCTCCGTATTAGCGACGGGTTCCTCCACCGGCGCAGCCGCTTGCTCAACGGTCACGACCGCTTCCTGGATCTGGCCAACGACCGCATCCACGTTTTCGGCGATGGCGACTGCCGTCTCCTCAACGGTTGTGACTATGTCTTCTATCGGTGCCACCGGTTCCACTGCCGTCTCGGTGGGAGCGGGAACCTGTTCCGCCGGCACCTCAGGTGTGCCGATCGCCGTCTGCGTTTCCCCGTTTGCGGTAGCGCCCGCAGGATCTACGGCGGCCGGAGCCGTTTCGATTGGGTTGGGGATCTGAGCGACTACGGCCCCTCCATGTAGCGCAATGAGCAAACCAACCAATGACGCATTGAACAGGAATCGCGGACTAGGCCCTCTCATCGTCGCTCCCCCTTGCTAGGTCCGCCAGGCCCTGAGGTGGAACATGCTACGCCTACTAGTCAGAACGGACTATACGTACGGTGGGGGAAATAGCCTACGTCCGGGTACCATTTCTAGCGTAGGCGGGCGGACCCCCTCCGGACTCGGACCTGCGAGGGGATTGGCGGCGGGGCTACGATCACGTCGCCACGCGATACAAGCGCCAAGAGTTCGGGACGCCCTTCAGCTCGTGCTCTCCGGCATCTTCGAAGACCAGGCCGCTTCCGGCGGTCAGGTCTTTGACGGTCTGTGAGACGAGGACCTCTGACGGACCGGCGTGATCCATCACTCGGGCACCGATCGAGACCGAGAGACCACTGCACTTACCCTCGAGGATGTCGCATTCCCCGGTATGGACCCCCGCCCGCACCTCGATCCCCAGCTCGCGGACGGCTCGCACGATCTCCTGGGCGCACTGGATCGCATGGGCAGGTCCGTCGAACCGGACGTAAAAACCGTCGCCGGCCGTGTCTTGCTCCAAGCCTCGGAACCGCGTGAGGACCTCGCGGATCGCCGCATGATGTTGCTTCACGAGCGTCGTCCAACCGCGATCCCCCAGCGACGCCTGGCGCTCGGTCGAGCCAACGATGTCGGTGAACAGCACGGTCGCGAGCACGCGGTCGGTCCTCGGGGCCGGGCGTGCGCCGGTGACGAATTCCTCGACCTCGTCGAGGATCGCGTCGGCGTCCCCGATGAAGGGAACGTGGTCGACACCCGGCAGCTCGACGAGACGTGCCCCCTTGATCTGATCCGCGACGTACTGCACCTGAGGAGAGAAGACGATCCTGTCGTCCAGGCGATGGATGACGAGGGTGGGCGCGTGGATCGCGGTTAACGCCTGCCGAACGTCGACCTCGGTGAAGATCCCAGCCAGTTCCTCGTACCCGCTGGGGCTCGCCACCAGCCGCTCGAACCGAGCCCACCAGGCCACGAAGCGTTCGTCGCCGGCCCTGGAGGGTGCCTGAAGGGCAAGGTTGCGGCCCGTTCCCATCTCTCGCACGAACCGCTCGACGAAAGCCTGCTGGTCCTCGGGCCTCTTCCCGAAGGGGAAGTCTGGTGTCGCGACCGTCTTCGCGACGGGCGCATACAGCACGAGCGCGCTCGTTCGGTCCGGGTGCGTGGCAGCGAAGAGCATCGTCATCGTTCCCGCTCGGGCACCCGCGAAGCAGACCGCGTCGTCGATGCCGACCGCATCCATCACGGCCGCGATGTCGTCGCGTTGCAGCTCGATCGACGGGGGCTCGGGGCCTCGGTCGGAGAGGCCGATCCCCCGCATGTCGAACACGATGAGCCGAGAGAACGACGCGAGGCGCTCGAGGAAGTAGGCCCAGTCGGGGTCCTCCCACATGACTTCCACGTTCGACCAGATCCCCGACGAGTAGACCAGGTCCACGGGACCGTCGCCCACAACCTGATAGGCGATCGAAGTGCCGTCCGGCGCTTTCGCGTAGCGGGTCTGGGGTCGATCCTTCACGGGCATCAGTACAGCACCACGGCGAGGTGGTCGCGAGCGTCTGCGGAGCCTGGTCCCTTATAAAGAGGTGTGGCCGCACCACCTGAGAAACTGTGGCGTGATATCCGAACACTCCCCCGCCCCGCTTGGATCCTGTTCGCGGGCTCGTTCATCAACCGGTTCGGGAGCTTCGTCACCGTCTTCCTCGTGTTGTACATGGTGGACTCGGGGTTCTCGGTGGCTGAAGCGGGCCTGGCCGCGAGCGCCTACGGCGCTGGCAGCCTGGCGTCGGCCGCCGTGGGCGGCTACCTGGCCGACCGGTTGGGACGACGGACCACGATCGCGGTGTCGATGTTCGGAGCGGCGGCAGCGGCCATCCTTCTCTCCCAGGCTCGCGCACTCGGATCCGTGATCGCGCTCACCGCAGTGTTCGGACTGCTCTCGGAGCTGTATCGGCCCGCGTCCTCCGCACTGCTCGCGGACGTCGTCCCGGAGGGTCGCCGCCTGACGGCGTTCGCCGGTTACCGTCTCGCCATCAACGCCGGATTCGCGTTCGGGCCAGCTGTGGCCGGGTACCTCGCACATCGGTCCTTCTTCTATCTGTTCCTCGGCGAGGCCGTTACCTCTGCGGTGTTCGGAGTCGTGGCCTTGGCAGCCTTGCCGGAGGGGACTCGCTCACGGCGGTCCGAGGAACGCCGCGGCGAATCGGTGCGGTCGATCGCGGCGGACCGCCGATTCCTCTTATTTCTTCTGGCCACCATCCTCGCGGCTTTCGTGTACCTGCAGAGTGAAGCAACGCTTCCCCTCCACGTTCTCGACAGTGGCCTTGGGACCACTACCTACGGCTGGTTGATCTCGTTGAACGGCCTGCTCGTCGTGACCTTGGAGTTCCCGTTGATCGGCATCACTCGCCGCTTCGCCGCGCCCCCGGTGGTCGCCGCAGGGGTCGTCCTCACGGGTATCGGCTTCGCTCTCACCGGCGCGGCAGACACAGCTGTGCTTCTCGCTCTCACCGTCGTGATCTGGACGTTCGGGGAGATGGTTGCCGCGCCTGTCGCCAGCGCCTACGTTGCCGATCTGGCACCGCCACACATGCGGGGGCGATATCAGGGAGCGTTCAACCTGACGTTCGCAATCGGATTCGTCCTGGCACCCGCCCTGGGTACACGGTTATACGACCGATCTCCGGGAGCACTGTGGCTCGTGTGTGGTCTCCTGGGAATCGTGTCGGGAGGGATGATCCTGGGATCGCGCCGGCTTCGAGCCCGCCCTGAGCTTGCCCGGCCCGAGGCCGGCCCGGACGTGCCGGGAACGCCACGGTAAGGAGCCACCACGAGTCGGTGTTCCCGAGACTGACTAGCCCGCCGACTTGGCGATCCGCCCGGCGTCGCCGAGGTTCGAGTTCCCCTCGAGGAACATGACCCGGCTCACTTCGTTCGACCGAGCCCCCGTGTAACGCAGAACGTACAGACCGTTTCGGATGTCAACGACGTAGATCAGTCCGTTCTTGACGATGGGGAAGCTCCACATCACCACCTTGTTCGGGCCGCGGCTGAGCGCCGGGTCCTCCAGGGCCACGTTCGCGAGCGGCGTCGGCGAGAACCAACCTGTCTGCGCGGGGTTGCCGGGGTCCTCGACGTCGATCGCTTGAAGCCCACCCGAGTGCCACGCGTCGAGCACGACATTCCTCGTGACCGTCGGATTGTGGGAGCTGTACGAGGTGAACTGCTCCGTCAGTGGATCCACTGATGGACGGAACGCCTCCGTGTTCTGGAAGATCTTGTACTCCGCCATGATGCGCGGCCTGCGCGGCTGGGCCACGTTCCACAGGCGGGCCCAGCCCCAGGGCCAACCGAACGACGGGACAGTGAAGGTCCCGTAGACCTCGTCAATCGTGAGCGCAAAGGGACGGCCGGGCAGCGGCACGGCCGAGTGGCTCTCCCCGCAGCCCAGTGCAGTGTGCCCCGCGCACTGGTTCCCGGTGCCCCATGTGGGGAACGGAGCAGGGGTCAGAAGGTCATCGTTCAGGCTCTCGGGACCACCGGCCGGCAGCTGGCCGCTGGCCACCTTGGTCGTGTCGAGGATCCCGAAACCCCCGCGGAGGTACGCGAGGAACGTCCGCTTCCCGTCGAACGATGGTGTCATCGAGTGGAGCGCCAGGTCGAAGTCGTAATTGGCCGGGTTCTCGGCACCCGGGAAGAGTTGGTTCCAGTTGCCCGCAGCGATCTCGGTAAACGTCCCCTGTCGGGCCCGGCTGATGTCGGTGATGATCAGGTTCGGCTCGTTCGGATTGGCCGACGACGTCGGCGTCGAGATCCACAGAAGGGCCCGGCTCGAGTTCTTCGGATCGATCCAGAGGAACATCTCGTGCGGGAGCTCCGACGGCGTGTACGTTGCGACGAGCGGCGGGTTTACGGGGTTCACGCCGAGATCGAAGAAGCGGATCCGGAAGCTCTGCGCCGTCTGAGGACACACGTGGATGACCCGGCTGCACCGGAAGTACATCACCATCAGGAGCTCCTCGGCAGGCCACACGCGAAGCTCCCGCGCCGTCTGGCCGATGTTCGGGCCGGTCACGAATTCGGTGCCGAACTCACCAACCACAGTCGGGTTCGCTGGATCGGCCACGTCGACGACCAGGATCCCCGGGTGAGGGTGCGTGCATGTTCCGTCAGGATTCGTCGGGGTGAGGACCGGCACCACGCCCGGGCCGGGATCCGAGTCTCCGCACGAGTCGGAGCCGTCGCTGCGGTTCCCGATGTAGATGAAGTCGTCGAAGTTGGCCAGAGCGGCGTTCATTCCCCGAGGGGTGGTATTCCCGTCCAGCTCAAAACCGGACAGGTCGTTGTGCCCCACGAGTTCGAAGTTCTGCGCGGTGCCGGGGGTCCCGCCTCCAGGCCCTACACCGACACCCTGCCCCTGCACCGGGCCGAGCGTGGCCACGGAAACGAGAGCCGCGATGGCACCAACGAGCGCGAGCCTTCTAGGCCTGGGTGACATGACCCACCTCCTCCAGGAGAATCGCCGAAAAGCCCGTTCTGTCTTCGTCAAACCGCGCGAAATCCAGCGGCAAAAAAATCACACCCAATAGATAGCCTCCCCATCGGTTGGGAGTCCAAACCGTGCGATCCGACGCCTCAGACACGGCGCTCATGATCGGATCTGGCGGCTGCCGCGCAGGTCGCCTGCCGAGGGCTCGTCCTATTTGACGACCCGGTACTTGATGTGAGTGACCCCGGGTGCCTCGATCGTGCGCACCTGCTCGAATTTGAGGTTCCCGACGTCGTCGAGCAGCCGCTCGCCGCCGCCGAGCACGATCGGGACGATGTTGAGCTGGAACTCATCCACCAGCCCGGCCGCGAGGTACTGCTGCACCACGCTGGCGCCTCCGCTTATCAGCACATCCCGGCCCTCGGCGGCTTGTTTCGCCTGCTCGAGCGCCGACTCGATTCCCTCGGTGACGAAGAAGAAAGTCGTGCCTCCCTCCATCTCGAGGGGTCTACGAGGATGGTGAGTGACCACGAAGACCGGCGCGTGGAAGGGAGGGTTGTCGCCCCACCAGCCATTCCAGGGAGGATCCTCCCTCCAGGGGCCTGGACCGCCCCCGAACATCTTCCTGCCCATCACGTTCGCGCCGACATTCGACTGCATCTCTTCAACAACGGGGCTGCTGGCGTTGACCTCTCCTCCTTCCAGGCCATGCGGCTTGCGCCACGCCTCGAGCTCCAGCGCCCATGCGTGAAGATCCTCGCCGCCGACACCCAGTGGGTTCTCGTCGCTCTGGTTGGGCCCCGCAGAGTAACCGTCAATCGAGACTGCCAGTTGGAACCTGGTCGTGGTCATCGAACCCCCCTCATTGTTTCAACGGAACCATCTCTGACCGCGGTCAACGCTGGGCCAGAACTCTACCGGTGCGCGACCTCTTTGGTGGACAGTGAGCAGGGAGTCGCACGGGAAGAGAGCGCCCCGGTTCTCGGTTGATATCGTGGAATGTCCATGACCACGCTGAGACCAACCGGAGCCGTAACGTTCCTGTTCACGGACATCGAGGGGTCGACGCTACTTCTCCGAGAGCTCGGCGAGCGGTATGCGGACGTCCTCCGGGACCACGGACGGATCGTCAGAGAAACCCTCGGACGCGAGGGCGGCGTGGAGATTGGCACCGAGGGCGACTCGTTCTTCGCCGTGTTCGACTCCCCCACCGCGGCAGTTCGAGCCGTCATCCAGACGCAGCGTGCATTGGCGAGTCATCCCTGGCCCGAGGGTGCCGAGGTCCGGGTGCGAATGGGCCTGCACACCGGGGAGGGCACTCCCGTGGGCACGAGCTATATCGGCCTCGATGTGCACCGCGCGGCCCGGATCGGGGACGCCGGGCACGGAGGCCAGATCCTATTGTCCGGGACGACGGAGTCGATGATCCGCCACAGCCTCCCTCAGGGAGCGGAGCTCATCGACCTCGGCGAGCATCGTCTGAAGGACCTTCCCCATCCCGAGCGGCTCTATCAGCTTGCCATCGATGGGCTGCCCACGGATTTCCCCCCGCTCCGCTCCCTCGACGCTCGCCCAAACAACCTTCCCGCCCAGCTCACTACCTTCATCGGCCGCGAAGAGGTGATCCGAGAGGTGCAGGAAGCCCTCCAGAGCATTCGTCTCCTCACACTCACCGGGGCCGGCGGAACCGGCAAGACCCGGCTTGCGCTCGAGGTGGCGCACAGACAGCTGCCCGCGTTTCCCGACGGCGTTTGGTTCGTGGACCTCTCGACCATCACCGA
>DASSDP010000154.1:0-15514 GCA_035697085.1 Actinomycetota bacterium
GTAGGCATCCTCGTCGATCTGTCTGGGCCCAAGGTACGCCTCGGCGAGCTCGAGGGGGATGAGGTCCAGCTTGCGCGAGGAGCACGTTTCGTCCTCCGCCGTGACGATGCTCCGGGCGATACCTCTGGCGCACCAACGACCTATCCGGGCCTCGTGGGAGACCTCGAACCGGGGGATCGGGTGCTCCTGGCCGATGGCGCGGTGGAGCTTCGCGTAGTGGAAGCCGCTGATGCACTGGTCACGGAGGTGGTTCGGGGAGGGAGGGTTCGATCCGGAGCCGGTGTCAACGTCCCTGCCGAGCGTCTCGGCCTCCCGGCTATCACGCAGAAGGACGAGAGCGATATCGAGTGGGCCCTCTCTGCTGAAGTCGACATGATCGCCCAATCATTCGTGCGTCGAGCTGAAGAGGTTCGCGCCGTCCGGTCGCTCCTCCGCCGGGGGAAGCCGCTGCTCATGGCCAAGATCGAGACGGGGCCTGCTGTTCGGGACGCCGACGCGATCATCGAGGCGGCCGACGCGGTGATGGTGGCGCGCGGAGACCTCGGAGTCGAGCTGCCGCTCGAGGAGATTCCCCTGATTCAGCGCGATCTCGTGAGCAGGGCCACCAGGGCGGGCGTTCCGGTCGTCGTTGCGACCCAGATGCTTGAGTCGATGACGAGATCGTCGCGACCCACGCGCGCCGAGGTCAGCGATGTGGCCAGCGCGGTGTTCGAGGGGGCAGACGCGATCATGCTGTCGGCCGAGACCGCCATCGGCGCGTATCCCATCGAGTCAACGCAGACGGCCGTTCGGATCGCGGAGGTTGCCGGGGGCTCGGGATTCTCCGTTCCCACACCCACCGCCGTCGCACCCACCGACGCCCACCTCGTCGCTCAGGCGGCGGCTTCCGTCTGTCTCCAGGGCGGGGTCATCGCGGTCGCCTGTGCCACGCGGAGTGGAAGAACCGCAGCACTCCTGTCCGCTGCGCGGCCTCGCGTTCCTATCTATGCGTTCTCACCCGACGAGGGCGCGGTCCGGAAGCTCACGATCTATCGCGGCGTCCACCCTTCGGTCCTCGAGCACCCTCAGGACACCGATGACCTCATCGAGATGATGGACCGGCGAATGGTGGAAGAAGGTCACGCACGTCCCGGAGATGCGGTCGTGATGGTGGCGTCCTCGCCCTTCGGAGCTCCCACGAACCTGTTGAAGATCCATCATCTCGGCTCGTCGGCTCACTCTCCTGGTGGGAGCTAGCGGAGTCGAACGAACCGGCGCTCAGTCCGGCTTTGCGTCGAGCCTGGGAGCTCGTCTCCGGGCAATAAGCGCCGCCATTCTCCGGTACAGGGGCGGAGCGATCAGCCGGAAGATCTGGAACATCCCCAGCCACCGGGGGATGGAGATCTCCGGTCCCTTCCGCGATCGGATCACCTCGACGATCACCGAGGCGATCCGTTCAGGGCGCATCACGAACCGGCGATACGGGCCTCGAAGCAGCTCCGTCATGGGGAATCCTTCCGTCGCCACCAGCCCCGGGTTGACGCAGGTGACCATGACTCCGCGGGGAGCGAGCTCCTGATACAGGGACTCCGACAGCCCGACGATCGCGTGCTTGGCCGCCGAGTACACGGGACTCCCGGGGACCGCGTACCGGCCGGCAACCGATGCGACGTTCACGATGTGGCCGCGGGACTCCAGGACCATTGGAAGGAAGAGCTTCGTGCATCGAAGCACGCCGAGGTAGTTGATCGCCGTGACCCGGTCGATCTGCTCCAGGGTGAGGGCTTCGAAGGAGCCGCCTCCGGGCACGCCGGCATTGTTGACGAGCGCATCGCATCGTCCGAACGTCGTCTTCGTCTGCGCTACGAGTCGTTCAACGTCGGCCGGCGTGGCGACGTCGCAGCGAACGGGAAGAGCTTGTCCGCCCTTCCGCCGGATCTGTTCCGCCACTTCGGCAAGTCGTTCCTCGCGCCTGGCCGCCAGCACGACCTTCGCCCCCGCCGCAGCCAGGGCTCGAGCCGTTGCCTCACCGATCCCGCTGCTTGCCCCGGTGACGACGCAGACCCTCCCGCCGACTCCCTTCACGGGATGGGAAGCCGGGAGATCGTCTGGCCCCCGTCCACCACGATCACCGCGCCGGTGATGTAAGAGGCGGCGTCGGAAGCCAGAAAGAGCGCCACGTTCGCCACCTCTTCGGCCGTCCCCCAGCGCCCCATCGGGATGGTTGCCCGGACCCCTTCGTACCACTCGTGATCCTTGCGGAGCGCCTCGTTCATCTCGGTCTCGATCCATCCGGGGGCCACCGCGTTGACTCGGACGCCGAAGGGTGCCCACTCGTGGGCCACCGTCCTGGTGAGGCTGATGAGCGCGGCCTTGGCGCTCGCGTAGTAGGCGAGCCCGGGGCTGGCCGTGAATCCGGCAACCGAAGCGATGTTGATCACCGAGCCGTCCTTCTTCGCCTGGAGGGTGGGGGCGACCGCCTTGGTGCAGTAGAAGGCGCTGGTGAAGGTCACCTTGAAGTACTTCTCGAATCCCTCTTCCCGGACCTGGTCGATGGGAGCCCTGAAGGGTGCGGCCCCCGCGTTGTTCACAAGAAGGTCGATGGTTCCGAGATCCTTCAACGTCTTCTCCACGAGGGCCTCGACCTGCCCGGGATCCGAGACGTCGGTGGGGACCGGAAGGGCTCGCCGACCGAGCTGCTCCACCTCCTGGGCCGTGCGTTCCAGGTCGTCGGGTCCTCGAGCCGCCAAGGCGATATCGGCACCCGCACCGGCAAACCGCAGGGCGATGGCTCGACCGATTCCCTTGCTCGCCCCGGTGACCAGGGCGACCTTCCCGTCGAGCTCAGGCATCTGAACGATCTCTCCTTACAATGGGAAAGAGATGGCAAGCAAAGCACACTTGACCGCGGCGCCTGAAACGGATGCCTGGGAGCCCCGGCCCTACCCCCGTGAGGTGCTTCGGGAGGCACTGCGGCGGGCGAGGATCGCCGGCGTCGTCTCCCATGACCGGCCAAACGTCATCGTCAAGCTCCAGCGGCTCTGCCAGGGAGATCCCGATTCTCAGTTCGGCCTGACAGGCGTGGACTCGATGTCCTTCCCAGAGGTCCTCGCTCTCATGGCCGAGGCCGGCGGGTTTGATCCCGACCCGGCGGCTACGGACGGCGTGGTCGAGGTGGACCCCGACCGCATCATCGAGCGCCTCGAACTGATCGGCGACCGCCTGGCGCTTGCCGCGGAACGTGGCGAACGGGTGGTGCTGGCCACGGGCCATCCGTCCGGGCTCCCCATCCTGTACTGGCAGACCGGGAGGCTCCTGGAACGAGAAGGCGCCGAGCTCCTCCGGCCGTTAGAGGGAACGAGCTGGAAGGAAGCAGGTCGTCGACGCGAGATCCGATACCTGCATGGGGTCGCAGTCCTCACCGACAGAGGGTCGAGTCTGCACACCCACAGCGCCGACCCGATGCGACGCATGCTCGAAGTGGCCACACCCGATCTGGTGTTCGCCGACCACGGGTTCGCCGGGGCGGCCATCCAGGCGGGGATCGACACGGTCTCGATCGCCGACGTCAACGACCCCGCGCTTGTCGTGGCCCACCAGCAAGGACGCGCCGGCCCGGTGGTTGTGATGGACGACAACGTCCAGCCTGAGGCCTACTGGCCGTGCTTCCAGGTTCTGGCGTCCCGGTTCAGGCCGGGTTCTCCGTCAAACGGCTGAGTCGCTCGGCCTGGGCCGGGCCGGCTCCCTTCTCCTCGTGCTTGAAGTAGCAGTACACGTCGCGCCCGGAAGCGAGCGCTTCGTGGATCCGCTCATTCCACGCACCCAGCTCGGCGTCCGTGTACTCCTCCTTGCGAAGCCGAAGGTATCCGAATGGCTCCCAGGAAAGCTCGCCCGCTTCCTTCTCGTCGGTCTCCGCCACGCACCAGGCCGTGCCCTGTTCTTCGAGGATCTTCCGCCCCTCTTCCCAGGAAGGGTGTCGAAACTCCATGGCGTACCGAAATGTCGGGGGGAGATAGGCGAGGAACGACTCGATCAATCGACGATCGAAGTGCAGACTCGGAGGGCACTGGAAAAGGATCGGACCGAGCCGTTCTCCGAGCGACCTGACGCGGTCGAGGAATATGGAGACCGACTCGTCGGCATTCGCGAGTCGCAGGGTGTGGGTGATGCGCTGATGCGCCTTGAGGGCGAACCGAAAGGAGTCCGGCGTTCGGTCGGCCCACGCCGTCAGCGTCTTCTCCGCGGGCGAACGGCGGAAGGTGTAGTTGATCTCAACCGAAGGAAACCGGGTGGCGTAGAAGGGGAGCATCTCCGCATCCTTGAGGTCGTCGGGGTAGAAGGGCCCTTTCCACTCCTTGTAGGCGAAGCCCGACGTCCCCAGGTAGAGAGTTCCGGCCATGCGGGGATTCTCCCACGCGGGTCGGCTGGTCTCGGTCCGCGCCATTCCGTTACAATCGCGACAGCGTGGCCCAAGAATCGTTCCGTGAGGCTCGTTTCGTGACCGTGAGTGAGGTCGCCCAGCTGATGCGGGTGTCCAAGATGACCGTCTACCGTTTGATTAAGCAGGGAGACGTCCCGGCCGTTCGAATTGGCCGGGGATACCGCATGCGTGAAGAGGACGTGCACCGCTACCTGGACTCGAGGTATACGGAAGCGGGGTAGCGCCCAGGCCTTTCGCGGCATCGAAGCCGAGCCTTCCGGACCGGTCCGACCAGTTCGGAGGCCGGGGTGTACGGATACGAGGAGACCATCGAGCTCGCCGCCACCCGGCGTGGCCTGACCCTTCTCCTCGGCGGGCTCGACACCGGCAAGACGATCATGGCTCAGCGCATCGCTGCCGTGGGCATCGACGCCGGTCTGATGGTGGGATTGGTCGACGCGGATGTCGGACAGTCCTGCGTGGGGCCTCCCACGACGGTGGGTCTCCGGCTGTGCCGCACCCACGACGATCTGAGGCGGGAGTCACTGGTCAAGGCGGATCAGCTGTATTTCGCCGGGTCGACGTCACCGCAGGGGCACGTGTTGCCACTTGTCGTGGGAACCAGGCTGATGGTCGATCGCGCTCGGGCGGAGGGTGCCGATCTCGTCGTGGTGGATACCACCGGGTTGGTCACCGGCGTGTACGCCCAGGTCCTGAAGTACCAGAAGGTGAGTCTCCTCCAGCCCGACCTCATCATCGGGCTTGAGCGAGGAGCGGAGCTCGAACCGCTGCTCGGGATCGTCCGTCGGTTCTTCGCGGCGGAGGTGATTACCCTCCCGGTGCACCCAGAGGTCGTTCCGACGTCGGTTGAGCAACGGGCCCTGAACCGTGAGGATGCCCTGCGCAGGTACTTCACGGAGCCGGTCCAACGGTGGCGGGTGAAGCCCACCGTGTTCATGCCCGCCCTTCCGGCCCTGTTCGACCTTCGGGTCCTCGATCGCCTGCTGGTCGGGCTCTCCGACGGAAAGGGCGGATGCCTTGGGATCGGGTACCTTGAGTACCTGACGGACGAGGGCGCCTTGCGGCTGATCTCCCCCGTCCCCGAAGGACCGAAAGCGCTTATCCTCGGCTCCGTGCGGCTGGAAGAGGGATTCCGAGCAAGGCGAGTGGACCTCCGAAACTTGTTCGGCTCGGACTGACGAGAGGAACTGGATGCCATCGCTGGTCAAGAAGCGTCGAAAGAAGATGCGGAAGAAGAAGCACAAGAAGCTTCTCAAGAAGACCCGCTGGCAGCGCCGGCAGAAGTAGGCTGCCGCCATGCGCCGCGGAGCGGCGGCCTCGATCCTCGCGATCCTGCTGGCGGGCTGCACCGGCGGTGGTGAGCCACCCGCAGGCAGAACCTTCGAATTCGAGACCGATGACGGGATCGCGCTGACCGGGGAGATCCGGGGGCAGGGAGAAGCGGGGATCGTCCTGGCCCACGCCTTCCCAGCAGATCGGAACTCCTGGTCGCAGTTCGCTCATTTCCTCGAGGGGAAGGGCTACGCCACCCTGAGCTTCGACTTCCGGGGCTATGGAGATTCCGTCGGGGAACGAGACATCCCCGAGATCTGGCGCGACGTGCTCGCAGCCGTCGCGGCCCTCCGAGAACGGGGGGCCGATCGCATCGTGTTGATCGGGGCGAGCATGGGAGGAACCGCTGCACTGATCGCGGCTTCCCGAACCGACGTCGACGGGGTGATCGCGCTGTCTGCGCCCACAACGTTCATGGGTCTGGCCGCGGAGTCGGGGGTCCTCGCCGCGATCGACGAACCGAAGCTGTTCGTCGCTGCGGAAGGAGACGGATCGGCGGCAGAATCCGCTCAGGCTCTGTACGAGCAGTCGTCCGGTGCGAAGCGAGTCGAGATCGTCAATGGCGACAGCCATGGGGAGGATCTGTTGGAGGCTGGGCAGGCCGAAGTAGTGCGAAACCTCATCCTTCAATTCCTGACGGCGAACACGAACACCTGACCGTGCCAGGGCCGATCGTGTTTCTTTCCGACTACGGACTGGATGACGAATTCGTGGGCGTGTGCCACGCGGTCCTCGCCCGGTTGGCTCCGGATGTGAGAGTGATCGACCTGACGCACGGCATCCCGCCGAGGGACATCGCGCGTGGCGCGATCGTGCTCGCAGACGTGGTTCCGCACGCGCCACCGAATTCAGTCTTCCTCGCAGTGGTGGACCCGGGTGTTGGCAGCGCCAGACTGCCGGTGGCGGTGGAAGCGGGAGGAGCGTTCCTGGTCGGACCGGACAACGGCTTGCTCTCGCTGGCGTGGGAGGAGCTCGGAGGCGCCCGCCGCGCCGCCGTTATCGACTCCGAACAGATTGTGCGCCTACCGATGTCGGAAACGTTTCACGGCCGCGACGTGTTCGCGCCTGCAGCCGCGCAACTCGCGGCCGGTGGATCGCTCGCAGCGCTCGGCAGCGAGCTCGACCCGGCGCGGCTGGAACGGATCTCTCCTCCGACCCCCACCCTCGAACCTGGCGTCGTCCGCTGCCACGTCATCGGCATCGACCGGTTTGGAAATGTTCAGCTCTCCGCTCGGGATGATGACCTCCGGAGGGCCGAGGTGGACCCCGTTGGGGAACTTGTTGCTCAGGTTGGGGACAGGACGTTGACGCTCGGTCGAGTCCGCACGTTCAGCGACATCTCTGAAGGGAACCCGGCTCTCATCCAGGATTCTTCGGGTCGACTGGCGATCGTGGTGAATGGGGGCAGCGCGGCTGACGCCCTGAACCTCAAGGTTGGAGAGTCGGTAGAGGTTCGGCGCCCGCGGCGCTAGGGGCTTGGGGTGATCGTCGTTGTCACGCCCGGTCCGGGGAATCGGCGATCGCCGCGACCCGCGAACCACGCCTGGACGATGCCGGCGATGATGATGGCGATAACCAGCACGATGATTGTGATGAGCGTGACCCGGCGCACCGATTAATCGTAGAGAACGGCGCCTCTCCGCGCCCGTGCTGGATCGCGAGAACTCCGGGTCTCACTGGAGCGAGAACTAGGGTGTCGGGGTCTTCTCCGGCTCACGGATGAGTGATTCGATGATGGCTCGGCAGAATGCCCCGAGGTCGTCGGGTTGGCGGGACGTGATCAGGTTCTCGTCCACGACAACCTCCTGATCGACCCAGTCCGCCCCCGCGTTGACGACGTCGTCGCGGATCGACCAGAAGGACGTGGCCCGTTTCGCCTTCATGATGCCTGCAGAGACAGGAACCCAGGGACCGTGGCAGATCGCCGCGACGACCTTCCCGGCTTCGGACGCCTCTCGGACGATCTCCAGCACCTTCTCCGACCGTCGAAGATGATCCGGGAGGTACCCGCCGGGGATCACCACCGCGTCGAACTCGCTGCTTGAGACGAGCTCGACGTCGGTATCGACGTCCACAGGGTGACCCTTCTTCCCACGGTATTCGCGTTCCCCGAGTCCAGCGACCACCACCTCCGCGCCCTCCTCCCGGAAGCGATACAGCGGGTAGAGGAGCTCGACGTCCTCGAACAGCGGGCCGGCGAGGATGAGGATCCGTTTCCCGGTGAGTAACATTCCGTTCATCCCTCCTCCAGGTCCATGACGAGGGCACTGATCTCCGTCGCCAGGGCTTCTACCCCGGAGCCCTTGGGAATACACACGGTCACGCCCGCTTCCCTGGCCTCGTCGATGACGGCCGGGGTGAGGAAGGCCGAGTACAAGATGACCTGTTGGTCGGGGACCTTTCCGTGGATCTGACGGGTGGCTTCGAGGCCGTCGACCTCCGGCATCTTGTAGTCCATGACCACGACGTCGGGGGCAAGTTCCACCGTAAGGTCCACGGCCTCGGTGGCCGTTGCCGCTCGCCCCACGATCTCGAAGCCGTGGAGGCTGAGGATGTCGGCGATCATGTTGCGGACGTGATCGGTGTCGTCGACGACCACGACTCTCGCGCTCAAGCACGGACCCCCAGACGAGCCTCGCAGAACTCCCTGTTTCGGATCAGGACGTCTCTCAGGGAGCTGCCGTCCCCAAGGTAGGGGCGAAGATCCAGCTCCAACGACAGGCTGCCCTCAAAGCCTTCGGCCGCTGCGGTCTCCAGGAGCTTCCCGATCGGAAGGACCCCTTCGTCCACCGAAAGGTGGGAGTCCCATCCTTTCCCCGCGTTGTTGGAGAGGTGGAAGTGCACCACCTTCTCCTTGTACCGACGGTATGCCTCCAGGATGTCGAACCGCGCCACCGCGAGGTGGCTCGTATCGAGGGCCAGCTGGGGAAATCGGTCCAGATCCTCGAAGTCCTGGCTCGCATGGAACCGGAGGCCGCGGTCGCCTCGAATCTTGATGGGGAACATGTTCTCTACAGCGATGGTCACCCCTGACCGAGCGGAGTACTCCGCGAGGCTGCTTCCCACCCAGCGCCGATACTTTGTCTGCCAGCGGTACGGGGGATGCACGACGATCAGTGGAATGGCGGCGCTTTCGGCCACCTGGGTGGCACGGTAGATCTTCTCGATCGGATCGGTGCTCCACACTCTCCGGGTCATCAGCAGGAACGGTGCATGGAGAGCGGCCACCGTCAGTTCGAATTCCTCGGCCAGGGCGAGAATGCTCTCCCCGTCCTGCGTGGCGGGATCGGACGTCACCATGACCTCGACGCCCCGAAATCCCGACTCACGGGCGTGCGCGAAGGCCGTTCGCAGAGGGAATCGATAGAAGGGCGCCGTCGACAACAGCAGATTGGATCCGGACTCCACCTCTCTCCTTACGTTCGATTCGTTGAGGTTCGAGTGGCAATTGTACGCTGGCTTCGACGGCGGAGGTTCATTGTGAGGAAAGGGCTCGGTTATCCTGTTTGCCCGTGGGGAGGGCCAGCGTGGATTCGCTGCCGGCGATCCTGACGGCCTCAGCTGTCGCCGCCCCCGAGAGACCGGCCCTGGTATTCCGAAACCGTCCCATACCGTACGCAGAGCTGGGCGAGTGGGTCCGGCGAACCGCGGCAGGCCTCCAGTTGCTGGGCGTCCGTGCGGGCGACCGGGTGGCCCTTCTGGCCGGAAACGTGCCCGAGTTCGTCTACGCGTTCCTCGGAACGCTCTCCCTCGGAGGCGTGGCGGTTCCGTTGGACGTCGAGCTCACCCCCGAAGACCTCGGATACATCCTCACTGACTGCGGAGCTCGTGTGGTGGCGGCTCAGATGGATCTCCTTCCTCCGGTCCTGGCCATCCGCGACCGGGTGCCCTCCATCGAGCATGTGCTGGTGATGGGACCCCCGCCGACGCCGCGAGGCACGCAGTCGTTCGACGAATTGCTCGATCGATCGGTGGGGGAGCGATCGGCAGTGGATCTCCAGAAAGACGATCTGGCCATGCTCACGT
This sequence comes from Actinomycetota bacterium, assembly GCA_035697085.1. Classification (GTDB taxonomy): domain Bacteria; phylum Actinomycetota; class UBA4738; order UBA4738; family CALAEC01; genus DASQUW01. The sequence continues at coordinate 9,779 of DASSDP010000154.1, forward strand.
ACACGGCAGGAAGCACGGAGACGCCGAGGGGCGTCATGCTGACCCATGGGAATCTTCTCGCCGCGCTTCGCCAGTACTCTGATGTCTCGGCGCTGAGCCTGAAGGAAGCGGACGTCGCTCTGATGGTTCTCCCGCTGTCGTCCCGGTTCGCTCACAACGTTCTGTTGGGTACGGCCTTGGAGAACGGCGCCACCGTCCTCCTCGTCGAACGGTTCGACCCGGAAGAAACCCTGGCTTTGATTCACGAGAACGAGGTCACGGCATTGTTTGGAACACCTGCCATGTTCCGATCGTGGCTCGAAGCGGCGGAGTCTCGACAGGTGGACCTCTCGTCGGTGCGCCTTGCGCTCTCGACACTGGCTCCCGCGCCCCTCGACGTGGTCGAGGAGTTCCATCAACGTTTCGGCCAGACGATCTGGAGTGCGTACGGTCTCCCGGAGGCGGGGTCGGTGCTGACCACCACGGCGCTTGGGACCGCGGGGAATATGGGTTCGATCGGCCTCCCCGCGCCGGGTCTCGACGTCAGGCTTGTCGGCGAACGTGGAGAGGATGTGGAGGACGGTGATCCGGGCGAGATCATCGTGCGAGGGCCGAGCGTGTCGAACGGATACTGGAACTCCCCGGAACAGACTGAAGCCGCGTTCGTGGACGGATGGTTTCGGACCGGTGATCTTGCCTATCGGGACGAGGAGGGATACCTGTTCCTGGTCGGCAGGAAGATCGACGTGATCAGGGTCTCGGGCTTCAACGTCTTCCCGAGCGAAGTGGAGAACGTCCTGATGCGGCATCCGAAGGTTGCGGCGTGTACGGTTTCCGGGATGCCCAACGAGCAGACAGGTGAAGCCGTGAAGGCCACGGTGATCCTGAACCCTGGCGAGAGCGCGACCGAGGAGGAGCTCATCCAACACTGCCGAGGCGCACTGGCGCGATTCAAGTGCCCGACGGTCGTCGAGTTTCGCGAGCCGACGTGATCGCCTTTCCGCTCGCCGCCACCCTCGTTTCCGCTCTGTTCGGGGTTCACCTCCTTGTCCGCTTCGGCCGGCGGCGGGGCGGTAATCCCGCGGAGGGCGTGTGGGGCGTGGCCATGCTGATGTATGCAGCGGCATCTGCCGCGCTCGCACTGGGTGTCCTGGACGAATGGTCGTCTGCGGAGTTTCGGACCTACTGGCTCTTCGGCGCGGTCCTCAACGTTCCCTACCTGGCGATCGGTGAGCTCTATCTCCTGGCCCGGAACCGCTGGGTTGGGCACGCGCTCCTCGTCGTCGCTCTGGGCCTGACCGCCTACGCGACGCTGGAGATCCGGACAGCCACCGTATCCGCCTCGCACCTCGCAGAGGAGTTCCCGCTCGGGCGAGACGTCTTCGGAGACGGCTCCGCCCCCCACCGACTGGCGCAGTACTACTCCTATCCCGCCTATCTGTTCCTGCTTGCCGGGACCGTGTGGTCGGCGCTCCGAATGCGCGGCCAGCCGGACCTCATCAGCCGGTTCAACGGCCTGCTGCTGCTCGCGGTGGGGGCCACCGTGGTTGCCGTCGGTTCGGGTGTTGGCGCCGGCCTGGGCAACTTCGCCGTGTTCTCCATCGCCCTGGCAGCCGGGGTTGTCCTGATGTACTGGGGGTTCCTGACGGCAACGCGGCCGCGCTCCGCTCGGGTTGGGTCGGGGAGCTGAGTCTCTGCATTGTCCAGTCCCAGGCTCACCATGTACTCGCGGAGGCGTTGCGGGCTGTGCGATGAAGCCAGGGCGGTGATCCTGGTGGCCCGCGGGAACCGGGATTTCGACTTCGAGGAGATCTTCATCGATGGCGACCTGGAGCTCGAGAGGGAGTACGGCCTCCGAGTTCCCGTGGTGCTGGTGAACGGAACTGAGGAATTTGAGACTCAGATAGAGGCGGACCTGCTGGCTCAAGCTCTCGATCGTCCCCACGACCGGGAAGATTGAGAATTTGAGAAAGGCCCGGGCCGCCGGTACAATCGAGGCGGATTGGACGAACCTCTCTCCCTCCTCCCATGAGGACCCGCCCCATACCCGAGGCCACCGTGGGGAGGCTGCCCCTGTACCTCCGAGCGCTGGTCGAACTGGCGGAGCAGGGGCGCTCGACCACCTCATCCGAAGGACTCGCCGAGGCCGCCGGGGTCAATTCGGCCAAGGTCCGGAAGGATCTCTCGTATCTTGGCTCTTATGGCACTCGGGGGGTCGGCTACGACGTCGCGTATCTCATTCACCAGATACGACGAGAGCTCGGGCTGACGCAGGACTGGCCAGTGGTGATCGTGGGCGTGGGGAACCTCGGTCACGCCCTCGCCAACTACAAGGGCTTTGGAGAGCGCGGGTTCAGGATCGTTGGACTCGTCGACGTCGACTCCCGGCAGGTGGGTCAGGTCGTCGGGGAGATTCGGGTGGCCCATCTCGACGATCTTGCTGGTCTTGTAAAGCAGCACGACGTGGCCATCGGTTTGATCTGCACACCGGCGTCCGCAGCCCAGGACGTTGCCGATGCGATGGTGGCCGCCGGGATTCGTTCGATCCTCAACTTCGCTCCAGCCCACATCGTCGTCCCCACCCCCGTCTCATTGCGGAAGGTCGATCTGTCCACCGAGCTCCAGATCCTCGCCTTCTACGAGCAGCGCAAGGCCGTGCTTGCCGATGTCCGAAGAGGAAGGGCGCTCGCGGACGTGGAACTCCGGGCAGTCTCCTCGTGACCGACTCCCGATGCCGATCCTTGCGCTAGGCGTCTCGTACCGCCGGGCGCCCATCGCCCTGCTCGAGCGACTCACGTTCGGGGATGAGGAATACGCGAAGGCGTACCACCACCTGTCCGGCCTGGAATCGATCCGTGAGTCGGTGATCCTGTCGACGTGCAACCGGGTGGAGGTGTACGCGGAGGTTGCCCGCTACCACGAGGGATTTCAGGAGATAAAGCGATTCCTTTCCGAGGCCCGAGACATTCCCATGGAAGACTTCGCCGAGCCTCTCTACTCGCACTACGAGGACCAGGCTTCGGAGCACCTCTTCGGCGTTGCCGCCGGGATCGACTCCATGGTTCTCGGCGAGCCACAGATCCTCGCCCAGGTCCGCGGAGCCGTCCGCCGGGCTGAGGCAGAGGGCGCCGCCGGCCCCGTGCTGTCTGCTCTGTTTCGGCGTGCTGCGAGAGTCGGAAGGCGGGCGAGGGCGGAGACATCCATCGGATCGAGCCCGTCTGCCTTCGTCGAGGCAGGAGCACGGCTCGCCGACAGCCATCTCGGAGGGCTGGAGGAGCGATCCCTGCTCGTCATCGGAGCCGGAAAGATGGGGGAGCTTTCGATCAGATCGCTGCAGGGTCGAGGGATGAGTCGGATCCGCATCCTCAATCGCTCGCCCGAGCGCGCGGCCCGCGTCGCGTCGCGCGTGGGGGCAAGGTTCGGATCGTTGGACGATCTTCCAGCGGCGCTGGCCGATGCGGATCTGGTGGTGGCGTCCACGGGCTCGACCGGGGTGGTGGTGACGCACCAGGCCGTGAAAGCTGCCGTAGCGGACAAGAAGGGTCGGATGTTCCTGCTCGACCTCGGTGTCCCTCGAGACGTCGACCACAGAGCGAGAGAGATCCCCGGAGTGGGCGCCGCTGACATCGACGATCTCCGGAGATTGCTCGACGACGGTCGAGTGGGAGTCGAGGAGGAGGTGGCCAAGGTTCGAGCCCTCGTGGGTGACGAAACACGGAAGTTCTCCACGGCCAGGCGCGCCGCCCGCCTTGCTCCGCTCATCGAGGCGCTGCGGGAGCGAGGCGAGGAGGTCCGCGCCAATGAGCTTCGCCGGATGGCATCGCGGCTGCGTCACCTGGGGGACCGCGACCGCGAGGCGGTGGAGGCGCTCACCCGCGGCATCGTCAACAAGCTTCTTCACGACCCTGTTGTGCGGGTGAAAGACCTGTCCGGACAGGGCGGGGAGTACGCCAGGGCCCTCGCAGAGCTCTTCGGTTTGCCGCCCGTGCACGAGGAGTAGCTCGGTGCTCCTTCGGATCGGAACGCGCGGATCCCGGCTCGCCCTGGCCCAGGCCTCGGAGGTCGCCGCCCGCCTCGCCGAGGCCGGCGTGGAGACCCGGCTGGTTCCCGTCGTCACGGCCGGCGACCGGGGTGCCTCTCCAGCGGAGTCGCCCGCCGGGATCAAGGGGCTCTTCGTGGCGGAGATCACCGAGGCGCTCGCCCGCGGGGACGTTGACGTTGCCGTGCACTCGGCGAAGGACCTTCCCTCGGATGACCCTCCCGGCGTCGTGGTTGCCGCTGTTCCCAAGCGGGCCCTTCCCTACGACGTGCTCGTGAGCCGGAGCGCAGAGATCTCCGACGGCGCAACCGTGGGTACGTCGAGCCTTCGCCGCCGGGCCCAGCTCGTCAGATCCCGGCCCTCCCTGAAGGTTCGGGACGTTCGCGGGAACGTGGACACCAGACTTCGGAAGCTGATGGAGGGAGAGTTCGACGGACTGGTACTCGCTGCGGCCGGACTGGTCCGGCTTGGCGTCGATCCCGAGCACGTCGCACCGATCCCGGTGGAGGAGATGGTTCCCGCTCCGGGGCAGGGGGCCCTGGCGGTCCAGACACGTGAGGCCTCGACTGAAGCTGAAGTTGTCGCCGGGATCGACGATCGCGTATCGCATGTGGCGTTCGACACGGAACGCCTCGTGGCGGGCCTCCTGGGAGGAGGGTGCCGACTTCCCCTCGGCGCCTACGCCGAGTGGCGCGAGGGCCGCATCCGGCTGCTGGCGGTGGTGGTGCGCCCGGACGGCTCGGACTTGGTCCGGTCGCAGGTGGAGGCGACCAACCCGTCGGATGCGGCCGGCGAGGCTGCGAAGATTCTTCGGACCGGGGGGGCGGACCGCATTCTGCAAGAGGTTCGGTAGTGGCCCGCGATCGTCGGGCGGGGCCGCTGGCCGGGAAGGTCGTGCTCGTCACCAGGCCTCGTGACGAGGCCGGCGGACTCGCGGACGCCCTCAGGGATCGCGGTGCCGTGCCCATCGAGGCACCGGTCATCCAGATCGTCCCCGTCCGCGCCGGTGGACCGCTCGACGAGGCCATCAACAGCACCGGAGTCGGCCGTTTCGCCTGGATCGCGTTCACCAGCCCCAACGCCGTGGAGGCGTGGTTCCAGCGAGCGGCCGCTCTCGGCCTGGATGTGTCCAACTTTCCGGCCCGTGTGGCCGCAGTAGGAGAAGCAACCGGTGACGCCCTCCGGAGCCATGGGATCGTGCCAGACCTCGTGCCTCGCGAGTTCACCACTGCTGCCCTGGGCCGGGCTCTTCCAAGAGGCCGTGGAAAGGTTCTTCTGCCGAGGGCAGACATCGCCACTCCGGAGCTCGAGAACGGGCTGACCAGCAAGGGATGGACGGTCGTCCGCGTCGACGCATACGGGACCCGGCCCCTGCATTCCCTTCCGCGGGAGGCCCGGGCCGCGCTCAGGGCGGGGCGGGTGGACGCGTTGGCGTTCACATCGGCGTCTACCGTCGATGGATTCGTGCGACTGGCCGGCGTTGTCCGAGGGCCGAGGGTGGCATGCATCGGTCCGGTTACCGCGCGAGCGGCTCGCACGGCGGGGTTCAAGGTTCATGCCGTGGCCCGACCGCACACGATCGAAGGCTTGGTCGAAGGCCTGGAGCGAGCCCTGCGGCGCCCGGGTTCCTAGATACCAACACCCGTGGGTGCTCGGGGCCGGTTCCCGCGGGCATCTTCCTGCAGAAACCGGCCCCTCCCTCCATGACTAGCTAATTT
>DASSDP010000155.1:0-6690 GCA_035697085.1 Actinomycetota bacterium
GAGCAGGACCGTTCCCCCGATCTGCAGGAACTGCTTCGGATTCATTCCCCACCTCCCCTCGAACCGGACGGTGCGAATCATAGTTACGCTGGGGAATCCCAGCAAATTGTCAGACCCTGCGCAGCCGCAGAAGGTTACAGAAGCCGACCAGCCGCCCGAGTGCCGTGTCGTGAGGAACGTCGGGATTGCCCCGATGTGACCGGTGTGCTGACCCCCTCATCGGGGAAAGAACCCGGCGGTGAGAACGAGTGTCCAAGCCGAAAGCGCCCTCGATCGCGGGGCCGGCTCCGAACGGGAACGGGGCCGCCGAGGCCATGGCTTCGGCAGAGGAAGCCGGCCTTCGGTACGTGAGCGACCGGCTCCCGGGCATCTCGAGGCGGCGGGCGGGCCGCGGCTTTGCCTATACCGATGCACGAGGAGGCGCGCTCCGAGATCCTGAGACGATCGCGCGGATCCGGGCATTGGCGGTCCCGCCGGCATGGACCGACGTATGGATCTGTCCCAGCGCTCGGGGCCACCTCCAGGCCACGGGGCGGGACGCACGGGGCCGGAAGCAGTACCGCTACCACGCCCATTGGAGGGAGGTTCGCGACGGGACCAAGTACGCCCGGCTGGCGTCCTTCGCCAAGGTTCTTCCCCACATACGAGCACGGGTGGACCAGGACCTCTCGCTCCCCGGACTTCCCAGGGAGAAGATCCTGGCAACGGTGATTCACCTCCTGGAGATCACGCTCATCCGCGTGGGGAACAAGGAGTACGCAAGAGACAACGAGTCCTTCGGGCTCACCACCATGCGAGACCGCCACGTTGACGTCTCCGGCTCTACGCTGGAGTTCGAGTTCCTGGGCAAGAGCGGAAAGCGACACCGGGTCGGCGTCCGAGATCCCCGGCTGGCGAGGATCATCGCAAGGTGTCAGGAGATCCCGGGTCACGAGCTCTTCCAATACGTGGACGACGAGGGCGAGCACAGGACGGTCGAGTCTGCCGATGTGAACGAATACCTGAGACGTCACGCCGGCGAGGACTTCAGCGCGAAGGACTTCAGGACGTGGGCGGGAACCGTCCTCATGGTCCAGTCCCTCCGAGAATTGGGTCCGGCCACGTCGACGCGGCAGGCAAAGCGAACACTGCTCCGCGGGATCGAAATGGTGGCCGAGGTGCTGGGGAACACACCAGCGATCTGCCGCGCCTACTACGTGCATCCGGCGGTTGCGGACGGATACATGGATGGCTCCCTCCATGCCTTCCTCGAGGCGAGGGGGAAGAAGCACCGTTCCCGTCGAGGACTGACTCGAGAAGAGGCCGACGTGCTGGCCTTCCTGACGGACAGGAGCAGACTCCGGCGGAGCGTGGCGAAAGCCTCGTGACCCGCACCAGACCCTCGATTCCTTCGCCCTGACCTCGGGTAAACGAGCAGCGCGGGGAACCGCTTTCGCCCGAATCGCTACGAAAGGCGAACAGGTACAATCGCTTGGCGGCCGACGCACGCCTGAGCAGCTCTCGGCGCGTCGATTAAGCAGACAATGACGGAGGTTCCCACGGCGGACGCCCAACACTCTTCGAAACCGGCGGACAGCGGAGCGACCGAGACCGAGTCGTCTCCACTGACACAGCTCCTGCAGCCGTTCTCCCCATTGGCCTTGAAGGTTCGTCGGGTCACCGGCGCCGTCGTGGGACGCCCGGTCGAGCTCGCCGCCATCCAGCAGGAACTGGGTGCAAGCAAAACCGGTCGCCTCGGAGCCGTGACGGTCGAGGGCGAGCCCGGGATCGGGAAGACGCGCCTTCTTCTTGCCGCCTCGGACATCGCCGTTGCCGAGGGATTCACCACGATCTCGGTGGCGGCCGACGAGGAGATCCGGGGACCGTTTCTCCTGGCCCGATCCATCGTCGGCTCGGCCGAAGCGACGTCGGGAGGTTCGGAAAGCCCCTCCCGTGAGGCCGTCAGGCGGAGCCTCGACGCCCTGACCGGCCGCGACGAGCCGGGCTTCGAGAGCCTCCCGCCGGACCAGAAGCTCCTGCGCACTCTCGACCTCGGAGCCGTGGCCATCCGGGCCCTGGCCGAGGAACGGCCCCTCGCCATATTCATCGACGACCTCCAATGGGCCGACGACGACAGCCTGCGCCTGCTTCGCTACGTGGTCCGCTCCGCTGGAGGGAGCCCCATCTTCCTGATGTTATCCATCCGCCCCGAGGAGCTGGCGTTCGTGAACGAGGCCGTCAACCTCCTCGCCGACATGGAGCGGCTGGGCTTGATCCGGCGCCTCAAGCTCGACCGGTTCACACAGATGGAGACAACGGAGTTCCTGCGCCAGATCCTGGGTGGAAGCGTCGACCCCACCGGCGGGGCCGTGATGCATTCCCAGGCCGAGGGCGTGCCTTTCGTGATCGAGGAGCTCGCTCAGACGTACCGAGACGCGGGGATGATTCAGGAGATCGATCGCGTGTGGACGTTGGCCAAGAATGCGGATCGCCTGGTCCCCTCGTCGGTCCGAACCTTGATATCGAGGCGGGCCGCTCGCTTGCCCGACGGGACCAAGGCGATCCTCGCGCTGGCCGCGGTGCTGGGAAGGCAATTCAGCCTCAAAGACCTTCAGGCGCTCAAGATCCAGCTCGGCGAGGGCGAGGCCACATTCGAGTCCCTGGACGAGGCGCTGATACCGGCGGTTGTGACCGGGCTCCTCACCCAGTACGCGGAAGACTCTCCTGCCGACTACGGCTTCTCGCACGAGCAGGTTCGGGAATTCGCTGCCGCAGTCCTCAACCCCGCGCGCCGACGGGCTATCCATTCGGCGATCGTGGAACTGCTGACGGTCGGCGAGCCCGCCGCAGAGAGCCTTCCTCTGCTGGCGTACCACGCGAAGGCGGCGGGTGACGCTCCCCTGTGCGTCCGATTCTCCCTTCAGGCCATCAGGAACGCCCTCGCCACCAGCGCCCCCGAAGAGGTCCTCCGAGTGATCGAGCTGGCCCTGCCCATCGCCGCGACTCCGCAGGAGCGGGTGGCCCTTCTCCAGGCCCGGGATGAGGCGTTCGACATGCTCCGGCGACCGAGCGAACGACTGGAGACGCTGGCCGAGCTGGCGGCGCTGGCCGAAGCTCTGGGCGACCCGGGGTTGGAGACCGACGTGCAGCTTCGGCGGGCCGCCGCATTCCGGGTGTCCGAGGAGTGGGATCAAGCGACGGCCCTTGCCGGGAGGGTCCGGGACCTCGCTGCCTCCAACGGCGACAAGCAGGCCGAGCTCGCGGCGTCTCTCGAGCTGGGCCAGGACCTGATGCGCTCCGCGGTGGGCGAGGGGTACACCCTCTCCCTCGTCGACGTGGATGCGGATGGCGCAGAGGAAGCCTACCGGCGAGCAGCGGAGCTGGCCGAGGAGCTCGGGGATGACGCCAGCCTGGCGGCTGCCTCGCGGGAGCTCGGCACGATCGCGTTCGCCAAGGTTCGGGGGTGGTTCGTCGAGCGGTATCTGACCGGCGAAGGAGTCGAGCTCCAGAGGCGGATCGCCGAGGGAGAGACGCCGTTGGATCTCGTCAAGGAGACCCCTGTATTTGCGATAGCGACGGAGGCGACGCGGTTCTTCGAGCGAGCGCTGGAGCTGTACGAGCGGATCGGGGACCGCCGCGGAGCGATGTCGGCTCTGATCGCCCTGGCGTACACGTCCTGGGGACCCGACATCCATTTCGGGGTGGGGGCCGGGCGCCATATCGAGGAGATCCGGCGCGTCTTCTCCCGCCTGGAGGGCATGACCAAGGAGAGCGAGCGTTTCCTCGCGGAGGCCCAGATGCTCTTCGGCGTCCACGTATTCTCCCGGGCGAAGGTCATCCCCGACCTCGCCCTGTCCCGAGGGGAGGATGCCCACCGCCATGCTCGCCTCATCGGCGACCGGCCATTGGAATTCCTCGCCGCCGGCGGCACGGCTCTGGCGCATCTGGATCTCGGGGACGTCGACGAGGCGGAAGCATGGATCGACCGGGCGGCAGCCACGGCTGCCGAGAGCCCGACGCCGTTTCGAGCCCGTCAGCTCGAGATCTGGCGAGGCATGTGGCGGGGGGCGGCCGGCGATGCCGAGGGGATGCGATCGCATCTGGAGCGAGCGGTACAGCTCGCCTCCGAGCAGGGACGCCCGGCGGCCCGGTGCGAGGCGCTGGCGTTGCTGGCGCTCGAGGCAGCTCGCCTGGGAGCCGAGGGCAAGGATGACGATCTGCTGACCGTGGCCGAGCAGGCCGCCACCGAGGCCAAGAGCCTTATGGAGCTGCTTCCGGGGCATCCCCCTTGGGGGGCGCAGGCCGACGCGGCGCTGTCCCGAGTGGCCCTGGCCCGAGGGGGCGTGGAGAGGGCGGTGGAAACAGCGCGCTCGGCATACACAGCGCTCGAGGAGTCGTTACATGAGGACGCCCACATCGAGGTCCTCCTGCCTGTGGCGGAGGCGATGATCGCGGGCGGAAGCGAGGAGGAATCCCGGACCACCCGGACCTATGTTCAGGTCACCCTGGCCATGGCCGCCCAGCGCACGGTCGACGAGGGGATCCGGGTGCGCTGGCTGCGTGGGCCTGTGGGCAGGGAGCTGGTACGACTGGCCGGATCGTTGGAAGGCTTGAAGATGGGTCCCGGCGACGCGGACGGGGACGGCTCGCTGGACGAATCAGACCTCGAGCTGCTTCGGCCGATGATCGAGGGCCTGACCAACCACGAGATCGCAGAGCGGTTGGAGCTGGAAGAGGAGATCGTGGCTCGGCGCCTGGCCGAGATCTTCGCCAGGATCGGAGCGTCCTCCAGGGCGGAAGCGACTGCCTTCGCTTTCCGCGAGAAGGTTGTGTAGGCGATGCTTCGGGCCCGGGTCGATCGCCACCGATGCGTGGCCGCCGGTAACTGCATCTCGATCGCCCCCACCGCGTTCGACTGGCATGCCGGCGAAGCCTTCAAGGCCGACGTCATCGACGTGGAAAGCGTCGAGGACGAGCTTCTCCGCGAGGCCGCGCTGTCGTGCCCCACCCAGGCGATCGTGATCGAGGAAGTCGACGAGCTCCTCCCGTGGCAGCTTCGGGGAAAGGGCGCACCGCGGCGGGTGGAGAAGACGTTCATGTTCACCGACATCGTGAAGTCCACCAACCTCATCGAGGCGATGGGAGACGAGGCGTGGGAGGGGCTGAAGCGGTGGCACGATGAGACGCTCCAATCGCTGTTCGCCGCGCACCGGGGAGTTGAGGTGGCCGCCACCGGCGACGGATTCTTCGTGGCCTTCGAGTCACCCGACGAGGCGATCGCCTGCGCGGTGGCGATCCAGCGCCGCCTCGCCGATCAGCGCCGGACCCAGGGATTCGCCCCCCAGGTCCGGATCGGCGTCCACGCCGCCGGAGCCACGCAGGTGGGCCAGAACTTCACCGGGAAAGGCGTGCACGAGGCCTCCCGGATCGCCGGACTGGCCGAGGGAGGAGAGATCCTGGCCAGCCGAGGCACGGCCGCCGACGGACGGTTCTCCGTGTCCGACGTCCGGACCGTGGACATCCGGGGCATGGCCGAGCCGATCGAGGTCGTCTCCGTCGACTGGCGATAACTAGTCTTTTTCCCAATATCTCATAGTTATTTCGTGGACCGAAATGCGAGACAAAAACCTTATGTCTACTGCACCATGGTCGACGTGCGTAGATTTATTACGATTAGTTACGGATGCCCGAAGCCTTGGGGGCCTGAAGACTTACAGACAGACGAGTAGGTGCCCGCACGACAGAGGGAGGTGGCGGCATGCCCGACCAAGCGCGACCAGATTCTGCCGAAGGCGTCAGCCGACGGCAGGTCCTCAAACGCGTTGCTATCGTGGGAGGTGTGGCGTGGGCGGCGCCGGTGGTTCAATCTCTCGCTGCGACACCCGCGTTCGCGCAGGGGTCTCCCGCTCCCTGTTTCCACTCGGTGGGAGGCGCGGACGGTGGCGGCTGCCAAAGCGCGTGTCAGTCGCTCAGCGGTTGCGGAGGGGGTTCGTGTGACGGCGTCGATTCCGATCCTGATAACCCCCAGGGCCAGGGTCCATGCCAGTGCTACTGCCCGTCCGGGCAAGGCGGGGGTAACCCCTGCTGCAACAACGAACTGTGCAACCCGGAGAAGTTCGTGTGCCACAACACAGGAGCCGCCAACGAGTGGGCGGAGTATGTGGGCTCGCTCGCCGGCTGCCCGGCCTATCCCGCGTGCGTGGCATAGGCTGAACCAGTCACGTGGATAGGGGTCGCCCCCATCGGGCGGCCCCTTCCTGTTGAGCAGGCAACCGCCCGAAGGCTATTCTTAGTTTGCATGCTCCCTTCTGGTAGCGCCGAGGCAGTACCGATGAAAACAGCACGCATGGACAGCGAGGTAGACTTGGACGAGCGAGAGCGCCGCCCCAACCGCTGACGGGACGCCCTTGAGCGCCTAGGTTGGGCTGCTACCGACTACTACTCCATCGAAGGCTACGACTTCTCTGTTCGGGCCACTGACCCGGCCTTCCTCGATTTCCTGCGCGGCTACCTCGCACCGTTCCGCTCTGAAGAGCGTCCGGAAGCGACCGAATTGTCGGCCGACTGCGGGGCGAGCGGGACCATGGTCGGGGGGAAGCGGATCAGGGGGAAGGGGCGCCTGTACATGGGTACCCTGAAGATCTTCCAGGGGCCCTCCTGGGAGCAGATGGCCGGCCGCCTGATCGGGGCGATGCGAGACATGACCACGGC
>DASSDP010000156.1:0-3700 GCA_035697085.1 Actinomycetota bacterium
GGCGAGGCGGAGTCCTACCATTCCGATGCGACCTGGAACCCAGGCCCCATCCTTCAGCACGTCTACCTTCAAACCACCTTCGTCCGTCTCTGTGACTCGGAAGATCATCCCCGGACCTGTCTGGTACACAACTGAGGAGCCCACAACGCTCAGTCTACTCGGTTGCGGTGGTGCCTACACGTTGACATGATCGTTTAGACAGATTTGCGTCCAAACAAACCGAGAACTTTTCAGCCTTCGGACGAGAGTCTGCAAAGGCAGGGACCGCCGCATGACGCGACGGTCCCTAATGCCTTTTGCTTACGTATCAGATCGCCGACTAGGCGACGGGGCGAACGGTCGAGGCTTGGGGGCCTTTCGGTCCCTCGGTGACCTCAAACTCCACCTTCTGATTCTCCTCCAGATTCTTGTACCCGTCTCCCGCGATCGCGCTGAAATGCACGAACACGTCGGGACCGTCCTCCTGGGAGATGAAGCCGAAACCCTTATCAGGGTTGAACCACTTCACGGTTCCAGTAACCACTGCAATTCCCTCCTTCCATGGCCTGCACGAACCTGAGTGCTGTTCGCCGGCCTCCGGCCTTATCGCCGGTGAGGGAACTGCTCGTAGCTAGTACACGCTGAACCCTCACGACCAGTATACGCGATCATCTGGCGCGTTCCATATGAAGAGAGAAAGATCGGAGAGGATGATCCGCGCCCTCGACGCCGTGGTTGCTCGAACCCCCGTCACTCGCGATCGGTACATGGACTTCCTGCGAGCATTCAGCATCACCACCGTGGTGCTGGGCCATTGGACCATCGGGATCATCTGGTGGGAGAACGGACTCATCTACCTGACCAGTGCGATCGGGGCCACCTCGGGGCTCTGGCTGGCGACGTGGGTCCTCCAGGTGATGCCGATCTTCTTCTTGGTGGGCGGGTTCGCGAACCTGGTCGCGTACGACGCCTTCCGTCGACGAGGCGAGTCCACCTGGACGTTCATCAGGTCGCGGATCCAGCGGCTCCTTCGGCCTTCCCTCATCCTCCTCTCCGTTTGGGTAGCCATTCAGGTTGGCCTCCACCTCGCAGATGTCGGAAGGCCATCGGGCCCCGTGATTTGGGGCGAGACGCGGTTGCTCCGCGGCATGAACCCCCCGGCGGCAACCCTTCCGTTCGGGCCCATCTGGTTCCTCGGGGTGTACCTGGTGGTAGTGGCCGTCAGCCCGCTCACGATCCGGCTGCATCGCAGATTTCGCTGGTGGGTCCCCGCACTCCTCGTCGCCGGCACGATCGTGGTCGAGGTGATCGGATTCGGTCTGGGCATCCACAGGTTCCGGTACCTGAACATCGCGTTCGTCCTACTCCTCCCCCATCAGCTGGGGCACTTCTATGCGGATGGAACCCTGGGGCGAATTCCGCGCAAGGTGTTCTGGGCAATCGCTCTCGGAGGGATCGGGACTCTTCTCCTTCTGACCACCCCGTGGCTCTTCGAGTGGTTCGGGGGCGACGCCCGGTTTCGATGGTTCCCGACCATCGGCCACTATCCGAAGAGCATCCTCGGCACCGACGCCGAGCCGATCTCGAACGCCTATCCCCCGACGGTGTGCTTCATGTTGGTCGGCCTGTGGACGATTTCGGCGGCGATGCTCCTTCGCGACCGGCTGACCCAATGGCTGCATCGCATCGGGCCCTGGAAGGCGACCATCCTTGGTAACAGGGTGATCATGACGCTCTTTCTCTGGCACATGACCGCGTATCTGGTGGCCATCTTCGGACTATGGACTCTCGGGTTCGGCCGGGAGCACGACACCTCGGCTCGGTGGTGGGTGGAACGGCCGATTTGGATCGTGGCTCCGGGACTGGTCCTGGCCGTGATCGTGTGGCTCGTGGGCCGGTACGAACGCCCAACCAGGCCCCGCGCCGCCTAGCGCTCCCCACGTCGTCACCGGAACTCCCGCCGACCGCTGCGAGCCGGTCCGATGCTGGCGGACGTCGATACCCCTTAACCTCTCGCACGCGTGGTGCGCGCCTACTCTCGACGCACCTTGTTCGATCGGGCCAGTCGCTGGGCTTCGCGTCGGGCGAAGGCGATAGCCTCATCAAGGCTCATGTGTCGCCCGTCTTCCCAGAGCGCAGCGGTGCGCTCCTCGTCGAGTGAGCCCCTTGCTTCCTCGAGAGGGTCCTCCAGCCCCACGATGGTTGGCGGCGCTTGTCCGCCTGCCCTCTCCCTTATGCGGTTCACGGCGCCGGCCAATCTGACGGCAGGCTCGGGCCGGCCCAGGCGGACGGCGATCACAGCCAGAGACTGAAGCCCGACCGCAATGCCCAGGGCGCTGCCGAGCCTCTCGTTTGCGTCAAGCGACTCGAGCGCGACCGCGAGGCAACGCTCGTAGTCGCCCTCGCTCAGCGCCACCGTGGCCGACAGGCCCGAGGTGAGCGCCATCCCCCAGAGATCCTCGACGGCCAGAAAGGTCGCGCGTGCCTCCTCGACCAGCCGATCGGCCGCCCGGGCGTCTCCCTGGTTGAAGGCGACCATCCCCAAGGCCGTGTTTGCATGCGCCAGTCGAACGGGATCTTCAAGTTCGCGGTAGATGTCGGCAGCTTCGAGGAAGAGTCCCTTGGCCTCGTCGACGTCTTCGGAGAGGAGGCGTGCGAACCCCAAGTTGAATGCACCTTCGGCCTGCCCACGCTCGTCGCCGAGCTCTCGATAGATCGCCAGGCTCTCCTCGTACGCAGGACGAGCGGAATCCCACGTCAGCCACCACGCCAGGCTCCCAGCGGCCGAAAGCGCCTTGGCTCTGGCTGCAGTACGAGGGGCGGCAGCCGGCAGTGCCAGGAGTTCCTCAGTCAAGCGTTGCCCCTCGCCCAGGTGCCCACGCATCTGCCAGAACCGCCACACGGCCCCCGCGATGCGCATACCGGTTTCCGCCTCTCCCGTATCGATCGACCATCGCAACGCTGCTCGAAGGTTGTCGTGCTCTCGTTCGAGCCGGTCGAGCCACCCAGGGTCTCTCAGCGTCAACTCGGGTTCCGCAGACTCCGCCAGGGCCAGGAAATACGCGGCGTGTCGTCGTTGAACTCGCTCCGCTTCCCCTTCGTGCTCGAGAATCTCTCTCCCGAACTCTCGAATCGTCTCCAGCATCGCGAAGCGGTTGCCGTCGTTGGTCTCCTTTCGCACCAGGCTCATGTCGATCAGTGAGCCCAGAATGTCCAACGCCTCGACGGTAAGTTCTTCGCCTTTGCCAGCCACGGACTCGGCGGCCTCGATCGTCCATCCGCCGACGAAGGTCGCCAGTCGAGAAAAGAGGGTCTGTTCCTCTCGATCGAGGAGGTCATAGCTCCAACCGATCGCCTCTCGAAGGGTTCGCTGCCGGGCCGGGAGGTCCTGGGCCCCACCCGTCAGTAGCGCCAAACGCTGATCGAGGCGTTCAAGCATGGCCGATGGCGAGAGCAACTTGATCCGCGAAGCCGCCAGTTCGATGGCCAACGGGAGCCCATCGAGGCGGGCGCAGATCTCCGCGACGGCTGAGGCATTCTCATCCGTGACGGCGAACGATGGATCCACGCTGGCCGCGCGCTCCGCGAACAGGGTCACCGCTTCGAACTTGGACAGCCGTTCGGCTGGAGGAAGATTCCGGAGGTCCGGCATGGTCATCGGAGGAACGGGAAGCTCCTGCTCGCCGCTCACATGGAGAGCGGCCCGACTCGTGACCAGAGC
>DASSDP010000157.1:0-9044 GCA_035697085.1 Actinomycetota bacterium
TCCAAAGGCGACGTGAGCGCAATGTCCGGAGCCGTGTGCCTTCAGGGCGGGCGGCTAGGATTGGACTGCCGTGACCATGACCGTTGTCGAACATCCGCTGGCCAGGCACCTCCTGACCGAGCTTCGCGAGCGATCCACCCCTCCCGCGCAGTTCCGGGATCTGGCCAGACAGCTCACCGCCATCCTTGTGATCGAGGCGACACGGAACCTGCCGACGGATCCCAAGTCGGTTGAGACCCCCCTGGAACAAGCCGAGGGGAGCGAGCTTCCCGGCATCGTGGCCGTCCCCATCCTCCGGGCAGGCCTGGGGATGGTCGAAGCCGTGACCGAGCTGTTTCCGGGCGTGAGCCTCGGCCACATCGGGCTCGAGCGAGACGAGCAAACGCTCCAGTCCGGCTCGTACTACGAGAAGATCCCCGCTCTGGACCGCCGCCACGTTCTGCTGCTCGATCCGATGCTGGCCACCGGTGGCTCGGCGGTGCGGGCCGCCACCAGCATCAAGCTGAAGGGGCCGGCCTCGTTGCGGATGGTGTGCATGGTCGCCGCCCCCGAGGGTGTGAAGGCGTTGGAGACCGCCCACCCAGACGTGCCGGTCTTCACCGCCGCCCTGGACCGGGAACTGAACGAGCGCGGCTACATCCTGCCCGGCCTCGGAGACTTCGGCGACAGGTTGTACGGGACGTAGACGAAACGGGCCGCCGGAGCTACTCTTCCAGCCCCTTGGCCAGGAGGTATCCGCGGGCCCGTTCGGTCAGGGGGTAGCGGTGGACCAAGCGCCAGAATCGGTCCGAGTGCGAAGGGACCCGCAGATGAGCGAGCTCGTGTATCACCACGTAGTCGCGCACCCAACCGGGCATTTCGGCCACACGGTCGGAGATTCGAATCGTCCTGTCCTCCGGGGTACACGACCCGAACCTGCTCCTCGGGTTGGGCACGTACCGGATGTCTCGCCACCACAGGCGGCCCTCGAAGAACCGCTCGTTCAGGGCCTCTGCCCGACGCTCCAGATCCCGACCGGCATTCAGCCGCTCCAGGCGCTCTCTCTCGGTCAGGCGGGTCACCATTCGATCGACCCAGGTCCGCTCCTCGGCCCGGGTCATTCCGGCGGGAAGCAGCACGACGACCTTCGAGCCTCGCCGCTCGGCCGTGATCGTTTTCCGACGCCGCGGGCTGCGGACAACCTCCACTCTCATCTCCCCTCGGATTCTAGGGGGGTGGGCCGACAACGCCAAAATCGGAGGTGGGAGGCCACTTTCAGACCCGGAGCCACCCGTGGGGCTGCCTCGAACCGCAGCCCTCCGAGAGCAGAGCTCAGTACTCGACGTCGATCGCAGAAAGCGCCTTCGGGAGCGTGCTGAAGACCCCCTGCATCTGCATCAGCTTCATGAGGTCCCCCGAGACCCGAACCTTCCCGCTCATGAACGCCGCCGTCCCGGAGAGCTCGTTCTTGGCCAGGGCCATCGCCGTTTGGTAGTCCTGGGAGATCGTGGCGTCAGGAGCCTCGATCTCTCCCATCGAGAGCTGGGCCCGCCCTCCTTCCAGCGTGAAGAAGTATTTCTTCTCACCTTCCGGAGTCGTCACAACATTCTGGATCCTCGCCGCCTGGCTCCCCGCCGCTTTCTGGAATGCCTCGTTCTCGTTGACCGCTCTGGTGACCTCCTCAGCCCACTCCTCCGACAGGAACTTGACACTCATTGCGATTTCCCCCTCGTTTCGGTTTCCGGACGGAGTATCGCGGGGCCGTCACCACCGGTCAACGGCGGGGCTTCCGCGAGGCTCTCTTCTTCTGCCGGGTACGGAATGCCCGGGCGAAGTCCACGATGTCGTCCACCGCCCAGATCCGGCCACCGGCCAGCGACTCAACCGGCTCCGGGAACGATCCCCGCTGGATGTAGGTGGCCACTCGGCGCTTGTCCCATCCGAGGATCCGAGCCGCCTCGGCCACGCCCACCAGGTGGGGGACGACCTCCACGACGAGGGCTCGCGACCGGATGCGGGAGGATTCGCGGATCTTTCGCAGACAGGCTTCCTTGGATCCGGCGGTGACGTCGTCGAAACGATCGGACGATGCTCGCCATCGCCCACCTGAGCCCTGCCGCAGCGTCACGGTGACGTCCGTGGCCATGATGACAGCATCATACAGGCTGCCGGCGCCGAATCTCATGGTTGCGATTTCCGAACGTGTGTTCTAATCTCCTAGCTCTATGCGCTGGGACAACCTCAGGCTCGACGTGGGCCCTCAAGATTCGCGCCTGACCACGCCTCTGTTCGAGCAAGGCGCAGTCGTTCGGACGTTCGATACACCGGGGTTCCGGGGCATGGCCTTCTACGAGGTCCAGGCTCGCTCCATCATCAACAAGGTTCCGGAGAGTTCCTATGTGCCGTTCCGATGGACGATCAATCCATACAGAGGATGTTCGCACGCGTGCTCATACTGCTTTGCTCGCAAGACCCACACGTATCTGGATTTGGACTACGGGAAGGACTTCGACACGCGGATCGTCGTGAAGGTGAACGCGCCTCAGCTCCTTCGCCACGAACTCGCCCACCCGAAGTGGGCTGGCGAACACATCGCCATGGGGACGAACGTGGACACGTATCAGCGGGCCGAGGGTCGGTACCGGCTGATGCGCGGAATTCTGGAAGCCCTCAGGGATTTCGCCAATCCCTTCTCGATCCTGACCAAAGGAACCTTGATCCTGCGTGATCTCGATCTGCTGGTGGCATGCGCCAAGGTCACCGAGGTCGCTACCAACGTCTCGGTCGGTTCTGTGGATCAGGAGCTATGGAAAGCGATTGAGCCGGGCACGCCAAATCCTCTTCGAAGGCTGGACGTATGCCGTGCCCTCAACCAGGCAGGCGTCCCATGCGGCGTGCTGATGGCGCCGGTCCTCCCGTTCATCTCGGACGGTGACGAGATGCTGGAGGAGACAGTGCGAGCCATAGCATCAGCTGGCGCGACCCACATCGCCCCGATCGTCCTTCACCTCAGGAAGGGAGGCTCCCGCGAGTGGTTTCTCCGCTGGCTCAAGGAGCACCACACGGAACTGGTCACCCGGTACCAAGAATTGTACGGCGACCGCGCCTACGCCCCGAAGTCCTACCAGAACGAGATCTCTGAGAAGCTCGCGCGCATCGCTCGGAAACACCATGTCGGAAGAACCACAGGGAGGCGAGCGCGCTCCATCGAGCATGACGCGCCGCACCCGGAGCAACTTAGACTCGCCTGAGGGTGGGAGAATCGGACATAGCCCTCGCATCCCATATTGAAAGTTTTGAGTTAGACCGTAAGAATCTGGGAAATACAGCAGATGTGGGGTCCCATGGCTGGCGGCCCTCCGGTCGAGGGCCCGGGGGGAGGTGAGATCTGACAGCAACTCTTGATTGAACGCTCACCCAAACAATCGGGAGGTTCTCAATGCGTAGAGGGTATCTCGTGATCCTGGCGTCGTTCTCCCTTGCGATCAGCATGGGGGCGACCGCAACAGCACAAGAACCACCGGGCCATCTTCCCCCCGGGAGCCAGAACGTCAATCTCGTCAGCAAGCTTCAACTCACCGACACACCTGGTGCAATTGCTGACGTCGGGTACTTCAAGGGATACGCGTATCTGAACGCGTGGCAACCTGCGTGCCCGTCGGCGGGTGTGCACATTGTGGACGTGCAGGACCCGGCCGACCCTGTCAAGGTCGGGTTCATCCCATCACATCGCAACAGCCACCCTGGAGAGGGGATCCACATTGTCGAAGCCCACACACCCTTCTTCGACGGTGATCTGCTGATCCACAACAACGAGCATTGCGATAACAGCAAGTTCGCTCCCCTGGGTGCCTCACTCTGGGACGTGACGGACCCACTGAACCCGGTGCAGCTCGGCCGGAGGTCCTCGGTCACCTCGAACTTCGGCGACACTACTCCCCTCTTCCCGAATGAGATCTTCCACAGCATCCACAGCGCACAGATGTGGACCTCAGAGAGAGAAGGGGGACAGGTCTTCGCTTTCACCACAGACAACGACGAAGCCGGTGGGCAGGACATCGACATCTTCGACCTCACCAACCCGCGCCGACCGATACTGGCATCTGAAACAGGGATCGGCGACTGGCCAGACATCGGGACCGCTTTCGGTAACCGGGTCTTCCACCACGACACCCAGTTCAAGCGGATCGGAGGGAACGATTTCCTTGCGGTGTCGTACTGGGACGGCGGCCAGGTGCTCCTGAACGTGAACGACCCATACAACCCCGTGTTCGTAGGGGACTCCGACTACGCCGCTGAGGACCCCCTGGTCCCCGGCATCAGCCCCCCCGAGGGCAACAGTCATCAGTCCTACTGGAGCAGTGACAACCAGTTCCTCATCTCCTCCGACGAGGACTTCTCTCCCTACCGCGCCGCCGGCTTCAACATCACGAGTGGGCCGCCGGAGCACATAGGGACGTACCCATCGGTGATTGTCCCCGGCGCGCAAGCCCCCGCAATCCTTCCGGACCTCACACTGAACGGCCCGGTCGTGTACGGAGGCTACGGCTGCCCCGACTCGGCTCCGATCCCCAGCCCGGCGGACGTCCCCGGGTATCTGGCACTCGTCGGACCGAACGAGGAGAAGATCGTCGTCATTCAGCGAGGCCCGACCGGTGACCCGAGCGCACCCGAGCCTGCGTGCTTCCCGGGTGAGAAGGCCCACCAGGCGGTCCTGGCAGGATGGGACGCTGTGTTGTTCGTCCAGCGCCACGGGGGCGTGGAGGATCCGCCCTTCTGCGGCTCCGGAGCGTTCGTGGACGCCATCGTCGGCGTGTGCACGAACCACGAGGCCTTCCACAGGCTGTTCAACACCCCCCCGTTCACCGGGCCTTACACGCTCGATCAGTATCCGGAGGCGGCGCCGGCTATCGGCGATATCGGCTCTGAGATCGAGGTGGGTTCGATCTTCGATGGGTGGGGGTACGTGCACCTGCACGACGCAACCAATCCCGACCTCCCCATCATCGACTCACTCGCCGTTCCGGAGGCGCTGGACCCGGCTTTCGCCTTTGGCTTCGGCGATCTCACTGTCCACGAGATCAAGACCGACCCGAGGCCCGGGGTGAACCTCGCCTACCTCTCGTACTACAACGCCGGATTCCGGGTCTGGGAGTTCGACAGCACCGGGATGACTGAGGTCGGGTTCTTCATCGACGATCGGGGCAATCACTTCTGGGGCGTGTTCCCCATCGGCGATGAGTACGCCGGGCACGGCTATCCCTCGCCCACGGGCTCATTCGAGAAACCGCTGATCCTTGCGAGCGACCGGGACTTCGGACTGTACATATTCGACTTCGTGGTGCCGGCCTGAGCCAGCGGCACTCTCGGGCTCGAAAGCTGGACCGGCCCCCGGAAACGGGGGCCGGTTCCTTTACAGAGCGATCATCTGATCAGCTTGCGTTCGCGCTGCCAGCACGGCGTGTGCCAATGTTGGCGAAGATCGGACTGGTCGTCGGGAAACACAACGAGGTGCCTCGTCCCGGGCTGAATGACCTGCTGGCATCCCGGACAGGTGTAGGCCTTCTCACCCGACGTTTGCCGAATCGTGTACCCCTCCGCGTCCGTGCCAGCAGGAGGGAGCCAGCCTGGACGATGTGATGTCAGCGGCTCAGGACGGTCTCGCGCGGAGCGGTGTCGGCGGGGCACACCATCATTATGGATGGGAGTTCACGAACCGACCGGCGATCTCTCCGAGAGCTCGGCCTGTACCGGCATCGTCCTTCGGCGTCCCCCGGACGCGGAACGAGTGGTCCCCGCCCTCCACCCGATGAAGCGTCGCCCGATCCCCCAAACGCTTGAGGGTTCGCTCGAGCAGATCGGGCCGGGCGAATGGATCGGCGGTCCCCTGGAGGAACAGCATCGGTACACGGATAGCACCGAGATGGGCGTCTCGGATTCGCTCGGGCTTCCCCGGCGGATGCAGGGGGTAGCCCACGAACACGAGGCCTGCCGCCGGCAGCCCGTCGGCCACGACCATCGAGGCGATTCGCCCGCCCAGCGACTTCCCGCCCGCCCAGACTGGGCTGCCCGACTTTGTGCCGAGCTCGAACGCGGCCTCCCAGGTCCGTCGAAGCACCGCCTCGGGGTCCGGTGCCCTCTTCCCGAGCTCCCTATAGGGGAAGTTGAACCGAAGACACGCGATCCCCTCGGCCGCCAAGCCCTCTGCGAAGCCGACGAGGAGCGGGTCCTCCATGTCCCTCCCCGCGCCGTGGCCGAGGACGAGCAGAGGTGCGTCCTTTCCGGGACCCGTGCGCAACGCCGACACCGTCCCCCGTGGAGTTTCGATGGAAAGGCGTCTTTCTCTCATCCCCGTTACGACTCATCCTCCAGTCGGGACAGCACAGCCCGCTCGATCTCTCGGACGTGCTCGGGCTCCTCGATCTTCTGGCCGTACAGGTCGCGGAGGTAGAAGGCGTCGACCACGCGCGAACCGAGCGTGGCCACCTTGGCCACGTGCACATCCAGCTCGAGCTCGTGAAATGCCCGAGCCAGGTCGAAGAGAAGGCCGATGCGATCGGGCGCGGACACCTCGACGACGGTGAAGAAATCCGAAGCGTCATTGTCGATGGTCACCGACGTCGGAGTGACCGTGCTGGGTCGCGGATAGAGTCGGCGCTTCTCACGAACGCGGTACTCCAGGGACACCCGCCCCTCGATGGCCTTGCGAAGATCGGAGCGGAACCGTCGCCACCGATCCTCGTCGATCTCATCCCCGAACACCGGCTCCACAGCGAAGAGATCCAGGGCCACGCGGTCTTCTGTGGTGAACGCCTGAGCCGAGAGGATGTTCAGTCCGTTGAGTGCGAGCGCCCCGGCGATCTTCGCCAGCAGGCCGGGACGATCGGCTGCCACCACCGTGAGGTCGTACGTTCCGCCCCGTTCACCCGGCCGGGCCTCGGTACGGAGATCGGTCGCACCGATCGCGGGGCCGAGGATCCGGAGGTGGCGGGCGGCCGTCTCCGTGGGAACCGCCAGCACATAGGCGCGCGGCAGGCGGGCTATATACGCATCCGCGGCCGATTCCCCTTCATCTTGAAGGGCGGCTCTCAGGGCAGCGGTTCGCGCTTCCAGATCCCCCGCAGCGTCGCGACCGATCTGGCCGTGCGTCAGTACATGCTCGACCTTCCCCACGAGTTCGCGGATGAGCGCTTGCCGCCAGGGGGTCCAGGCATGGGGCCCAGTGGCCATCGCATCCGCGGCCGTGAGCACGTACAGCATGGCCAGCCGTTCCGGATCCCCGACCGAGGCCGCGACGTCCACGACCAGGTTCTCGTCGGAGAGATCGCGCCGTGTTGCCGTGTCCGAGAGGAGCAGGTGGTGTCGTACAAGGAACAGGGCGTGATCACGGGTCGAGGGCGAAACACCGATCCGCCCCAGCACATCCCAAGCGATTCGCGCGCCCGCTTCGACGTGCGAGCCGTCGCCGGTCTTGCCGATGTCGTGGAGAAACGCCCCGAGGAGCAACGCATCGCGATCTCTGACGGCCGCGGCGGCCCGGGCGAGGACGTCGTCCTCGGCTTCACCGGAGAGCAGTCGAGCGGCCTCGGAGGTGGCCCGCACCAAGTGCACGTCGACGGTGTACTGATGATAGGGATCGCGTTGAGGGCGACATCGAACCGCCTCCCATTCGGGAATGAATCGACTCAGGAGGCCCATTCGATCCATCGTCTCCAGAGCCCGCTCACGGGCACCCGCCGTCAGCAGGTCGATGAACGCGCCACGGATCTCCTCCGACCAGGGATGAGGGACCTCGTCGAGATCGGCCTCCTCGATGGCGTCGTGCGTGTCCGGGTCGAGAGGCCTCCCGTGCTGCGCGCGGTCCGCGAAGGCGCGCATCACCTCCTCCGCGGTGGAGGGTGCATGCGATCTCGCTTGCCGGGTCGGTTTCCCTTGGACAGTAAGGAGTGCCCGCCCCATGACCTCGTCCGTCAGGTGTTCCACCTGGCGGGTGTGCTGGAACAGGCCCCGCATGAGAGCGTCGGCCGCGCCGAGTCCCTCCCCCGGCTCGAACCCGAAGAGCTCGGCGATCCCCGGCTGATACTCGAAGAAGAGCCGGTCGCTTCGCTTCCCGGTCTCCAGGTGCAGGGCGCTGCGCAGCCGGATCAGGAACTCTTCTGCGTCCACCAACGCTCGGTCCTCCGGGGCGCGCAACAACCCTTCACCATCGCCAATCCTGGTCGTCCGAGCCCCGGCGATCAATCGGTTGGCCCAGCCGACGGTGTGGATATCCCGTAAACCTCCCGTGCTTTCCTTGAGGTCAGGCTCCATCATCTGAGAGCAGGACCCGTGGATTTCCAGACGTAGGACCCTTCCCTCTTCCAGTCTCCCCAGGAGTGCCGACGGATCTCGCCGAACCTCGCGGGCCAGCCGGCGCCGCAGTTGCTCAAACAGCTGTTCCTCACCCCACAGGAGCCGGGCATCGAGAAGAGCGGTGGCCGCGTCCAGCCGATCGGAGAAACCGTCGACGCACTCCCTGACGGTCCGAACCGCGTGGCCCAGCGAAAGTCCGGCGTCCCAGAAGGGGTAGAACATCCGCTCGGCCACAGCCCTCACTCGGTCGGGGCGCCGCTCTCCGTGCAGGACCATGAGATCAATGTCGGAACCGGGACAGAGGGACTGCCTCCCGTAGCCTCCCAGAGCAACGAGGGCTACACGGGGGCCGAGGCCCTCGGCCAGGGCCCGGACGGCCTGGTCGACGAGACCGCTTCGCCGACGTGCCGACCATCGGCCGTGATGCCCTGACGAGTACGCCCGTTCCAGCGCTCGGAGGGCAGCCAGAAGCCTGGCCACCGGGTCCTCGAGAAGGACTTCGGGATCAGCCTCAGATGGCGTCTGGGCCCATCTCCCCGGTTCGGATCCTGTACACCTGCTCCGCAGGAAAGACGAAGATCTTGCCGTCCCCGATCTTTCCGGTTCGAGCAGACTTGAGGATGGCGTCGACGACCTGCTGGGTCTGGTCGTCGTCCGTCATCACTTCCACCTTCACCTTGGGCACGAAATCCACCTGGTACTCGGCTCCGCGA
>DASSDP010000158.1:0-14368 GCA_035697085.1 Actinomycetota bacterium
TTCGCCCCCCCACCTTCACCGCCGAGTAGGCCGGCGGACGCTGCTCGATCTCGCCGACCAACGACGTCATCGCCTCCCGCAATTCGTCCTCGGTGACGTCGACCGCCGACGTGCGAACCACACGACCGCGGGCGTCCAGGGTGTCGGTCTCCGCCCCGAGCCGGCCGGTTCCCTCGTATTCCTTTTCCAGATCCCCCAGGAACCGGAGGAGCCTCGTGGCCCGCCCGACGCCCATGAGGAGGAGTCCGGACGCCATCGGGTCCAGGGTCCCCGCGTGGCCCACCTTTCGAATGCCGAGAGCTCGGCGGACCTCGTCCACGGCGTCGTGGGAGCTGATGCCGGACGGTTTGTCGACCAGCAGTAGGCCGTCAGCCACGCGCCTCGGCCAGCGCCCGGGCCAGGGTCTTGGTCGTCTCCTCCAGATCCTGCTTGGACGTGTACCCGGATGCCAACCGATGCCCGCCTCCACCGAACTTCGCGCTCACGGCGGCGACGTCGGTCTTTCCCCGGGACCGGAGGGACACCTTGAACCCGCCCTCGCGCTGCTCCTTCAGCACCGCGGCCACGTCCGCCTCCCGGGCCGTCCGGAGGACGTCGATGAGGTCATCGGTCTCCTGGATGGACACCCCGGCCTCTTTCAGGTCCTTCCGAGTGAGGTAGGTCCACACGAGATCGGCCTCGGCCTCGTGGGCGGCGCGGTCGAGAACCTTGCCCAGAAGCCGGAGATACGGCAGCGAGTTGTCCTCGTACAGGATCTGGGCCAGTGCGGCGTGGTCGAAGGGTTGTTCCCTCAACGCCGCGGCGATCCTCAGCACCTCGGGCGAGGCGGATTCGTACTGGAAGCGCCCGGTGTCGGTGACGAGGCCCGCGTACAGGCACGTCGCGACTTCGGGTGTGAGGTCGCCGCCCATCCGCTCGATGAGGCGAAACACGAGCTCGGCAGTGGCCGATGCCTCACCATCCACCACGTTGATCGTTCCGAACCCAGGATTCGTCCGATGGTGGTCGATGCAAACGACGACGGCGGACTTCTTGAGCAGGTGCTCCAGGCCGGCGAGCCTCGCGGGATCCGCGGCGTCCAGGGTAACCAGCAGGGATGGGGCTTTGGGCAGCTCCTTGGGCTCCACCAGGTACTCACGTCCGGGGAGCGCCTCCAACCATCGGGGGGGGTCGGCCAGCCCGTTGGGCCACGTGGCCGCGACCTGTTTCCCGCGTCGCCCCAGGAAGGAGGCCAGACCGAGCAGCGAGCCGAGGGCGTCGGCGTCGGGATTCACGTGGCAGACGAGGACGACTTCCTCCGCCGCCGCCAGCGCTTTCGCGGCCTCGTCGAGCGCCTCAGCCCGAAGCATCGTCATCGTCCCGGTGGATCTCTCGGAGGAGCTGGTCGATGCGGTCCGCGCCGGCAGGCCCCGCGTCTTCCCGGAACTCGAGCTCGGGAAGGAATTTCATCCGAATCTGGTGGCCGAGGACCGACCGAAGATGGGATCGGGCGGAACGAAGTCCGGCATCGGTGGCCCGGCGATCCGATTCCTCGCCGAGCACCGTGTACAGCACGACCGCCCTGCGAAGATCGGGCGTGACCTCGACCCTCGTTACGGTGACGAACCCCACCCGGGGATCCTTGAGCTTGGGGATCTCCTCGGCCAGGATCTCCCGGAACTCCTCGGACACGCGCTGGGGCCGGCCGCCGTCAGTCATCTTGCGAGTGGATGGTCATGACGGTGTCGATGATGTCCACCGCAGGCTCCCGCGACACGAATCGCTCCACCTCGTGCATCACCTTCCGAAGGTGATACCCCTCCCCGGCAACGGCCGACACTCCGAGCGTGGCGCGCTGCCACAGGTCCTGATGGTCGACCTCCGCCACGGCGACGTTGAACTTCGACCGGAGACCCGCGGTGAGCGTCTTGATCACGTGCCGCTTCTCCTTCAGCGATCGACAGGCGGGAATGCGCAGATCGATGGTGCACAGCGCCGCCAGCATTGGTCTCGCCGGATCCTTTCAGACCACGGAGCCTACAGTGACCGGGCCACCTCACGAACCTCGTACGCCTCGATGACGTCGCCCTCCTTGACGTCCTGGAAGTTCTCCAGGCCGGCCCCGCACTCGAAGCCCTCCTGGACCTCGCGGACGTCGTCCTTGAATCGCCGGAGCGAGGCGATCTTCCCGTCGTAGACGATGGTTCCATCGCGGACGAGTCGAGCTCGAGCATTCCGTGTGAGTGTCCCCTTGCTCACGTAGCATCCCGCCACCTGTCCGAGCTTGGGCACCCTGAACGTCGCCCGGACCTCTGCCCGTCCCAGCTCGACCTCCTCCTCGGCGGGGGCGAGAAGGCCGGACAGGGCCTGCTTGATGTCGTCGACCGCCTGGTAGATGACCCGGTACAGGCGAACGTCCACACCCTCCTGCTCCGCCACGTCTCGGGCTCCTCGATCCGGGCGCACATTGAAGCCAACGACGATCGCCCGTGAGGCATGCGCCAGCACGACATCGCTCTCGGCCACCGCGCCGACGCCGCGGTGAAGGATCCGGACACGGACCTCCTCTGACTCGATCTTCTCCAGCGCGTCCGATAGCGCCTCCAACGATCCCTGCGTATCGGCCTTGAGAACGACGTTGAGCTCGCTGATCTCGCCCTCGCGGGCCGCGGCAAGCAGCCCCGCGAGCGTGGTAACCGGCTGGGTGGCCACCAGCTCGGCAGCGCGGAGGCGAGCCTCGCGCTCGTGGGCGATGTGGCGGGCCGCCCGTTCGTCGGCAACCGCTCGTACGTCATCGCCGGCCTCGGGCACCTTCGACCACCCCTGGACCTGGACCGGCTTGGCCGGGGTCGCTTCCTCG
This sequence comes from Actinomycetota bacterium, assembly GCA_035697085.1. Classification (GTDB taxonomy): domain Bacteria; phylum Actinomycetota; class UBA4738; order UBA4738; family CALAEC01; genus DASQUW01. The sequence continues at coordinate 2,840 of DASSDP010000158.1, forward strand.
ACGGGGTTCCCATTCTCATCCCACATCGATCGCACCCGTCCGTACGCTCCGCCTGACACGACGGCGTCCCCGACTCGAAGGGTTCCCCGCTGGACCAGGACGGTGGCTACCGGACCCCTGCCCTTGTCGAGGTGCGCCTCGATGGCCACGCCTCTCGCCGGGGCCTCAGGGTCTGCCTTCAGCTCCGCCAGATCGGCCACCACCAGGATGGTCTCGAGCAGCTTGTCCAAGTTCTCTCCGCTCTTGGCCGACACATCGACGAACTCGAAGTCTCCTCCCCACTCAGACGTCTGGACGCCGGTCTCGGCGAGCTGCTGCCGAACCCGAATGGGGTCGGCCTCCGGCTTGTCGATCTTGTTCACGGCCACCACGATCGGAACACCGGCGGCCCGGGCGTGGTCGATGGCTTCGAGGGTCTGGGGCATGACGCCGTCGTCGGCAGCGACCACCAGGACGGCGATGTCGGTCACCTGGGCGCCGCGGGCTCGCATGGCGGTGAACGCTTCGTGGCCGGGCGTGTCGATGAACGTGATCATCTGTCCGTTCTGGTGAACCTGGTAGGCGCCGATGTGCTGGGTAATGCCACCGGCCTCTCCGGAGATCACATCGGTCTTGCGGATGGCGTCGAGGAGCAGCGTCTTCCCGTGATCGACGTGCCCCATCACGGTGATGACCGGAGGCCGCGCACGAAGCCGGGCCGGGTCCACTTCCTCTTCTTCTTCGATCTCCTCGTCTTCGTCGGGAGCGACGACCTCGACCTCGTAGCCGAACTCGTGGGCCAACACTTCGATGGCCTCGTCGGACAAAGATTGAGTGATCGTGACCATCTCGCCGGCCTCGAGCATCTTTCGGATGATCTCCGTGGGATCGGTTCCAAACTTCTCCGCGGCCTCTTTCACGGTCGCCCCCCGGCCGATCCGGACGGGCCCCATGGCTGGGGCTGGCTCGGGCTCGGGCTCGGGCTCCGGTTCCGAGACGGGTTCGGGTTCCGGCTTCGCCACCTTCTTGGCGGCGGCCACCTTCTTCCTGGGCCGGGGCGGCGGGAGCGGCTCCTCGGTGATGACCTTGGGCTTCCCGGCCGCGACCGCCTTCCCGCCGGAGGCTCGGAGACGAGGAACGGCCTCCTCCGGAACGCTCGACGATGCCGTGAGCCCTCCGTAGCCCATCTTCTCCAGAGCCTCGACGAGGTCGCGGCTCTTGACATCAAGCTCTTTCGCCAGCTCGTGAATCCTCATGTGTTCACTTCTCGTTCGATCTCCGTCACTAGCCTAGCTAAATCCTCCGAACCAAGGGGCGGTCTTCTCAACGCTCGGCTGAGCGCTCCCTTCCGTGTGGCCTTCCCGACACACACCGGGTCCCTGCAGACGTACGCTCCCCGCCCGGGAACCGTGCCTTCGCGATCGACCACGACTCTACCGTCGCTCGTCCGGACGATCCGGAGCAGCTCTGTTTTGGGTCGTTTGATCCGGCACCCCACGCAGGTGCGCTCCGGCTCGGGAGGCACGGGGCTACGCCGAGCGTGCCTGCTTCTGGTGCGCCGGGATACCGCAATACTCCGAGCCGGGCTTGGCCGCGTTGGTGCACCGCTCCCCGCTGCTGAGAACGGCCGCACATCTCGGGGCCGTCTCCGTTTCCGGAGCGGCGGCCGAGGCGGTTGTCTCGCCGTCGGGGCTCAGCGCTTCCTGACCATCCGAAGCCTCTGCCGGTGCTGCCTCCGGTTCCGGTGCAACCGTCGGCGCGGGCTTGGCGGCGGCGGCCCGGGCGGCCGTTTCCTCCTCGAGGATCTGCGATTCGCTCTTGATGTCGATCCGCAGGCCGGTGAGCCGGGCTGCCAGCCGGGCGTTCTGTCCTTCCTTCCCGATCGCCAGGGACAGCTGATAGTCGGGAACGATGACCAGCGCGGTCCCGGTATCACTGTCGATCCGAACCTCTTTCACCTTCGCGGGCTGAAGCGCGTTGGCCACGAACTGGCCGAGGTTGTCCGACCACTGAACCACATCGATCTTCTCGCCCTTGAGCTCGTTCACAACCATCCGAACACGAGATCCCTTGGCCCCGACACAGGCTCCAACCGGGTCCACCCCCGGCTCGTTCGACGCCACCGCGATCTTGGAGCGGTGACCCGGCTCTCGAGCCACTGCCTTGATCTCGACGATGCCCTCGGCCACCTCGGGTACCTCGAGCTCGAAGAGTTGCCGAAGGAGATTGGGGTGGGTCCGAGAGACGATGATCTGCGGACCCTTGGTGGTCTTTCGGACCTCCACGATGTACGCCTTCAAGCGCTCGCCGTGACGGTAGGGCTCCGAGGGTACCTGCTCCTGGACCGGAAGCAGCGCCTCCACCTTCCCCAGGTCGAGCAGCGTGTATCGGTGAGAATCTTGCTGAACGATGCCGGTCACGACGTCGCCTTCACGCCCCGCGAACTCCTCATATGTCAGCTCGCGCTCCGCGTCGCGGATCTTCTGGAGGATGACCTGCTTCGCGGTCTGCGCGGCGATCCGCCCCCTGAACTCGTCCGAGACGGGAACCTCCTGCTCCTCGACAAGGTTGCCGGTCTCGTCGAAGGTCTGAAGGAACGCACGCATGTCCCCGCTCTCGGGCTCGAGCGTGAACCGGACGTCGTGCATCTCCTCCTCCTCCGGCTCCTCTCCGCCTCGCATCGACGACTTGTACGCCGAGGCCAGGGCTTCCTCCAGCCCATGGAGAATCGTCTCGAACGAGATCCCCTTGTCTCGCTCGAGCTCTCGCAGCGCCTGTACCAACTCGGCACTCATCGTTTCCCTCCGCGTTCCTTCCAGTCGAAAACCGTTCGAGCCGAGGAGATGTCCCCGAAGTGCAGCCTCCGCTCCCCCTGCTCCGTATCGATCGTCACGCCGTCCTCATCAGCAGCCGTCAGGACGCCGCTGTGATTCCGGGCCCCCTCGACCGGCTCCACCGTCCGGATCTTCACCCTCTCTCCGACACGGCGCGCGAAATGCTCGGGCCGGCGCAGCGGTCGTTCCACCCCGGGCGAGCTCACCTCGAGGGTGTACGGACCGGGAGAGAACTCCTCCAGGTCCAAGCGGCGCGACAGACGCTCACTGGTTCGGGCGATCGTGTCCAGATCGACGCCTTCCTCTCGATCCACGGTCACCCGGAGGATCCGACGCCCCGTCTCCCGTCGAAACGTGACGTCGACAAGCTCAAGTCCGGCGGCTTCCACCACCGGCCGCACCAGAGCCTCCAGTTCCATCGCTCCCAAAAAATAGAGTGGGCCCCAGCCCACTCGGCCTCGACTCCTCTATTAGAAGTATAGCGGTTCCCGTCGGCGCGACGGTTCCTGCTCGAATCGGGCTTCTAGAGCGCCCGGCGTTGGCCGCCCGGGTCCCCCCAGTGGTCCCGGCGGTTCATCCGCTGGACCATGCGGGCCTCGCTCCAGCCGTCGTGGTACGGGACCTCCAGATCCTGGCAGACCGCCTCGGCAACCTCTCGGGACGGAAACACGGCCCGGGTCCAGTTACCATCGACGTCCACGAGCACGCAGTCCCAGGTATTCCTGCCGCAGCGCTGGATCACCGCCTCGACATCGGGCCGAAGCTGAGCGAATTCTCGGAAGCTGCCCGGGGGCGTCCTCACTCCCATGGCTTCACCGTACCGAGAATCACGGAGGGCGACAACCGAAGTTCCGTTATCCTGCCCGCATGGCGCTTCCCAAGCAGGACGCGAATTTTCCGGGCTGGTATCAGGAGGTGGTCAAGACCGCCGAGCTGGCCGAGCCTTCTCTAGCCCGCGGAACGATGGTGATCCGTCCCTACGGGTATGCCATCTGGGAGGCGATCCAGCGGGCGCTCGACGACCGGATAAAGGCCACCGGCCATCAGAACCTGTATTTCCCCCTGTTCATCCCCTACCGACTCCTGGAGAAGGAGGCGGAGCACGTCGAGGGGTTCGCCCCCGAGGTTGCCGTGGTGACTCATGCCGGGGGCGAGAAGCTCGAGGAGCCCCTGGTGATCCGTCCCACGTCGGAGACCGTGATCTGGGATACGTATTCGAGATGGATCCAGTCCTACCGGGACCTTCCTCTTCTCTACAACCAATGGGCCAACGTGGTGCGGTGGGAGCTCCGTCCCCGGCTATTCCTGCGGACCACCGAGTTCCTGTGGCAGGAGGGTCACACCGCCCACGAAACCGAGAAGGAGGCCAGGGAGGAAACGCTCCGGATCCTCCACGAGGTCTACCTCGATGCGGTGGAGAAGGTATTGGCGATCCCCGCCCACGCGGGACGGAAGAGCGCTTCCGAACGATTCGCCGGCGCCGTGGAGACGTACACGCTCGAGGCGCTGATGCGTGACCGCAAGGCTCTTCAGGCGGGCACATCCCACTACCTCGGACAGAACTTCGCAAAGGCGTACGGGGTTCAGTTCCAGAACCGGAAGGGAACCCTGGAGCACGCCTTCGCCACCTCCTGGGGCGTGAGCACCAGGCTGGTGGGAGCCGTGATCATGGCGCACGGCGACGACAGGGGGCTCCGCCTTCCCCCCGCTCTCGCACCGATCGAAGTCGTCGTGGTGCCCGTGTACCGGACCGACGACGAGCGCGGGAGAGTGCTGAAGGCTTCCCACGATGTCGCCCGCGAGCTCGCAGGGCATCGGGTCCGGGTCGACGACCGGGACGACGTTAGGCCGGGGTTCAAGTTCAATGAATGGGAGCTCCGCGGGGTTCCCGTTCGGGTGGAGCTGGGACCCAGGGACCTCGACGCGAACATGGCGACCGTGGTCCCCAGGCTCACCGGGACGAAAGAACAGGTGGCCCTGTCAGAGCTCGGGGACCGGCTGTTGGCCGTACTTGCGCAGGCTCAGAAGGGGCTCTTCGACGAAGCTCGAACCTTCCGAGACAAGCACACCTTCCGGCCGAAGGACATGAGCGAGATGTCCCGGCTCCTGGATGATCCGGGCGGGTTCATGCTCGCGGGCTGGTGCGGAAGCGAGGAGTGCGAGGCGAAGGTCAAGGCCGAAACGAAGGCCACGATCCGTTTCCTTCCGCTGGAACCCACTCCACCGAGCGGTCCGTGCATCGTGTGCGGGCAACCAGCGACCGACGAGGCCGCCTGGGCTCTGGCGTACTAGGGTCCCGGTCCCAACTCGCACCCGACCGCGGTGTCCGTTCCGGGACCCCCGGCACAGGTGTCCGTTCCCTTCCCGCCCACCAGACGGTCTCTTCCCTTGCCACCGCGCTCGGTGTCCCTCCCCGTTCCACCGAGGATGTGGTCGTTCCCGAGTCCTCCGGAGATCTTGTCCGCGCCCGGGCCGGCGCAGATCAGATCGTTTCCTCCCCGGCCCGAGATGGTGTCTGCTCCGCCTCGTCCGACGATGACGTCCCTTCCCGTGGTTCCTGCAAGGGTGTTCGAGCCGGCGGTGCCCCAGAGCGTGGCGACCTTCCCCTTGCACAAGGGTGGCGTGACGGAAGGAACCGGACCGACGGGCCCCACGGGTGGCGTGGCCGGAGGACTGCCGGAAGTCACGTACAGGGTGTTGGTCCCGAGGTCCCTGATCGCTCCGGTCCTGTTCCCCGTGAAGTTGTTCGTCCCGACGACCGTGCGGTTGCAGAGAGCGCTGTTGATGTTCAGCCCATAGGTTTGGGTCTTCGTGCCCTGGCTGTCGGTAGCAGTGTTCCCTTCGACGCGGTTGTCGTCACACGTTATGGAGTCCGGCCCCGAGGTGATGCGGATGCCGTCCAAGTTCGGAATGTCATCCGAACTATTCGTGATGTGGTTTCCGATGATCAGATTCCGGTCGCTGCTGTGGATCCTGATGCCGTTCTCGCCGGCATTGACGATGGTGTTTCCGATGATGACGTTGTCGCTGGACTTCTTGTTGGCTTGGATCGCAGGATCGTTTTGCGACTTCGTGGCCTCGATCCCATCCCTGACGGTGTCGTGGATGTAGCAGCCCTCAACGCGGTTGCTGCTGGACGCGAGGAACTGGATCCCGTCGTTGTTCGTCCCGCTGATGTCGCAGCCTCGAACGGTGTTCCCCTGTGAGTTCCAGTCGGCATTCTTGCCGTCGAAAATGATCCCTTTCCCGCGCGAGGCTGTGATCTTCACCCGCTCCACCAAGTTGTTGTTGCCCCTATCGAAGTCGATCGCGTCACTCGTGGTCCGAGGGGTGCCCCCGGCGATCACGGTCAGATCACGAATGGTCACCCGCGTTGCCCCCTTGGTGTTGAAGGGCTCCGTGTCGTCCAACGCTGTCGAGGAGTTCTGGATGGTGGTCATGTCCATGCCCAGACCCTCGATCGTGATGTCGGTCATGTTCTCCAGCCGGAGGTACTCGGAGCCGAGGTCGAACACGCCGGCCTGGAACGTGACCGTCCCCCCGCCGGCCACCTTGAGGTCTGCTACGGCGGTCTCCACGACCGTCTTCAGGCTGCCGTTGTACGTCTGGGTCTGGGACTGGGCGCGATAGTCTGGTCCTGGCTTGCTGACGACGAAGTGGGTCGGCGAGTGGGTGGCCCATGCCGGGCCGATCGGGCCGAGGAGCGGGGTGGCCGATCCGAGCGCCAGGACGGCCGACAGGGAGACCACGAGGCCTTTCCGGGACCGCGCGAGGGTGAAGGCCGTGGAAATGGGGCCCGTGTGGCTGGTGTGAAACCTGAGGCTAATGATGATGAGTCCTTCGCCCGACGAGTGACCCGTCCGCCCTGAAGACTTCGACGTCGGGCGGGGTTCTCCTACGTGATGAAGCTCGAGCTGGCCACGACGTCGTCGAAGGCCACGTCGTAGACCTTGCCCGAGGAGTTCTCCCCGATCTGAAGGCGCCCGATGGGGGTGGTCCCGAAGTTCTCGATCTTGCTGAGCGAGGCGATCCGGACCCCGTCGAACCACGTCTCGGATTCTCCAGACGTTCCGTTGATCCGCACTCGGACCTGGACCTCGTGCCACGTCCCCAGGGAAACCGGGGTGGTGCTATTTGTGGACACGGCGGATACCTCGTTTCGGTAACCAAGGTTCCCGCTTGTGTTGCGGAACAGGCCGAACAGGGCCGTCCCCGTGGCGGTGCGGAGCTTCAGGACGTTGACCGTGGACGAGGCCCCCTGAGAGATGACCTTGAACCGGATCCGGTAGTACAGCTGTGTCTGGGTGGTGCCGAGGGTCTTGTAGGCCCATGTGGCAGCGGAGGTGGTGGTTCCCCTAGCCCCCCAGGAGCCGGCGAAGACCTCCTGTTGCTGGGCCACCAGTCCTGTATTGGAGGTCCAGTTGGAGAAGTTCCCGGTCTCGAAGCCGTCCGAGAACAGGGCCGCTCCGGCCGCCGGGGTGGTGACCGTCAACGTGTTGGAAAAACCGGAGGGGTTCCCGGCGGCGTCCCTCGCCCGCACCTGATAGGAGTACGTGGTGGAGGAAGAGACGGTGGTGTCGGAGAACGAGGTCACCGCCCCCACGCTCGTGAGCAGGGAAGAGTTCCGGTAGATGTCGTATGCGGTGACCCCCACGTTGTCGGTGGATGCCGTCCAGGTCATGTCGACCCGGTTCGAGGTGACCGAAGTGGCCTGGAGATTGGATGGGTTGGATGGCGGCGTGGTGTCGGCTGCCGCCGGGGTGGTCACCGTCAACGTGTTGGAAAAACCGGAGGGGTTCCCCGCGGCGTCCCTCGCCCGCACCTGGTAGGAGTACGTGATGTTCGGGGACACCGTGGTGTCGGAGAACGAGGTCACCGCCCCCACGCTCGTGAGCAGGGAAGAGTTCCGGTAGATGTCGTAGTTGGTGACCCCCACGTTGTCGGTGGATGCCGTCCAGGTCATGTCCACCCGGTTCGAGGTGACCGAAGTGGCCTGGAGATTGGATGGGTTGGAGGGCGGCGTGGTGTCGGCAGTGCCTCCCGAAAGCGTCACGATGAGCTGAGGCGCGACGCTGCCCTCCGACGAGTAGTAGTCGGCCCCGTTGCCGCCGCCCGAGTTCGAGGTCATCTTCATGCTCACGAGACCGTCCCCCGTCACCAGCGATGTGAGATCGACCTCATACGCCTGATTCGCAGTGACCGGACCGAGCGATGCCAGCTGGGTGGTGTCCGCTGCGGGGGAGGTGTTCCAGGTCACGGTCCCTTCGCTCCAGGAACTCGGATTCAAGACCCGGTAAAAGAGACCTCCGCTGTCCGACGAATCGATGCACGCCAGCCGAAGCTTGGCGCTCACCACCGAGCTCGTGCCGATGCCGGAGATATTGAATTTGAGGAAGGTGTGCTTCACGGGGCTGCTGTCGACGCCGATCACCCCTTGACTGCCAAAGTTCGTGGTTGCTTGATCCGCTCGGACGTAAGCGTCGTCGGTGGGCGTGAACGTGAGGACCGAAGGCGGCGGAGGTCCGGTTGGCGTCGTGACCGTGTCGGTATTGGAGAGACCGGAAGGATTGCCCGCCGAGTCTCGGGCGCGAACCTGATACGAATAAGTCGTGTCGGGAGACACCGTGGTGTCGGAATGCGTCGTCACGGCTCCCACGCTGGTGAGGAAGGAAGCATTCCGGTAGATGTCGTACGCGACGACTCCCACGTTGTCGGTGGATGCCGTCCACGTGAGGTCGACCCGGCTGGAGCTCACCGCTGTGGCCTGGAGGTTGGTCGGGTTGCTCGGTGGTGTGGTGTCGGAAGTCCCGTACTGAGTGTTCGTGCCGACGTCTCTGATCGTCCCGGTCTTGTTCCCGGCGAAGTTGTTCGTTCCGACGAATGTCCGGTTGCAGATCGAGTTGGCGATGTTCAGCCCGTATGCCTGCGTCTTCGTTGCCTGGTTGTCAGTGGCAGTGTTCCCTTCGACCCGGTTGTCGTTGCCGGTGATCGACTCATCACAGACGATCCGGATCCCATCCTGACTGGCCGTGTCGTCGGAGCTGTTGGTGATCTGATTGCCGGATATCACGTTCCGGTCACTGCTGTGGATCCTGATGCCGTTCTGGCCGGCATTGTCGATGATGTTTCCGATGATGACGTTGTCGTTCGACTTCTTGTGGGGCTGCGGCGCGTTCGACTGGGACTTCGTGGCCTCGATCCCGTCCTTGACGGTGTCGTGGATGTAACAGCCCTCCACACGGTTGTTGGTGGAGGCCAGGAACTGGATACCGTCGTTGTTCGTTCCTGAGATGTCGCAGTCGAGGACGGTGTTCCCCTGAGAGGTCCACCCGGCATCCTTCCCATCGAAGATGATCCCCTTCCCCCGGGAGTACGTGATCTTCACCCGCTGAACCAGGCTGTCGTTCCCCTTGTCGAAGTCGATCGCGTCGCTCGTGGTCCGGGGGTTGCCTCCGGCCGACACCGTGAGATCGCGAATGGTGACCCGGTACGCGCCCTTGAAGTTGAACGGTTCCGTGTCGTGGGCCTCGGTCGTGTTGTTCTGGATGGTGGTCACGTCCATGCCCTGGCCTTCGAAGACGATGTCGCTGACCTCCTCGAGGCGGAAGTACGTCGTGCCCAGGTCAAACACGCCGGCCTGGAACGTGACCGTCCCGCCGCCGGCGGGTTTGAGGTCGTTGTACACAGCGCTCTCAACGACCGTCTTCAGGCCGCCCGTGTACGACTTCGCGGAGGACTCGGCGACGTAGTTGCTTCCGCTCTGGCGAACGATGAAGTGGGTGGAGGAGTGGGAGGCCGATGCCGCCCCCATCGGCCCCAGGAACTGGAGGGCCAATCCTGCGACCAGGACGGCGGCGAGGGTGCGCGCGATGCCTCGAGGTCGAGCCCGGATGGGCAGGACCGAGCCATCTGCACTGTTTGGCAGACCCCCCGTCTTACTGATTCTCATTTTCGTCCGCCTCCGACACACCGGTACCTCAGGGCTATCTGGACCTATTTCGACGTTCGACCCCCGGTCTCCTATGACCCGAGCAAACTCCTCGTGGCCCCCCGTGGAGTCCCATTCCGGGTCACTCCCATCTGCCTCCCCCGGGCGCCTACGCAAGGGTCACAACGAGCTGCGGTGGGACGCTTCCCTCCTTGGAGTAGAAATCAGCGCCGTTGCCGCTGGCCGAGTTCGATACCACCTTCACGCTCACGATGCCGTCTCCGCTCACGAGCGACGTGAGGTCGACCTCGTACGTCTTGGTGGCCGAGACGCTCCCCAGCGTTGCCAGCTGGGTGGTGTCGGCTGCCGGAGCAGAGTTCCAGGTGACACTCCCCTCGCTCCACGAATTGGCGTTCGGCACCCGATAGAAGATGCCTCCGCTGTCGGAGGAGTCGATGCAGGAGAGCCGAAGCTTTGCGCTGACCACGGTGCCGGTGCCGATCCCGGAGATGTTGAACTTCAGGAGGTAGTGCTTCACCGGACTGCTGTCGACCCCGATGGATCCCTGGGTTCCAAAGTTCGTGCCCGGCTGATCTGCTCGGACGCTGGCGTCGTCCGTTGGGACAAATGTCAGCACGGACGGCGCCGGTGGGGTCGTTGCCGAAGACGTGTTGCTCAATCCGGATGGGTTCCCGGCGGCATCTCTGGCCCGCACCTGGTAGGAGTAGGTGGTGTTCGGAGACGCGGTGGTGTCCGAGTACGAGGTCACCGCCCCCACGGTGGTGAGCAGGGAAGAGTTCCGGTAGATGTCGTAGTTGGTGACCCCCACGTTGTCGGTGGACGCGGTCCACGTCATGTCCACCCGGTTGGATGAAATGGCCACCGCGTTCAGGTTCGTCGGATCGCTCGGTGGAGTGGTGTCGGGTGGCGGGCCACCGTCGGAGATGAAGCTCGTATCCGCGGTGATGTCGTCGAACGCGATGTCGAAGTTTCTTGAGGCGGAGTTCTCTCCGAGCTGGATCCGGCCGATCGGGTTCGTCCCGAAGTTCTCGGTCTTGCTGAGCGCGGCGATCCGGACTCCGTTGAACCACGTCTCGGACTCTCCGGATGCTCCGTTGATGCGTAGTCTGATCTGGACCTCGTGCCAGGTCCCCGCGGTGATCGTGGTGGCGCTGGTCGTCGACACGGCGGCCACGTCGTTCCGGTATCCGAGCCTCCCCTGGGGGTTTCGATACAGCCCCAGGATCGACCCGCCGGTCCCGGTCCGAAGCTTCAGAAGGTTCACCGTGTTGTTGGACGCCGCGCCCTGGGACACGACCTTGAAACGGATGCGGTAGAAGAGCTCGTTGTACGTGGTGCCGAGCTGGGCGTACGCCCACCTGGCTGCCCCGGTGCTGGTGCCCCGAGCCGCCCACGCGCCGGACAGCACCTCCTGTTGCTGGGCCACAAGTCCGGTGTTGGCAGTCCACTTCGAGAGGTTCCCGGTCTCGAAACCATCCGAGAACACGGCGGCTCCGATCGCCGGGGTGGTCACCGTGGAGGTGTTGGAAAGACCGGACGGGTTCCCCGCGGCATCCCGTGCCCGCACCTGGTAGGAGTAGGTGGTGTCCGGAGACGCGGTGGTGTCCGAGTACGAGGTCACCGCTCCCACGCTGGTGAGAAGGGAGCTGTTTCGGTAGATGTCGTAGTTGGTGACCCCCACGTTGTCGGTCGAGGCTGTCCAGGTCATGTCCACGCGGTTCGAGTTCACCGCCGTGGCCTGGAGGTTGGAGGGGTTGGAAGGCGGCG
>DASSDP010000159.1:0-6133 GCA_035697085.1 Actinomycetota bacterium
CTTCGCCGTGGCGACCGACAACAACGAGATCGTGGACACCGACATCATGGACCTCACCAACCCCTTCGCTCCGGTGATGGCCACGGAGCTCGGCCTCGAGAACTGGCCGGGAGCGCAGGGTTCCTACGCGAACGGTGACACCGTTTTCCTCCACGACGAGCAGTTCAAGCGGATCGGAGGAAACGACTTCCTGGCCCTTTCGTACTGGGACGCCGGACAAATCCTTCTGAACGTGAACGACCCCTACAACCCGGTGTTCGTCGGCGACTCCGACTACCTCATGCCCGACCCGGAGTTTCCTCAGTTCGAGATATCGGAGGGGAACAGCCACGAGTCCTACTGGAGCAGCAACAGCAAGTTCCTGCTCTCAACGGACGAGGACTTCTCGCCGTACCGGACCCTCTTCAACATGACCACGGGGCCGAACGCGGGAGTCTACGGGGCGGGTGAGTTCGGCTTCATGCCGTCGATCGCCTCGCTTCCGGACGGCACGCTGAACGGACCGACGATCTTCGGTGGGCGCGGCTGTGCCGCCGCCGGTCCGAACGCAGGCCCCGACGCCGTCGGGGATCCAGTTCCTCCTCCGGCCAGCACGCTCACTGCGGCACCGGGTGAGGAGAAGACCGTGGTCTTCTCGCGCGGAGGGTGCTTCTTCTCCACGAAGATCGCCCTTGGCCAGGATCTCGGCTACGACGCCGTGATCATCGGCCAGAGCCACGGCGGAACCCGGAACGGGCTCCTGCCGGACGCGTTCTTCTGTGGCGGACAGGGTCACGACTTCGATGAGCAGGCTCGGGCGATCTGCATCGGCCACCGGGCCATGCACCTGATGTTCAACGACCCACCGAGCTACACGGGGCCGGAGGGTGCAGATATCCCGCTGGGGACCCTGGGAGAGAAGTACTCGGCGACCACCGAGTTCGACGGGTGGGGGTACGTAAACCTGCACAACGCTACCAACCCAAACCTGCCGATCATCGACACCTACGCCGTCGCTGAGTCGAAGCTCGAGCAATTTGCCGAAGGCTTCGGAGCGCTCTCGGTCCACGAGGTGAAGACCGATCCTCGGCGTGATGTGAACCTGGCGTACTTCTCCTACTACGCCGCCGGATTCCGTGTCGCCGAGTTCGGGTCAGGCGGGATCAGAGAGGTCGGGCACTTCATCGACGAGGGTGGAAACGACTTCTGGGGTGTCTTCCCGATCGGCGACGAGACTGCCGGTCACGGCTACCCCAGCCACCCCGGTCGAGGCGAGGGCCTGAGGCCGCTGATCCTGGCCAGTGACCGAGACTTCGGCCTGTACATCTTCGATTACACGGGCAAGAGGCCGAGGGGCTAGAGAGAAAGCTGTTGCGCTCGTGACGGACTCACCGGCCCCCGGCAACGGGGGCCGGTGACCGTACTGGCGAAAGGGGGGATGCCACCGCAACAACGAGGCCACCTGCGGTGGCCGGAGAGGTGACGCGCACATGCGTCCCTCGTAGCGTCCAACGACAAAGCACGGGAGGTGGTCAAACTGAGACGATGGCAAACGATGGTGCTCGCGCTCGGAGCGCTATCCCTGATGGTGCCGGCAATTCCGGCGGGCGCGACCCATGTGCCTGACCAGAGCTTCAAGATGTCCGAGATATTCACTTCGCCGAACCAGGCGACGAACTCCGACTTGGCGTTCTGGGGAGACCATGCCTTCGTCGGGTACTACACCGGCGATGCCGGGTTCCCGCCCGGTTCCGGGTCACGTGGTGGGGTGCGCATCTTCGACATCTCGAATCCCGCCAGCCCGGTGCTGGTGAGGGACTTCGCGTGTGACGGCGCCCAGAACGACCCCATCCTCTGGGACCGCAACGGGAACGGCGTCGCCGACCTCCTGCTGCTGGCCGTGGACCGCACGATGGCTAGCCCGGCGTGTGGAGCTCCGAGGGCGGCTCACGGCGACCCGACCGGCTGGGAGGGCGTCCGGGTCTTCACGATGAGCGACGACCCGGCCAACCCCTTCACCAGCATCCAGCAGGTGAAGGCCGTGTACACAGACTGCGGCGCGCACACGATCACGCTGTGGCAGGGGAATGCGGACCAAGGCGAGTTGATCGTCTACGCGTCCTCGTACCCGCTGCGTGCGGGACCGACGTGCGGAGACACGGAGTATTTGAACACCGCGAACCCGTACGACGAGGACCCCGGGAGTCCGGCCAATCCGCTGCACGGCGTGATCCAGGTCGTCGAGGTGCCGCTCAACAACCCCGCGGCGTCCGAGGAACTGTCCGTCCAGCCGGCGCTCAGCTATCCGGGTGACCCGGACGGGCGGATCGAGTGGTGCGAGCGCGGGTTCGACTTCGGGTTCTGCACGCCCGGCGCGTTCGAGCCTGGCGCCGTAGCCTGCCACGACATCGTCGTGCACATGGCGGACAACGTCGCCGGAGCGGCGTGCGCCGAGCAGGGTCAGGTCTGGGAGATCGATCCGAGCACCGGGATCCCGGACACGGAGAACCCGATTTCGATCGGCGACGACGCGCTCACGTCCGGCGGTTCCGGCCAGTTCCCCGGAGCAGTCGACTTCTTCCACTCGGTGATGTTCGACAATGAGGGGGAGACGGTTAACTGGGTCGACGAGTCCTTCGGGGTCGGCTGCCCGACGATGACGAACTACCAGCCCCGGCCGTGGAACCCGGCCGGCGGTACTCACAAGACCGGACGGATGTTCTTCTCCGACATGGAGGGGAACTTCCAGAGCGAGTTCCACGTCGGCGACGTGCGGCCCGACCCGGGCGCGACCGAGTACTGCTCGGCGCACATGGGCATGGCCGTCATGGGCATCCAGCGGGACCTGCTCGTCAACGCGTGGTACACGGGCGGGGTGGATGTGATCGACTTCACTCACCCGACGCAGCTGAAGGAGATCGCTTATTACGACCCACAGCGGGACTCGGGTACGTGGTCCGCGTACCCGTACACGGGGCCGCTGTTCAAGAGAGGCTCCGGGATACCCGTCTACGCCACGGATGGAGTCGAGAACAACGCCATCGCCCAGGGAATGGTGGTTTATCGGACGCTGATCCAGAAGCCTGGAAAGGCGCACCTGGTGGACCACCTGAACCCGCAGACGATGGACTGACGCGTCCGCGCGTTCTGACAGGCAGCAGCGGACACCCGGCTCCCGAAGAGGGGCCGGGTGCCCGTTGCCCGGGAAAGGGGGGATGCTCACCGAAAGAAGGAGGCCACCTGCGGTGGCCGATGAGGTGACGCGTATATGCGTCCCTCGTAGTGTCCAACGACAAAGCACGGGAGGTGGTCAGACTTGAGACGATGGCGAACGATTCTGTTCGCGCTGATGGTGCCGGCCCTCGCCGCACTGGCGTTGCCGGCGGGCGCGACGCATGTGCCCGACCAGAGCAACAAGATGAGCGAGATATTCACGTCGCCGAAGCCGGCGATCCACTCCGACTTCGCGTTCTGGGGAAATCACGTCTTCTCCGGCTATTACACCGGTGACGCCACACCCAGCGGTGGGGTGCGCATCTTCGACATCTCAGATCCCGCCAACCCGGTGCTGGTGAGAGACTTCGCGTGTGACGCCAACCAGAACGACCCGATCGTCTGGGATCGCAACGGGAACGGCGTCGCCGACCTGTTGCTCCTGGCGGTGGATCGGACGATGGCCTCGCCCGAATGCGGAGCGCCACGTGTGGCGTTCGGAACCCCCACCGGCTGGGAGGGCGTCCGGGTCTTCACTATGAGCGACGATCCGGCCAACCCCTTCACCAGCATCCAGCAGGTGAAGGCCGTGTACACGGACTGCGGCGCCCACACGATCACGGCGTGGACCGGGTTCGCAGACGATCCGGCCAATCCGCGGCTGATCGTCTACGCGTCCTCGTACCCGCTGCGTGCGGGACCGACGTGCGGAGACACGGAGTATTTGAACACCGCGAACCCGTACGACGAGGACCCCGGGAGTCCGGCCAACCCGCTGCACGGCGTGATCCAGGTCGTCGAGGTGCCGCTCAACAACCCCGCGGCGTCCCAGGAACTGTCCGTCCAGCCAGCGCTCAGCTATCCCGGTGACCCGGACGGCAGGCAGGAGTGGGCAGAGAAGGGGCTGCCGCCCCCGCCGGTCTTCGAGCCCGCCGCCGTGGCCTGCCACGACATCGTGGTCCACATGGAGCACAACCTGGCCGGCGCGGCCTGCGCCGAGCAGGGCCAGGTCTGGGAGATCGATCCCGCGACGGGAATCCCGGACACGCTGAACCCGATATCGATCGGCGACGACGAGGTGTCGTCCGGCGGTACGGGCCAGTTCCCGGGTGCTGTCGACTTCTTCCACTCAGTGATGTTCAACAACGAAGGCACGGTGGTGAACTGGGTGGACGAGTCCTTCGGGGGCGGATGTCCGACGATGACCACATACTCACCGCGGCCGTGGAACCCCGCCGGTGGTACGCACAAGACCGGGAGGATGTTCTTCTCCGACATGGAGGGGAACTTCCTGAGCGAGTTCCACGTCGGCGATGTGCGGCCCGACCCGGGGGCGACCGAGTACTGTTCGGCGCACATGGGCATGGCCGTCATGGGCATCCAGCGGGACCTGCTCGTCAACGCGTGGTACACGGGTGGCGTGGACGTGATCGACTTCAGCAAGCCAACGCGCCTGAAGGAGATCGCGTACTACGACCCGCAGCAGGACTCGGGCACCTGGTCCGCGTACCCGTACACGGGGCCCATGTTCAAGACGGGGCCCGGGATTCCGGTCTACGCATCTGACGGCGTCGAGAACAACGCCATCGCGGAAGGGATGGTCGTGTATCGGACGCTCATCCAGAAGCCGGGCAATGCCCACCTGGTGGACCACCTGAACCCGCAGACGATGGACTAACGCGTCCGCGCGTTCTGGCAGCAGCGGGGCCTCCCTTCCGGGAGGCCCCGCTCGTTGGGGACCTGAGGGCCCCATGGTCCTTCCCCTCTAGCGGTCGAACCCAGCCGGTACCTCCGCCGTATTACTCCCGAGTGGAATGCACAAGCCTAATCGAGCCAGTCTGTCGACTCGGTAGCGAACGATGACGTCGAGTCCTAGGATGAGGGTCGTGACCAGGGTTCGACTGCTCGCTATCGGGGGGCTTGCCTGGTCCGGGGTGGTCCTGGGCCATCTTTTGGCATACGTCCTTGCCCATCCGGCAGAGGCGGAGCGCTCCGCTCGGCTCGCAAGCTCGGGTCACGACTCCTTCCCACTGCTGCTCATTTCGGCGCTGGCAGGAATCCCCGCGGTCCTTAGCCTTCTGGCCGTCCGGGTGATCCGAGGAGATCGATCACCGGCCCTCCTCTCAATCGCAATATGCCTGGCAGCGATTCAAGTCCCCACCTTCCTCGCCATGGAGTTCTTCGAACGAGGCATGTCCCTCGAGCAGATGCTTCTCGAACCCGCCGTCGTCATGGGACTCGCCATCCAGGTCCTCGTGGCACTCATTTCCTCTCTGCTGGTCAGGACATTCGTACGGGCGGTGGGAGCTTTGATCACTCGGGGGTCGCGACTTCCCAGAGAGCCTCGTATGAGGCAGCTCGCACCGGTTACGCAGGACCGGCCCAGACGGCTGTACTTCCTGATCAGCGACCAGCACCGAGCTCCGCCCCTCGCTCACGCTTCATAAACGAGCGCCGGCATTCGCGGCGGAGTCGAGAGAGGTGGTTCTTTTGGCCGTTAATCGGAGGGTGAGGGTTGTCTCGCCATTGAATCTTGGGAAGCCAGCCCGTGAAACGCATGCTGGTTCTGTTCGCCAGCAAGGGTCGCGGAAGGGACTGCGACGCGCGGTTGTCGCGCTCCTGCTGGGCGCTCTCTGGGTCGGCGTGTGCTTCATGCACGCCGCCGCCCACTCGATCCTCAAGTCAAGCCAGCCCAAGGCTGGAAGCGTCGTGGACGAAACGCCCGGCCATGTCGAGCTGGTGTTCAACGAGCCCGTGGAGCTGGCGTTTGGCGCCATCGAGGTGACCGGCCCGGACGGCCAACGCTATGACTCCGGCGACGCCGAGCATCCCGCAGGGCGAGAGGACGTCGTTACGGTGGCCCTTAGCGATGGACTCCCCAACGGCGGATACCTGGTCCGATGGCGGATCATCGCGGCGGACGGCCACCCCAGGGCCGGCA
>DASSDP010000160.1:0-2355 GCA_035697085.1 Actinomycetota bacterium
GGCCGAGTACGTCGATGTCGTCCGAAAGGTCCTGGCTTCGTTCCGCGGCGATGCGATCGATCACCGGGGCCGGTTCTACACGGTGACGATGCCGCCCTTTCCGGGCGCCGATCCCGTGGGGGATGTACCGCTCTACCTGGCCGCGGTAAACGCGCGGATGTCTGAGGCGGCGGGGCGGGTTGCCGATGGGATCCTCGGACACCCGATGACGTCGCCGAAGTACATCGCGGAGGTCGTTCGCCCTGCCGTGGAGAGGGGAGCCACGGCGGCCGGACGCGACATCTCCGCCATCAACTTCACGAACAGCGTCATTCTCCAGATCGGAGACGACCGGGAACGGGCCCGGAACGAGGCCGCGCTCCAGGTCGGCTTCTACGCCACGACCAGGACGTACACGCCGGTGCTAGCGCACCACGGCTTCGAGGATCGGGTGGCTCCGCTTCGAAGTGCGTACGCTCGGGGCGACATGCAAGCTCTCGTCGAGTTGGCCATGCCCATGGTCGATACCTTCGCGATCACGGGTACTGAACAAGAGTGTCGAGAACGACTGGCGGCATTCGACGGACTGGTCGATCGGATCGTTCTCGGGGGTGCGTGGGTCGGTCCTAAGGACGCGGTGGCCGAAAACTACCGCCGGTTACTGGATACATTCCGGCCCGCCGGGTAGGAGTGTCGCTGGTGAGCGACGATTCAGCGGCACGAGGCCTTGCCGAAGAACGAGCCCGCCTCCGCGCGGCAAGGAGATACGACGAGGCGGATCGTCTTCGCGACCGCATCAAGGACCTCGGATTCGAGGTCGTCGATGGACCGGGCGGGTGGGAGCTCGTCCGGCTCGTGCCTCCCTCGAAACGCCGACTTCGCCCGAAGGAAGTCGTGAGCGTCCTTGATCTTCCGGCCGCGGTCGACTTCTCCGTGCACTGGCTGGCGGGAAGGTGGCCGGAGGACGTGCTTCGAGGGATCGCCTCATTCCGGAAGTTCGAGGGCGAACCGCCCGCTCAGCACACGGTGGTCGAGACCGAGGTCAGCCCGGCCACGGAATGGCCCCCCGACGTGGAGGTGGTGGCTCTCGCCGGCGATCCGGGGTTCGGGGAAGAACGCAACGCTCAGCTCCGCCGATCCCGCGGACGGGTTGTCATCGTGGCGGACGGATCGGTGGAGGCGGACGGCGATGTGTTGACGCCGCTGCAAGCCGCTCTGTCGGACCAGAGTGTGGGGATCGTCGGACCGCGGGGGATCGTCACCGAGGACCTCAGCGAGTTCCGAGACCACGAGGGGCCCGAGGTCGACGCGATCGAGTCCTATCTCCTGGCGTTCCGTCGAGACCTGCTGCTCGAAGGGATCGCCTTCGACCCGAGATTCCGGTTCTATCGAAACGCGGACATCGACTTCTCGTTTCAGGTCAAGGCCCTTGGACTGAAGGCCATTCGGGTGGACGTCCCCGTTCATAGTCACGAGCATCGGGAGTGGTCCACGACCCCGGAGCAAGATCGAGATCGGTTATCGAAGCGGAACTTCTACCGTTTCCTGGACCGATTCCGCGGGCGCACGGATCTGCTCGTCAATCGAAAAGGCTAGGCCCGGCCGGGAAGCTCCTCGGTCGGCTCGTGAACGCCGTCCCCGTCGCCCGACGGGCGCATCGAACCCTCCGGAACTCCCTGCTTCTCATCGCCGCCGGCGCGCTCGGCGGCCGGGACCCTACCCTCGACGAGCTCCCGGAGCTCCTTCCCCTCCAGGACCTCCCGCTCCATGAGCAGCCGCGCCAGCTTGTCGAGGAGGTCCTTCCGCTCGTTGAGGATGGTCCTGGCGCGGTCGCGAGCCTCGGTCACGATGCGTCCGACCTCCTCGTCCACCAGCTTCGCGGTCTCATCGGACATCTCCCGACGTTCACCGGGAAACAGCAGCCGGCCGTCACCGCCCCGGAACCCATCGCGTCCGAACGAGAGCGGCCCGAGCCGTTCGCTCATCCCGTACTCCACCACCATGGCCCTGGCGATCTCCGTGGCGCGCTCCAGGTCGTTCTGAGCACCCGTCGAGACCTGGTGGAACGCGATCTCCTCCGCGGTCCTTCCCCCCAGCAGTATGGCCAGGCGGTCGTCCAGCTCGGGTTCGGTCATCAGGTACCGGTCCTCGAGCGGGCGCTGCATTGTCATGCCGAGCGCAGCCGCGCCTCGGGGGATGATCGTCACCCGGTGAACCGGGTCGGCGTTTGGGACAGAGAGCGCCACGAGCGCATGCCCCATCTCGTGGAACGCCACGATCTCCCGCTCCTTCTCGCTCATCACCCGGCTCTTCCGTTCGAGCCCGGCGACCACACGGTCGATGGCCTCCTCCAGCTCCGACATCCCCACGGCGTCC
>DASSDP010000161.1:0-2384 GCA_035697085.1 Actinomycetota bacterium
ACCCGGCTCGCTGATGAAGGAACCGCGCCCTCACCACGGTACGGCTCCGGCGGGACGGCCGTGGAGTCGGTTCTCACGATCTCACACGGGTTCACCGACGCAGGACGGTTCGACGACACCTGGTCCTTCACCAGGGCGTGGGCGGACGTCAGCCCGTCGTCCGGCCCGAGACCCATCAGGCGCTGTCTCCACCGACTTGTCTACGTGAAGGGGCTGGGCCGGCTCGTTCTGTTCGGAGGGCAGACGAACGGAGAACCCTTCCTCGGAGACACGTGGCTCTTCGACCCCGGAGCCCGGGCGTGGACCCAGGTGAAGGGTCAGGCGCCCCAGCCGCGCAACCTCTACGCAGCCGCCGCGACGAACGATGCGCTGTATGTGTTCGGGGGCAACGGAAACCAAGGGGAGGTCGGCGACCTGTGGTCCTTCGACGGCACGAGATGGAACGAGCTGTCCACGGGAAAGCCCCGTCCGAGCGCTCGGGGTGGCATCGACTTCGCGGCACTCGGGGAACGCATGCTCGTGTTCGGAGGGAGCGACGCGTCCGGCGAGCTCGACGATCTCTGGGAACTCACCACCACGTAGCGACGAAGCCGTCCGCCTAGGAATACGAGTGCGCGTCGTCCGGGTACGTGCCGGCCTCGACGTCGGCGGCGAAGGCTCGGGCGGCCCGCCCTATCTCCTCTTTGAGGTTCGCGTATCGCTTCACGAACTTCGGCGACCTGTCCGCTCCCAGTCCCAGGATGTCCGTGATGACCAGGACCTGACCGTCGCAGTGAGGCCCCGCCCCGATGCCGATGGTGGGGACTCGCACCGACTCGGTCACTCGCTTCGCCACGGTCGCTGGGATTCCCTCCAGCACCAACGAGAACACGCCGGCCTTCTCCAGCGACATCGCGTCGGCGAGCAATCGGTCCGCGCTCTCCTCGCTGCGTGCCTGGACCCGGTACCCCCCCATGGCGTGCACCGACTGAGGAGTGAGGCCGAGGTGGCCCATCACGGGGATGCCACGCGCGGTCATCGTCTCCGCCAGCTCGAAGAGCGGTCCCTCGAGCTTCACCGCATGCATCCCGCCTTCCTTGAGGAACCTCCCGGCGTTGCGGATGGCCTCCTCCGCCGACGCCTGGAACGACATGAACGGCATGTCCCCCACGAGGAGCGCGTTCGTCGCCCCCCGGGCCACGGCCCGGCAGTGATGAAGCATCTCCTCCATGGTCACCGGGAGCGTCGTGTCGTATCCCAGGATCACCTGGGCAAGTGAGTCGCCCACCAGGAGCACCGGGATACCTGCCTCGTCGAGGATTTGCGCAGTGGGAAAATCGTATGCGGTGAGCATCGCGAAGCGATGGTGCTCGGCCTTCCAGGCAGCGAGGTCTTGGATGGTGGTCATGGCTCGCGCCTCCTTATCTCTGAGTGCACGGCTCTACCCTTGATTGTAGGGCGAGTTCGCCGGCTACGGGGATGGGAACTCGAGGACGAGCTCCGAATCCGTGGCCTCGACCACGACGCAGGCCTTGCGAGCCAGGCCGATGCCCCAGGACACGACGCCCTCGAAGTCTCCGGTCTTCTTGAGCTGCCGGACGGTGGGAAACTCCGGGGTGAACTCGTCGGGGCCCGTGTACACGGCTATCGGGGTCTCCCCGGAGAGGTCGAAGCCGACGGCCATGAACGAGACGGAGACGAAGGCTTTCCCCTCGACCTCGACGGGAGCTCCCTCGCCGTCCGAGATGACCTGATCCACGTAGCGAACGAAATACAGAGGTGGGTCCGTAGCCTCGGGATCCGTCTGGCGGAACCGGAACGATACCCGGTCCACCCCGCCCTCGGACTTCAGGTCGACGGACACGAAGTCGGGAAAGATCTGGGAGTTGCCCCCCTCCTGATCCTCGCAGGACGCGCCCGGAAGCTGGCCGGGACTCCCGGCCGGGCTCGGGGAAGAGGCCGGTCGCTCCTCTGCCTTCCGACATCCGCCGAGGAGCAAGAGTGGAGCCACGAACAGCACGGCGACACGGCGCACGCGAACAGTGTAGTCCCGGGTGCCCCGGTATCCTGGAACCCGTGAAGGTGAGCGCCACACCGGCGGCAGAGTCGGTCGTCCTCAAGGTGGAAACGGAGGGGCGAGACGGCCTGGTCATGATCCTCGGAACGGGCTGTTGCGATTCCACGGCGCCGTTCCTCTACGACCGGTACTACCCGGGCCCGGACGTGGTCGAGGTCGGAACCGTCGGGAGCGTTCCCATCCTCGCCCACCATTGGCTGGCCGATCTGTATTCCGACTCCGATGGCCTGGAGGTCGATGTCGACGAGGCGGTGCCGAACGACTCCTTCTCACTCGAAAGCGAGTACGACGCCCGCTTCACGCTCCGGGTTCGGCCCCGGAGACCGGC
>DASSDP010000162.1:0-5080 GCA_035697085.1 Actinomycetota bacterium
GGGCCTTCGCGTTCGAGCCCGACCCCCGGGACTTCCCGTGGCTATCACACAACATTGAGGCGAATGGCCTGGGCGACCGGGTCCAAGCCCTTCCCACCGCAGTCTCCGATCGCCCGGGTTGGGTCACGCTCTATCTGGCCCAGGAGGACCAGACGCAGAGCAGCGTTTATCCACTGGCCAACCATGGGCGCTCCGTCCAGGTCGAAGCGGTCACGCTTGATGACTTCCTCGGCGAGACCCTCCCGGACCTCATCAAGATCGATGTGGAAGGGGCGGAACTTCGAGCACTCGAAGGGATGACTCGGTCCATCCAGCGCGGCCGCCCCCTTCTCTTCGTGGAATGGAACCCCGGAGCTCTTCGCCGGGCAGGCGCCGAGCCCGACGTCCTCGTCCATCGGCTTGTGGAGTTGGGCTACAGTATCGAGGTTATCGACGAGGATCGGAGCCGGGTTATGGACCCGGTTTTTCCCGATGGGAAGACCTACGTGAACCTGCGCTGCGTGCCGATCTGAGGGCCCACATCCGAGCGGGCGGTTGAGCCCTCATCGTGAGCGCGGTGGCCATGAGAGGCCGACGTTAGCTAAGACAGTAAGTCCACGAGTCCCGGTCGAGACCTGTTATTGACAGGACTCCGGCCCGTGGTGTAGCCGTAGCAACGAAAGGGCGTGCGCGCCCAGAAATCGCCCTAGGGAGGAGGATCCATGCTCGCGCGGTTCGCTCGCAGGCCACGTCTCATGTTCCTAGGGGCTGTGACCCTCCTGGTCGCAATAGCGATTCCGGTAGCGCACTCAACTGCGCCGACTCCAACACAAAGAACCAGACTCACGGCCACGGTGGACGTCAAGGAGCAACCATCCAGCTTCGGAGTGGACGGGAAGGTCACCACCGATTTCGCCGGCAACAACGACTGGGCCTACGCGATGGCCATCCAGGGGGATGGGAAGATCGTGGCTGCTGGACGCGCCGACCTCCCCGGTGACGACTTCGCTCTGGCCCGGTACAACATCGACGGCTCCTTGGACGCTACGTTCAGCGGGGACGGAAAGGTAACAACGGACTTCGGCGGCAGCACCGACGTTGCCCGCGCCGTGGCAGTCCAGGCGGACGGGAAGATCGTAGCCGCGGGACTAAGCTGGCCCTCCACGAATTACGACTTCGCGTTGGCCCGGTACAACATCGACGGCTCCTTGGACGCCACCTTCGGCGGCGACGGCAGGGTAACCACCGACTTCGCCGGCGGCCCCGACCAAGCGTTTGCCGTGGCCATCCAGGCGGATGGGAAGATCGTGACTGCGGGACTCGCCCGGTCGGCGTCTAGCGACTTCGCACTTGCCCGGTACAACAGCGATGGCTCCCTCGATCCCACCTTTGACGGCGATGGACTCGTGGCGACTGACTTCGGTGGCTTCGAGGACCAGGCCAATGCCCTGGCCATCCAGGCAGACGGAAGGCTCATGACTGCTGGTCGGGCTGTCGTCGCCGGAACGAACGAATTCGCCCTGGCCCGGTACAACACGAATGGCTCCCTGGACGCCACGTTCGGCGGCGACGGGAGGGTAACGACGGGCTTCGCACCTCCCTACGTCGAGGCCACGGCCGTGGCCATCCAGGCGGACGGGAAGATCGTAACCGCAGGGTTCGCCGGGTCTTTCGACTTCGCCCTGGCCCGGTACAACACCGACGGCAGCTTGGACGCCACCTTCGGCGGCGACGGGAGGGTGACCACGAGCTTTGTCGGCGGCTCGGATGAAGCTTTTGGGATGGCCATCCAGGCAGACGGGAAGATCGTGGTCGCGGGGGACGCCAGCCCTCCTCACCTCGCAAGTGATTTCGCACTGGCGCGCTACAACTCCGACGGCTCCCTGGACCCCACCTTCAGCGGAGATGGGAAGCTGAGGATCGACTTTGCCGGCAACAGTGACGAGGCCTTGGCGATGGCCATCCAGGCAGACGGGAGGATTTTGGCCGCTGGCCTCGCCGACGTCTCCGGGAACCAGGACGACTTCGCCTTGGCGCGGCGCGATCCCGATGGCGGACCCCCTGCGTGCGCGGGGAAGCCAGCCACGATCATCGGAACGCAGGGAGCAGACACACTCACAGGCACCACCCAGAGAGACGTCATCATGGGTCTTGGGGGCAGGGACTCGATCCGGGCGGACGGGGGATCGGACATCGTCTGCGCGGGGGCCGGCAACGACAAGGTCGTCGGGGGAAGGGGCAACGATCGGGTGTTGGGGGGACGCGGCAACGACCGACTGCTGGGAGGCTCCGGCGCCGACCGGTTGATCGGCGGTACTGGGCGGGATGAACTCCTCGGTGGCTTGGGCAGTGACCAGCTCCTAGGCGGTCCGGGCAAAGACACCCAACAGCAGTAGAGAGTCGAGGCTCTCCCTACCCACTCCTTTGGGTAGGGAGTCTCGTTTCGAAGAAGTCGGTTGCCTCTTCCAGACGCGCGGTCGGCAGAACAGTGCTTGCTCCGAGTCTGCCGAAGTCCGAGCTTTCGCGAAGGCAATGCCGGTAACTCGTGTCCGGTATCGACGCCGGAGAGAGTGTTGAGGACCCCTGGCCTCTAGCTGCGGTCCTGGATCTCCCACGCGTGATCGAGCACGTGCCACGCCGCCCGTCGCACGAAATAGCGCGGCGTCCAGATCTTCCCGCCGCGCGGCCCTCTGTCGGGCAGGCCCTCCGTGACCGCACGCGTCAGCGCCTCGAGCGCCACCCCTCGCGCGACGTTGGCCATCGCGGGCGCCTGCCGTTCATCGACCTCCGGCGCCTTCCCCCGGATCGTTCGCACGTAGCCTCCCTCGGCGCCGACGACGTGGCCGACGATCTTCGCGAGCGATCGCCCGCCCCCGCGGGGACCTGTCTTCAGCTTCTTGCCGCGCGCCCGTTCGGCGGCTTCGTCGAACGCCGCCCACGCTGCCTGCAACACCTTCCTTAGCCATGCGAGTTCCTTCGCGTCGACAGGTCGCCGGTCGGCCTTCGCCGTCTGCGACGGAGCGCCGAAGTCGGTCGTGGCGTCGCCCCACACGCGTTCGACGACCCGAAGTTCCGTTGGTATGCGGAACGCCGGCCTGAATCCCTTCATTACCTTCGCATACCGCGGTGCGTACGCCATCAGCGCCTCGAGAGCGAGCTCCTCGGTCTTGCCGCTTCGGCTCCACCCCGGCCACTCCACTGCGCCGGCGAAGACGCGTTTCGCCCCCGACTCCACGTAGACATCGATCTGCCCCGACACGGGATCAGAATACGGCGCTTCACCTGCTCGGGAGCGTGCAAGTACTGACCAGCTCTCCAGCTGAAAAGCCGCCCGGACGCTACCTCGATGCTTGGGCTCGCGGCGAGGCATGTGTCACAGACGAGCCCCGTGTCTCGTCTTATTGGCGAGATGCGGACAAGCCGCATCGGTCGCAGGAGGTGGAACCATGATCACCGAAGAACGGCTGGCTCTCGAAACCATTACCGAAGAAGAGATACGTCCTGCCAGGCCAAGATTGCGCTCACTGCCCCCGCGGAAGGGACGGATCCCTCAGACACAATCCCCGCAACCCGTCGCAAGCTCGGACAAACCGAGCCTTCTGTGGCGGGTCATCTTCTTCTTCGTGGGATTCACATTCGTCTCGCTGGGCTGGCCACTCGCTGTATCTGCCATCGGCGCCTTTATCGGTGTTCCGCTGATCATCATCGGGCTAGCTCTGATGCAAGCTCAGGCGCGATGATGGCCTGGTTTGATGTCACAGACGGGTGCTCTCGCTCGTCTTTCCTGAGAGCATGGAGTTGCACATGCCTCGTGAGGTGAGCGTGAAAGAGCTGTACGAAGAGCTCCGCCCGCTGATGTTTTCCATCGCCTACCGGATGGTGGGGACCGCCAGCGATGCCGAGGACATCGTGCAGGAGGCGTTCCTGCGCTTCCACCGTGAGTCAGGGAAGGGGACAGCGATCGACTCTCCGAAGGCATATCTGTCGGCGATCACGACACGGCTCAGCATCGACCACCTCCGGTCGGCACGCGTTCGCCGGGAGCAGTATTTCGGCACGTGGCTGCCGGAGCCCGTGCTCACCGACCCCGGCTCGGACGTGGCGCAACACGCGGAGACCGCCGACTCCCTCTCGATGGCCTTCCTCGTCTTGCTGGAGAGTCTCACCCCGGTCGAGCGGGCGGTCTTCCTTCTTCGGGAGGTCTTCGACTACGAGTACGACGAGATCGCGACCGTGGTCGGAAAGAGCGAGGAGAACTGCCGGCAGATCGCAGTCAGGGCTCGACGTCAGATCGAGGCCAAGCGGCCGAGGTTCGAGGCGTCCCGGAAGCGGCGGGAGGAGCTCGCCAGACGGTTCTTCGAAGCGGTGATGAACGGGGACACGACGGGCCTCATCAATCTCCTCGCCGCGGATGTCGTGGTGTACGCGGACGGTGGCGGCAAGGGTCCTGCGTTCCCGCGTCCGGTCTACGGACGAGACAAGGTGGCACGGCTGATGCTCGGCACAGCAGAAGGGGGCAGGCGCCTGGGGGTGGTCGGCATGCGAATCGTGACGATCAACTGGCAGCCGGGAGCGCTATTCCTCGATGCCGAAGGCCGGCCCATCGCCGTCGCCACCGTGGATATCGCCGACGACCTTGTGCAGACGGTGCGGGCCATCAGCAATCCGGAGAAGCTTCGCCACCTCGGCACGTTTGCCGGTCCCGAGCCGACCAAGTCGTAGTCATCGGGGGGAACCGAGAGTCCGGGCCTCCTCGTCTCAAATAGACTCTGTGTCTGCGGGAACGGAGGTCGCACCGATGTCGTTTCGTGGCTGGCCTGTTGAGGCCCTCGAGTTCTTCGAGGGTCTGGAAGCCGATAACTCCAAGTCGTACTGGCAGCGGAACAGAGACGTCTACGACGAGCTGGTTCGCGGTCCCATGGAGGAGCTGCTCGAGGAGCTGGCTCCGGAATGGGGCGAGGGCCGGATCTTCCGACCGTATCGAGACATCCGCTTCAGCACTGACAAGTCCCCGTACAAGACGAACATCGCCGCGACGGTCGGCGACGGCTACGTGTCGCTGAACGCCGACGGCCTGGGGGCGGGGAGTGGGATGTACGAG
>DASSDP010000163.1:0-3374 GCA_035697085.1 Actinomycetota bacterium
CCGCCGGCCTCGATGCCCTTGAGGACCAGGGGCTTCAGGTTCGCCCGAGCTGCGTACAGTGCAGCGGTGTATCCGGCAGGGCCCGAACCGATGACGATGACTTCGCGCTCGTCCACTGTGGCCATTCTGCCACAGGGTGTCGGAGCCGCCCCTAGAGGTTCTGCCGTGCGAAGTGGAGAACGCCGCACGATTCGCGGTCGACAACGACGACCTGGATACGGTCGTACGGCGTGTCCGCGTCGGGTCCGCGCAGGTACACCACGAGATACGCGGGTTTCTTCTCGAACGAAGCGGCCTCGACGATGAACGGCACCACGGTGCGATCCGGAGGGACCCCGTTGTTCACGCAGTCCACGGCTTTCAGGGCCGGTTCCACAAGGAGCGAAAAGGACTCGCCGCCGTAGAACTCGCGAGCCGTGGGCGGAAACCCCTGGTCCAGCGCCGCCCTGGCCTCGTCGGCGAACCGCCGGACCGAGGTGGTGAGCGTCGCGGACGTGTAGTTCGTTTGGGATTCCTTGTACGCGGGAAAGGCGGCCTGGGGCTCCACGCCGAGTGCCCCCTCTGCCGAGGATGGTTCGGGCGCAACTGCCGCATCCTGGGCCGGTTCTTCCGCCGCCTGCCGCCCCGCCTCAGGTGCGAGCTCCTCGTCGCTGCCTCGGAGGCTTCCGAGGAACACCGCCGTGCCCACCCCCACCACCGCGGCCGCCACCGCGGCGACCCGTGCCGCCCTCCACGCGAACGGGGACTCCCACCGAGCCCTGCCCCTCGTGCGCTGGAGGATCCGCTGCTCGGTACCGAACGGAACCGGGACCTCGGGAAGTTCCGTGAGGAACATGCGGGCCTGCTCCGCCACCGCGACCTCATCGGCGCAAAGGGAACAGGAAGCCAGGTGGGCCTCGACCGTTGCTCGGTCGTCGGCCGCCAGGCTCCCGTCGACGTATTCGGCGAGAAGCTCTTCGGGGTGGTCGTTCATTCCATCGTCTCCTCGACGTTCGACGTTGGCAGGGCGCCGAGGTGTTCCCCGCGAAGGGCCTTTCCCAGCGCTACTCGGCCGCGGTGCAGCCGGCTCTTCACGGTACCGATGGGAGCGCCAAGGATCTCTGCGATGGTCTCGTAGGGCTGACCCTGGACGTCGTGGAGGACCAGGACGGTACGGAAGTCCTCCGGGACCCGGAGGAGCGCCCGCTGGACGTCCACGGCCTGGGCCGTCGAGTCAGAGGGGTCTGCCACGGGGATCTCCGGCAGCTCGTCTCCCGACGGCTTCTCGGGGCGACGGCGACGAATCGTGTCGAGGCAGACGTTCACCGTTACTCGGTGGAGCCATGTGGTGAAGGCCGACTGCCCCCGGAATCCGCGGAGCTTTCGCAGGCACGTGAGGAACACGTCCTGGGCGGCGTCGAGGGCATCCTCCCGCCCGCCGAGCATTCGAAAGGCGATGTTGTAGACGCGGGCGTGATGCCGCTCCACCAGGCCCGTGAAAGCGTCGCTGTCGCCGTCGACGAACCGACGGACCAGCTCCTCGTCGGTCCCGCTATCCACCGGAGAAATGAGCCTCCGAGATAGTGGCCTGGTAGCCTCCCTCTCCCTCGGCCAGCTCGGTGATCCATACCAGGAAATACCGGAACTCGACCGGCTGAAACGAAACGGATTCGGACGACACGGTGAAGGTCGAATCACCGTCGATCGACGGGATCGGTGGAGAGAACGAGGAGAGATCATTGGAGCCCTGCAGCTGGAATTCCCACCCGGGAATGGTTGTCCGTAGCCCGAACTCGTCGACCTTCCTGGTCTCCCCGAGGTCGAAGACGAGGCCCACCCCGGGCTTGATCCCGCCGAGGTCGGCGGAGTTGTACGTCTCGGTCTTCCAGTAGGTCTCCGTGTCGCCATCGTGCGCGAGGGGAACCAGCTCAGGACGCTCACTGCCATCGCCCAGTGGGTCGAAGTCGCGTGCGTCGAGGATGGCGATCGCCTCCGGCGGTTCCAGCTCCGCCTGTGCCTCATCCGGAACGCGGACCCCGAAGGGCCCGCCGACCTCGAGACGGCCGAGGGCAAGACCCGTGACGATGGCCCCCGCCGTGAGGACCGAGAGGATCAGTGGAATCAGCATCCACGACCGGAAGACGGACGGAGCGCGACGGGCACGATCCGGCTGCACCCCGGGCTCGGGCCGGATCGTGACGTGCTCCAGATCCGTGCGCATCTCTTCGGCCGACTGGAAGCGTTCGTCCGGATCTTTGGAGAGCGCCCGCATCACCACCCGCTCGAGGTCGCGAGGGATCCCGCCTCTCATCGCTCTGACCGGGGTGGGCGACACGGTCAGGCGAAGCATGGCTGTGGCCACGTCGGTCTCGGCGTCGAACGGAACACGACCGGTGAGCATCTCGTACATCACGACCCCGAGCGCGTAGATATCCGTTCGCGCGTCGACGTGGCCGCCGCCGGCCTGTTCGGGCGCGAGATACCTCGCGGTTCCCAGCAGCTTCCCTGTTGTGGTGAGGTCGTTGCGGGCGAAGGCCGCTTTGGCGATGCCGAAGTCGGTCACCTTGACGGCGTGATCGCCGGTCAGGACGTTCGTGGGCTTCACATCCCGATGGACCACTCCCGCGGCATGGGCATGCGACAACGCGTCGAGGATGTCTCGGGCGATGCGGACGGTCTCGGCCGGATCCATCGGTCCCTGCCGGGCCAGGGACTCGGCGAGCGTGGGTCCGTCAACGAGCTCCATGACGATGTAACAGGTCTCTCCGTCGATGCCCGTGTCGAACACTCGGACGACGCCGGGATGGGAGAGTCGGGCCGCGGCCACCGCCTCCGTGCGGAACCGCTCCAGGACCTCCGGATCCCCGGCCAGGCTGTCGTCCAGCACCTTGATCGCAACGCTGCGGCCGAGGATCTCGTCGCGACCTCGCCACACGGCCCCCATCCCACCGGTGGCGATCAAGGACTCGAGGACGTACCGGTCGGCGAGGCGATGACTCTCACGTTCGGCGTTCACCAGTGAGTCAGTCTAGCGAGGGGAAGAGGCCAAACCGCGATTGTCAGACAGAGGGCGCCTGAGAGACCGCCCGCCCCCGAGCCTCCGTGAACTCCTTCAGGAACCCGACCCGGTGGATGAACAGCGTGCGAGCCCGCCTGAACACCACCACCCGGACCGATCCATCGCTCCTCACCTCGAACTGCCGCAGCTCGGAGTCGGGATCCTTGCCTTCGACGTAGATCTCCGCGGCTTCCCGAGCCGCCTGGACGTCGCCGTGGTCCCGATAGTTCACCGCCGCATCGAATGCCACCTGCTCCGCCGTGTCCTGGGTCTGCACTCGGGCGAAGACCACCGCGGCCGTCTCCACGCCCGCGAGGAACAGCAGCAGGAGGAAGAC
>DASSDP010000164.1:0-6348 GCA_035697085.1 Actinomycetota bacterium
GGAGTTCGAGATGTTCCCTCCACACTGCATCGTCGGGACGGAAGAGCATGAACTGGTGGAGGAGCTGAGGGAGTTCGAGCCGGAAGCGGCGGCAGTCGTGCAGAAGACCCGATATTCGGCATTTCACGACACCAAGCTCGAGGAGATCCTTCGCGGCCTGGACCCCGACGAGGTGCACGTCATCGGGCTGTGCACCGACATCTGCGTGTTGCACACAACGGCCGATCTTCGAAACCGTGACTACCGGGTGATCGTCCACCGGGACGGTGTCGAGACGTTCAACGCGCCGGGCCACGACAACGAGGAAGTGAATCGATGGGCGCTCTCGCACATCGAGAACATCCTCGGGGCCAAGGTGGTCTGAGGAGATGGCCGGGCCACTGTTCCGGGCTCCCATCCTGTGGGCAGCGGGGCTCCCTTTCGTGCGACGGCTGGCGCAGGAGGGAGGGCTGGCCCGCCGAGTGGCGCTTCGCTTCGTTGCCGGCGAGACGCTGGACGATGCGCTTCGGGTGGCGGGCGGTCTGAACTCCCGAGGCATCGGGGCCATGCTGGATCACCTGGGAGAGAACATCGAGTCTCCCGAACAGGCGTCCGCGGCAGCAGACGCGTACGTCCTCGCGCTGAAGCGCATACAGGAGGAGCGCCTGTCCGACGCCAACATATCGATCAAGCTGACTCAGCTCGGTCTGGATGTGTCTCCGGACACGTGTCTGGAGAACGCGGTGAGAGTTCTGGAGGCAGCTGGATCGACGCTGGTGATGATCGACATGGAGGGGTCTGCGTACACGGAGCGCACCCTGACCGCCTACCGGGATCTTCGAAAGCGATACGAGAATGTGGGTGTGTGCGTCCAGGCGTACCTGCATCGCTCGGCGGACGACGTCCGGGAGCTGGCTCGACAGGGGGCAACGGTTCGGGTGTGTAAGGGGGCCTATCTGGAGCCTCCTTTGGTGGCGATCCCGAAACGGTCCGATGTGGATCGAAACTTCGCGCGCCTGACAGCCACACTGCTGTCTGCCGGATGCACCGTTCACGTGGCGACCCACGACCCTCGCCTCATCGATGGCGCCCGCAGCTTTGTGGAACGCCGTGGTATCGACCGAGAGCAGTTCGAGTTTCAGATGCTCTACGGGATCCGACGGAATTTGCAAGAGCGTCTGGCGGCCGAGGGGTATCGGGTTCGAACGTACATCCCGTACGGTGATCAGTGGTATCCGTACCTGACCCGCCGTCTCGCGGAGCGCCCCGCGAACGTGTGGTTCTTCGTGGCCAATCTTCTGAGGAGAGGGGGATGAGCGAGCGGCGAGTTGCCTTCTTGGGGGGCGGAAAGATGGGCGAGGCCCTCATTGCCGGGCTGATCCGCTCCGGTGGGAGGAACAAGGACGAGATCATGGTGACCTGCCGCCGAGAGGAGCGGGCCGCGGAGCTTGCAGAGCGCCATGGCGTGGCCACCACGCTTTCGAACGAGGAGGCCGCGCGGTGGACACCCAAGCTCGTGATCACCGTGAAGCCTCAAGACATGGAGGCGCTGATCAGCCAGGTGAAGCACGCTGTGGGTGCCGACCATCTCGTGATCAGCTTCGCTGCCGGCATCCGGTGTGCATTCATCGAAGATCTGCTCCCGCAAGGCGTTCCCGTCGTCCGCGTCATGTCGAACGTCCCCGTGCTGGTGGACGAGGCCCTCTCGGTGATCAGCCCGGGCACGCATGCCGAGGACAAACACCTGGCCGTGGCGGAGGAGCTCCTCGGCTACGTCGGGAAGGTTATTCGCCTTCCGGAGAAACACCAGGATGCCGTGACCGCCACTTCGGGCTCCGGGCCTGCATACTTCGCCCTGCTCGCGGAAGCCATGATCGACGGCTGCATCCTGCTGGGGATATCCCGCGACGCGGCAACCGAGCTGATCGTTCAGACCATGCTGGGCACCGCCAAGATGCTCAGGGACACGGGGATGCACCCGGTTGAGGTCCGCGAGATGGTCACCTCTCCCGGCGGGACAACCATCGCGGCCATCCGCGAGTTGGAACAGGCTGGGGTTCGTGCCGCGTTCCTCAACGCGATCGATGCGGCGAGGAAGCGCAGCGCTGAGCTGGCGAAGGGCAAAGAGGCTGAGGAGGTCTAGGTGGGTCGAGGCGACCGTCGAAAGGTGCGCTGGGCGCACGACAGGGAACGGAAAAAGAAGGAGCGGGATCAGCGGAAGAAAGCCGAGCTGACCAAATCTCGCAAGGAGACCAAGAGCAAGAGCAAGAAGAAGTAGCGAGTCAGGAGGTCCGGGATGTTCCCACTGTCGAGAGGACGGGTGACGAAGCAGGCACACGTCGGGCTGCCCGAGGGGACCTACGAGGAGGAGCATGGTCGCGAGGCGTTCGAGGGGAGGGCGTCACATCTCTACCGCACCCACCCACCGACGGCCTGGGTGAGGATCGAAGGTGACCTCCAGCCTCGAGCCTATGACCTGAACGGGCTGAAGCCGGCGGATCTCGCCGATCCAGGCGCAGACTGGCAGCGCATCCTCTGGAACGAGGACGTGGCTCTCTACGTCTCTCGTCTGGCCGAGCCAAGTCCGAACTTCCTGCGCGACGCGGACGGGGACCTCTGCTACTTCGTGCACCAGGGAGAGGGCACGTTGGAGACGGACTACGGGCCGCTCTCGTTCCGCCGGGGCGATTACCTGATCGTGCCGAAGGGGACGACCCACCGACTCGTGCCTTCAACCGACGACAACTTCTTCTACGTGATCGAGGGACGGGGAGAGTACCGCATTCCCGACAAGGGGATCCTCGGGAAACACGCCCTGTTCGATCCCGGCGTGCTCGAGACGCCGGAGCCTCGGGCGTACGACGAGAAGGGGGAGTTCCTGGTCAGGGTGAAGCGCGACCACCAGTACACGACGCTGGTGTATCCGTATCACCCGCTCGATGTGGTCGGATGGCAGGGAGACCTGTGTCCGATGCGCCTGAACGTCGAAGACTTCCGCCCGGTCGTTTCTCCCCGATATCACATCCCCCCGAGCGTCCACGTGACGTGGGCCTCGGAGGGGTTCGAGATCGGGACGTTTGCCCCGCGGCCGACGGAGACCGGCGATCCGACCGCCCTCAGGGTTCCGTTCTTCCATTCGAACATCGATCGCGACGAGGTTCTCTTCTACCACAAGGGTCAGTTCTTCTCCCGAGCGGGAATCGGGGAAGCGTTCATCACCCACCATCCCCAGGGCCTTCACCACGGACCGCAGGCCGCAGCCATCGAGGCGTCGAAGACGAAGGAGTTCGCCGACGAGTACGCGATCATGGTCGAGACCGATCGGCCCCTCGTGGCCGAGGAGGCGCTCGCGTCGGGCGAGGTGGAAGGGTATGCGACCTCCTGGGCCCGTGGTCTCGGGCTGATTCCGTGATCCGAGCCTAGGCCTTGCGCCTCAGTCAGCTTGGATCCAGCGGGCCGGAGCTGTCCGTCGTGGGATTCGGCGCATGGGAGGCCGGCGGAGACGTCTGGGGCCCCAACGAGTCCGACGAGCGAGTCATCCAGGCCATGCAGGCCGGGTTCGATGCCGGAATCAATTGGATCGATACGGCCGAGGTGTACGGACGGGGCCGGTCGGAGCGATTGGTGGGCCGGGCCGTAGCGGGACGCCGCGACGAGCTGTTCATCGCCTCGAAAGTGGCCCCTCGCCCGTCGGGGAGCGGATTCCGAGCCCCAGAAGTCCAGAGGGCCTGCGTCAGCAGCCTGGGACGTCTCGGCACCGATCACATCGACCTGTACCAGCTTCACTGGCCAGATCGCCGTGTTCCGGTCGAGGAGACCTGGGGGGCCATGGTGAGCCTCGTCGAGAAAGGGTTGGTCCGCTGCATCGGCGTTTCCAACTTCGACCAGGGCCTGATCGAGCGCTGCCTGACGATCCGACATGTCGACTCACTCCAGCCTCATTTCTCCATGCTCCATCTGGCGAACCGCGATCTCATCCGCTGGTGCGGCCAGAAGGGCATCGGTGTGGTGGCGTACGCGCCGCTGGCCTACGGGCTTCTGACCGGAGCCATCACCAGCCAGACGTCGTTTCCTGCCGGAGACTGGCGTCGTGGCACGGGCGACGGCATGTTCGCTCCTGGAAGGATCGAGCGGAGCCTTGCGGTCGTGGATGCCCTACGCCCGTTCGCCGAGCGGCTCGGAGCGACCGTCGCGCAGCTCGCCCTGGCATGGAACTTCCACCAACCGGGCGTGACCTCGGTGATCGCCGGGACGAGAAACCCAGAACACGTCCGGGAGAACGCCGGGGCCGGGGATGTGGAGCTCGACGAAGTGACGTTGAAGGAGATCGAGGAGATCCTCCAACTCGGACCAGACTTCGGATAGACCA
Organism: Actinomycetota bacterium; assembly: GCA_035697085.1. Lineage (GTDB taxonomy): Bacteria > Actinomycetota > UBA4738 > UBA4738 > CALAEC01 > DASQUW01. The sequence continues at coordinate 4,349 of DASSDP010000164.1, forward strand.
CAGAGATACGCCACGGAAGGGAGAAGCTGATGGATTGGTTGTCCTTGGGTGGTGCGGCCTCCGGAGCGGCCGCGGCATCGTGGGGCACGGAGGAAACCCAGATCTTCGCGCTCCAGTCCGACGGGGAGCTGTGGAACAGGTACTGGGACGGGGACGGGTGGCACCCTTGGGAGTCCTTGGGTGGAGCCTTTCGGGGCCAGCCCGCTGCGTCGGCTCGCAACGCGGACCGGATCGACGTCTTTGCAATCGACACCGACGGGGTGCTCCAGCACCGCTGGTGGGACGGGAAGGAATGGGTTCCATGGGAGACGGTTGAGGGGGCGCCTGCGGGAGGCTGGGCCGTAGCCTGCAGCTGGATCGGAGATCGACTGGACGTCATCGTATGGGATGCCGGCCGGGAACTCTGGTACACCGCGCTCCACACCTAGGCCGCTGCCGTCAAATCCCCATCCAGGGATCAGGGGGGAGCCGAGTAGGATAACGCTCACGGCAGCGATCAAGGAGGCGAGCATGGCTGAGGAATACCGTCACTACATCGGGGGCAAGTGGGAGCCCTCCTCGTCGGGGAGGACGTTCGAATCACGGAATCCGGCGAACCACGACGAGGTCCTTGGATCCTTCCCCCTGGGGACGGCCGAAGACGTCGATCAGGCCGTTGAAGCGGCCAGGGAGACCTTCCCCGAGTGGATGCTGACGCCCGTACCGAAGCGCGGCGACTATCTCCTTCGCGCCGGCCTTCTGCTGGAGGAGCGGAAGGAGGAGTACTCCAACCTCATGACTCGGGAGATGGGGAAGACCCTGAAGGAAACGCGGGCGGACATCCAGGAGGGGATCGATTTCCTCTTCTACATGGCCGGCGAGGGGAGGCGGTTCTTCGGCCACACCATGCCGGCGGAGCTGCCCGACAAGTTCTCCATGACGGTCCGTCACCCGATCGGTGTGGTCGGGCTGATCACCCCGTGGAACTTCCCGATCGCCATTCCCCTGTGGAAGATCGCGGCGGCGGTCGTGTCCGGATGCACCAGCGTGTTCAAGCCGTCCCAGGACACCCCACTGTTGGCCACCCTTCTGGTCCAGATTTTCGAGGAAGTCGGGCTCCCACCGGGGGTCCTGAACCTCGTCCACGGACAGGGAAGAGAGGTCGGGGTGTCCCTGATCGAGCATCCGGACGTCCGAGCGATCTCGTTCACCGGCTCGTTGGAGGTCGGGCGGCAGATCGCCGAGAGGTGCGGGGCCCAGATGAAGCGGTGCTCCATGGAGCTGGGATCGAAGAACGTTCTGATCGTGATGCCCGATGCCGACCTCGATCTCGCCGTGGAGGCCTCGGCATGGGGCGCGTTCGCCACCTCGGGGCAGCGGTGCACCGCCACTTCCCGTCTTGTCGTGCTCGATGAGGTGAAGAAGCCGTTCACCGAGAGGCTGGTCTCCCGGGTGGAATCGATGAAGGTGGGGAACGGCCTCGACCCGGAGGTGGAGCTTGCTCCGGTGATCAACGAACGGCAGAAGGAGAAGATCCTGGAATACATCGGCATCGGAAGAGACGAGGGAGCGGTCGTGCTCACCGGCGGCGAGGAGCTGAAGGGCCCGGAGTATGAGAAGGGGAACTTCATCGCCCCGACGGTCTTCGATGAGATGACGACGGACATGCGGATCGCGCAGGAGGAGATCTTCGGCCCGGTCACCGGCATCATTCGAGCCAACGACATCGACGAGGCCATCGAGTACGCGAACTCCACCGGCTACGGTCTCTCCGCGTCGATCTACACGCGGGATATCACCAACGTGTTCAAGGCCATCCAACGCCTGGAGTTCGGTGTGGTGTACGCGAACGCCCCGACCATCGGAGCCGAGGTCCAGCTGCCGTTCGGAGGGATGAAGAACACTGGCAACGGACATCGGGAGGCCGGCCCCCAGTCTCTTGACGAGTTCACGGAGTGGAAGGCCGTCTCCATCGACTTCTCCGGACGGGTCCAGAAGGCCCAGGGCATCGACTGAGCCGC
>DASSDP010000165.1:0-2880 GCA_035697085.1 Actinomycetota bacterium
GCGTTCCAGTACAGCTCGTTGTGATCCGGGAATCCGTTGAGGGCCCCCTCCACCCGGTAGACGATGGCGTAGCTGTGGCGGCCGGTGATGGTCCGGTCCGGATCTCCGATGCGGATCCGCAGAAGGTTGCCTTCTCGTTCCTCTTCGAATTGGTCCGGCGTGTCGATCGAGCCCTTCACGCTCAGTACATCCACCGGATAGACGCGGTCGTACCGGTCGTCGTAGCGGAAGCGGACCGGGATGTCGCGGAAGATCCCGTGCCGCTCGTTGGATCCGAAGTCGTAGTCGATGACCTCGGTGACGAAGATGTCCCCCGTGGATTCCACGGCGATCTCGACTGAATAGTTGAGGATCCGTTCGGTTCCTTGCCCCGCGGCGGGGGAGGTCGGGAGCAGCAGCAAGGCCACGAATGCCCACATGAGAAAGCCAGCTCGCCGGAAGGCATGAAGATGACCGGTCACGGATTCAGCATCGGCCAGCCGTCGATACAGAGCAACCCCCGATGGGATGGACTCAGGGTTTCTTGATACCATACGGGGGTAGGGTAGGTTGAAGAGTTCGAGTCTGGAGGCGCACGTGTACGGCTACCACGAGAACAAGGAGCAGGTTCTGGGCCGGCTCCGGAGGATACAGGGGCAGGTGCGGGGGCTGGAGCGGCTGGTCACGGAGGACGCGTACTGCATCGACATCCTCACGCAGATCGCTGCTGCGAACAGCGCCCTGAAGAAGGTGGCTGTGGGCCTTCTCGAGGATCACCTGCGACACTGCATTGCGGAGGGAACGGAGGCGTCGGGACGCGAGCGCGAGGCGAAGGTCGTCGAAGCGAGCGCGGCCATCGACCGTCTGTTCAAAGCGTGACCTGAGGAGCTCGACTTGACTCATCACGAGAACGAACACGACCACGACGCTCACGAGGCGCACGCCGGGCACCACGACGATCACGCCGGTCACGGAAAGCCCGAGCCATTGCACGACGATCACGCCGGACACCAGATGCACGAGCCTGCCCACGGCGCGCATGATGCTCACGCCGGCCACGGAGGACACGATCGCCACGCCGGGCACTCGCTGGAGATGTTCCGCAGCCGATTCTGGGTATGCCTTGCGCTGACCATCCCGGTCCTTGCCTATGCGGAGGGACTGTGGGAGCTCGTTGGACTGAAGGCTCCGGACCTCCCGGGCAAGACACTCGTGCCCTTCGCCCTGGCCACGGTGATCTTTTTCTACGGAGGGTCCGTGTTCCTGCGCTCGGCCATGGGAGAGCTGCGGGCCCGCCTTCCCGGGATGATGACGTTGGTAGCTCTGGGGATCAGTGCTGCCTACATCTACAGCGCCGCGACGACCTTCTTCATCGAAGGCGAAGGGTTCTACTGGGAGCTGGCCACGCTGGTCGATGTGATGCTTCTCGGCCACTGGATCGAGATGCGTTCAGTGGGTCGAGCCACCGAAGCGCTGTCGGAGCTGGCCAAGCTCCTTCCGGATACGGCCGAGCGAGTTCTTGATGGCCGGATCGAGGAGGTGGCGATCTCGGAGCTCCGTCCGGGTGACATCGTGCTGATCCGTCCCGGAGTTCGCGTGCCGGCGGACGGCGAGGTCGTCGACGGAGAGTCCCACGTGAACGAGTCAATGCTCACCGGGGAGTCCCGCCCTGTTCCGAAGAGACCCTCCGACGAGGTGATTGCCGGGACCGTGAACGAGGAGGGCGCTCTCCGCGTCAAGGTCAAGAGCACTGGTGACGAGACGGCGCTCGCCGGCATCATGCGGCTCGTCGAAGAAGCGCAAGCATCGAAATCGAAAGCGCAGGACGTTGCCGACCGCGCGGCCATGTGGCTCTTCTACGTGGCGGTGGGCGCCGGAGCGCTCACGGTGCTGGGGTGGTTGATCTTCGCTCCCGGACGAGGGGCCGATTTCGTGATCGAGCGCGCCGTGACCGTCGTGGTGATCGCTTGTCCGCATGCTCTCGGTCTCGCGGTGCCGCTCGTCGTGGCCATCTCCACGAGCCTATCGGCGCGAAGCGGGCTCCTGGTCAGAAACCGATTGGCCCTGGAGCGGGCTCGCGAACTCGACGTCGTGGTCTTCGACAAGACGGGGACGCTCACTCGGGGAGAGCTTGGCGTCGTCGGCATCGCCGCCGAGGGGAGGCCCGAAGAGGAGGCGTTGGCCATTGCCGCCGGTCTGGAGGCGAACAGCGAGCACGCGTTGGCTCGAGCCTTCGTCGCCGAAGCGGAGCGGCGGGGGGTGGAGCCCGCCGCTGTGGACGGATTCGAGGCATTGAAGGGCCTTGGAGTGCGTGGCCGGATCGATGGTCGACAGGTTCATCTGGGAGGACCTCGGCTGTTGGAATCCTTGAATGTCGACGGCAGGGGACCGAACGATCATGCGGCGCATTGGTCCGCCGAGGGGAAAACGGTTGTGAGCCTCGTTGAGGATGGGAAGGTCACCTCTCGGTTCGCGCTGGCCGACGTGATTCGCGATGAGTCTCGCGAAGCCGTCGCTCGACTCAAGTCGATGGGCATCCAAGTGGCCATGATCACCGGAGACTCCGAAGACGTAGCCCGGTGGGTCGCGGCGGAGCTCGAACTCGACGAGTACTTCGCGGAAGTCTTGCCGGAGCAGAAGTCACAACGAGTGAAGGAGCTCCAGGCACAGGGCAAGGTCGTGGCCATGGTGGGGGACGGTGTCAACGACGCTCCCGCTCTGGTCCAGGCCGACGTGGGGATCGCCATCGGAGCCGGGACGGATGTCGCCATCGAATCCGCCGACGTGATCCTGGTGCGAGACGATCCGAGGGACGTGGCCAGAACGGTCGAGCTGTCCCGGGCCACCTACCGGAAGATGATTCAGAACCTGGCCTGGGCCACGGGCTACAACGCCGTGGCG
>DASSDP010000166.1:0-8799 GCA_035697085.1 Actinomycetota bacterium
CCGAACGCCACCATGTGAGCGGCCACGGCGCTGGCCCCGGCCGATGTGCCGGCGATCACGGCGCCACGATCCCTGGCCGAGAACAGCGCGTCCTCGAGACGCGTTCCTCCTATCACCGATACCAAACGAACCTGGTTCCCCCCGGTAAGGAAAACGCCGTCCGCTCTACTCAGTGCTTCAAAACCCGCGGGGTCGGCGGCCTCGTCTCGCGTCAGCGGGCGCAGGCCCGTCACTTGAGCCGCGCCCATCTCGGTGAAGAGCTCCCCGTATCGGGCCGTGGCCTCCTCCCCGCGCATGGAAGCGGTGCTGAGAACGACCAGGTGGGGATCGGTCCCGGCCATCTCGAAGAATCGGGAGAGCACCAATCGCTCTCCTCGTTTGTCCTCGGCGCCGCCGATGACCATGACGGGCCCGCGGCCGCCGTGTGAAGTATCCCGGACCGTCATGGGCTCATTGTAGCCGGGCCCCTCCCGCCCTTCCTTGACGTGTGACACGTCCGCTTCTAGGGTTTTGATGACGGTTCGACCTATCCAGGACGTTGCTGTGAATCCCACCCGGAAAACCATCCTGATCACCGCTTGCCTGGTTGTCGGGGGCCTCGCGGTGCCGGTGCTCTCCGTCCGCGCCGCCGCGCCCGGGCCGAACGAAGCCATCGCCTTCTGGAGCCCGCGCGACGGGAACCGGGAGATCTTCCTGACGCGAGCAGACGGAAGCGGATTCATGGGCAACTTCACCGCCGACTCGATCACCGAGGACGCCGATCCGGCCTGGTCTCCGGACGGGACCAGGATCGCGTTCGCCAAGAAGCTGGTGAACAAGACGTCGTACGAGCTCTTCGTGCTCAACGCCGAAGGAGGGAGCCTCCTGCGTCTCACCACGAACTCGGTCGATGATCGGCAGCCGGCCTGGTCTCCCGACGGAACCAGGATCGCCTTCGCCAGGGGCTTCGGTGTTGACGGATACGCCCAGATCTTCGTGATCAATTCGGACGGGTCCGGTGAGGCCGCGCTCACGGCGGCGAAGGCGGGGAAGGCGGATGCTCAGCCGGCCTGGTCCCCCGACGGCTCGCAGCTGGCCTTTTCCAGCGACCGGGACGGCACGCTGACCGAGCTCTACACGATGTCGTCGGACGGGAGTGCCCAAACGAAGAGGACCTTCAACGCGTGCATCGATGGGAACCCCGCGTGGTCTCCCGACGGTTCCAAGGTGGCGTTCGACCGTCTGTGCCAGGGGGAGAGCTCGGAGCTCTGGACGATGAATCCCGGCGGCGGGGGTCAGGTGAATCTCACGAACAGCGCTTCGCTCGACGAGTTCGACCCGGACTGGTCGCCGGATGGCAGCGCACTGGCGTTCGCCGGGAACGCGAGCGGAGGAGGGAATCGAGATATCTACACGATGGGCGCGGGCGGTGGCGCTCCGACCCGTCTCACGGATCATGCGGCGTCCGACTTCGGGCCGGAATGGCACCGGTTCCCATCGCCCGCGTGCACCGTCGTCGGAACGACGGGGGACGATGTGCTCACCGGCACGGCAGGCGCGGACGTCATCTGCGGGCTCGGCGGCCACGACGACCTCAGCGGGCTCGGCGACAACGACACCCTTCGCGGCGGCGACGGGAAGGATTCCATCAAGGGCGGGAACGGTGACGACATCTTCGACGGCGGTCTCGGAGCGGACTGGGCCGACTACTCGGGCGTCTCGGGGCCGACGGGCGTCACCGTGGATCTTTCCTCCGGCGTCGCGACGGGCCAGGGGACCGACACGCTGATCAGCGTGGCCGCCGCGGTTGGTTCCGACAACGCGGACGAGATAACCGGAGGCCCGGAGGACAACACCATCGAGGGCGGGCCGGGTGACGACATCCTCAACGGAGCCGGAGGGAACGACACGGCCGAGTACTCCGACGCCATCAAGGGCGTGACGGTGGACCTGGCGGTGTCCTCACCGCAGGCCACGGGTCAGGGGGTGGACAGACTCTCAGCGTTCGAGCACCTCATCGGATCGGAACACGGCGACGTGCTGACGGGGGATGGCGGCCCGAACCGCCTCGACGGAGGCTCTGGAAACGACACCCTTCCGGGGGCCGGGGGAGATGACGCACTCGTTGGCGGGCTGGGCGACGACGTGATGGACGGCGGCGAAGGCATCGACACCGCCGACTACTCCGAGGCCGCCGGGGGTGTCACGGTCAATCTCTCGGTCGCCGGAACGCAGGTGACCGGGGGAGCGGGGACCGACACGCTCGCCGGCGTCGAGAACCTCACCGGCTCCGGACACTCCGATCGACTCGTGGGCAGCGCGACGGCCAACACCCTCATCGGATGGGGGGGCGACGACACGCTCGAGGGCGGGGGTGGGAAGGACTTCCTGCAGGGAGGGGACGGAAACGACCGGGCCGCGGGTAGTGACGGCGACGATCGCGTGCTGGGCGAGCTCGGAAACGACATCCTGTCGGGGGGCGACGGCTCCGACGAGATCCACGGCAGCTCGGGCCGCGACGATCTCGGCGGCGACCAGGGCGATGACCAGCTGTTCGGCGAAGCGGACGACGATGTCGCTTCGGGAGGCGCCGGGGACGACCGGGTGCTCGGGAACGAGGGGCCGGACATCCTGTCGGGGGGCGACGGAAACGACGACGTCCGTGGCGGATCCAGTGGGGACCGGCTCACCGGTGAGGGTGGGGACGACAACCTCCTCGGGGAAGCCGGGAGGGACACCATCGTGGGGGGCGAGAGCATCGATCTCCTTTCGGGCGGCGACGGCAACGATCGCCTCCTTGCTCGCGACGGGTTCCGGGACATTGTGAACGGTGGCCCCGGAAACGATCGAGGGTCGCTCGACCGTGGCCAGGATCGGGTGAGCGGCCTGGAGTCCGTGAAGAAGCGTCGCCCGCGAGGCTACAAGCAGCGAAAGAGAAAGATCGCTCCCGGCGTCACGCTGACTCGAATCGTGGCTCCTGGGCCGAGGCGCATGTTCGTACTCGCCGTGAAGCCCAAGGTGGCGCCCACCATCGAGGTAGCCCTGGCCCAGGACGCGCTTCAGGGATTCGAGCGGACCAGCCAGATGGCTCGGCGGTACCGAGCACTTGCTGCCATCAACGGGGACTTCGGCCTTCCTCAGGGACGACCCGCCCACCACCTGGCCAAGGACGGAGACCTGAAACAGAGCTCGCGGGCGTTTGGCTACAACTTCGCGATCTCTCGCGACGAGCTGGGCGTGTTCATCGATCGTCCTGCAGTCACGCTCACCGCATTGGAAACCGATATCCAGGAGACCTGGCCGGTGCACCGATGGAACGACGGCCTTCCTGCGCTCGGAGAGATCGCCGCGCATTCCCCGGCGGGCGGGATCCTGGAGACACCTGCGGCCAATGCGTGCTCGGTTCGGGTGGTTCCATCCGGGCCGATCCGGTGGGGGGAGTCGCAGGTAGGACTTCGGACGGATCACGTGGTGCAGGAGGTGAGCTGTGCGAAGGCCGCGCTTCCCCACAACGGGGGCATCGTTCTCTCGGCCCGGCCACTCTCGGACGAGGCACGTCTGCTCCGCTCCCTCACACCGGGTGAGACCGTGACGCTCTCGTGGTCGTTCGGGTGGCCGGGGATTCTGGATTCGGTTGGGGGCTTCCCTCTCCTCATGCGCGACGGAAGCGTCGTGGCGAAGAAATGCGTCGCTGCCATCTGCGGCCGCCACCCCCGGACGGGGATCGGAACCACCGCGGACGGCCGACTGTTGCTGGTGACGGTGGACGGTCGACGGCGTCGGCATTCCGTCGGGATGACCCTCATCGAATTCGCTCGCGAGTTCGAGCGACTCGGCGCGACCTGGGCCTTGAACCTCGATGGGGGAGGCTCGAGCACGATGGTGGTCAGGGGCAAGGTGATCAATCGCCCCTCCGACCGCGGAGGTGAACGGTTCGTCTCCTCGGCCATCCTCGTTCTGCGGGGGCCGGACGTCGACGAGCCTGCGCCGCTTGCGGCCAGCGCGGCACCAACGGTTGGAGCCAAGAAACGGTTGTTTGTCAGGGATCCAGCCGCGGTCGGCGGGGGGTTCCTGGCAGTCCGAGATCCCGCATCGACCGGGGGATTCCTCGATGCCCTGGCGGATGGCGATCTGTCGCCGCCGGGCCTGCGCCTGCCGCTGGACCTCCGACGGATCCTTCAGCTGTTCAGGTCGGGAGGATGACCCGGACGTGAGAACGGCGGCCTAGGGTCCTTCGAACGCGTTGTCCACCAGATGCAGGAGCTGGGTCTTCTCCAACTCACCCTGCCGATACTTGGCCAGGTCCTCCTCCGACGAGGCCAGGACGGCCTCGACGGTCCGGACGAACTGGGCCGGCTCGAACGGCTTCATGCAGTACTGGTCGACTCCCTGTCGCCAGCCCCGAAGGATCTCTCGCTCGGCGCTTTGAGCCGTGAGGATGATGACTCGGACGTGCTCTTTGAGGTTCTTGGTGCGCATCGCATCGAGGACGTCCCACCCGCTCATGCCTCCGAGGCGCAGGTCGAGGATGAGAAGATCGAATCGCTGCCGAGCGAGATCCTCGATCGCTTCCTCTCCGGATTCCGCTTCGACCAGCCGATACTTGTTCGGATCGAGCGAAGCTCGAATGAGCTTTCGGATCGGCGCCTCGTCCTCAACGACCAGAATCTGGGATCTGCTCTCCACGGGTTCTCTCCAGGCTCCTACAGGCCGCAATCGGCTGGGGAAGGGGTGGACTTTAGATCTTGAGATCGAAGACCTCGATTGCCCCCACGAGGATCAGATAGAAAGCCACCACGTAGTTGAGGATTCTGGGATAGATGAGGATCAGGATGCCCGCGATGAGGGCGATGATCCCAGGCAGGGTCAGGTTTACGGCCACATCGTTCTGGGCCAGCACGAACGCCATCCATTCCACCGTCCACTCCTCTCGTCCGTCAGGCCGATGCGGCGATCTCGAACCACACTCGCGTGGTGCCCTCTCTGTCTACCCCCCATCGGTCCGAGATTGCTCCGACGAGGTACAGGCCCCGCCCGGAGTCCCGATCGCGCGGGACGGTCCGGGTTCGAGGACGAAACCCGGGTCCGGAGTCGGTGACCTCCACTCGTACCGTTTTCGGGAGAAGGTAGAGCCGTACTCCCACCCACGAGTCGGAATCGGGCCCGGCGTGCTGGACGCTGTTCGTGACCAGCTCGCTCACCAGCAGCTTGACGTCGTCGTACGTCGAAGGATCGACCAGCGGGCGCAGGACTCTCACGGCTCGCCGAGCGCGATCCGGGGCTCGGCTGTCTCGAGCCAAACGCACCTCAAATAGGCTCTTTTTCCGCTCGTCCGAAGGTCCCGTACTTTTCATTCCTCGGAAGACCTACCCATTTCGGGCGAGGTGTAGACATGCGAGGTGGCTAGGCATCGAAGGACTCCCGCTCGGCCACACCCAGAGGGATGGAAAGTCGCACGTTCGTGGCTCCGCCAGGGCCCGGGATCATCCCCGCGTCCGGGAAGAGCGCCTGGACCAGCTCGATGCTCAGCCCGCGGATCATGTCTTCGGTGTTGACTCCGGGTCGGGACGACCCGGAGTCGATCGCGTCCTCGATTTCGAACACCAGCGAAGCGCCGTCCGTCGTGACGTCGATTCGGATGGGGCGGTTTGCCGACTCGGTCTCTCTGACGCGTATCGCTCCGTTACAGGCCTCGGAAACCGCCAGCTTGAGATCGTCCACTGCGTCTTGATCGATGCCGAAGTGTCTGGACACGGCACCGGCGAAGAGTCGCACGGTGCTGACGTAGGCGGCCTCCGCTGGTATCTCCAGGGTCCACGAAACCAGCCGGCCGGTTTCGGGCGCGCTTGTCCCCTGCACGCCGTCCTCAGGAGGCGGCGGCATCCTCGAGCGACTCGTGGATGGAGAACACCTTGTGCAGGCCGGTCAGCGTGAGGACTCTGTGAACCGGTCCCGGTGGACAGACGATCGCCAGCGAGCCATCGCGCTGCTTCACACGTTTCAGGGCCCCCAGGAGGACACCGAGCCCGGTGGAATCCATGAAGCCGACCTTCTCCAGGTTCACCAGGAGACGATCGTTTCCTTCCCCGATCAGCTGAGCGATACGCTCCTTGAGTTGAGGGGCTGAGAACAGGTCAATCTCGCCGGCCACGTCGACCACGGTCCACGAGCCCTCCGACCTTGTCCCAAGGCGAATCTCGATCCGCTCCACCTCCCCTGGCCATCGGCGTCGGGGCCTCCAACAACTCCCGGGTTTACCGTTTCCAGGTCGTGGCTAAGATAAACCCGAATTGTGAAGGAGCTTCTCGGATCCGACGTCGTGGTATCCGTTCCGGCGCGTGCCGACTTCGTCCACGTGCTGCGGTCGGTTACGGCCAGCGTGGCCGCACGACTGGACTTTTCCTATGACGCCATCGACGATCTGCGGCTCGCTGTCGATGAGGCGTGCGCGCAGCTCCTCGCCGTCGGATCGAAGGGGTCGGCTCTGACCCTTCGAATGACCCCGTCGGAAGAGGGTCTGGAGCTCGTGGCGACCATCGATGTGGAGGGAGCGGACTGGCCGCCTCCCGACGCCGAGGAGTCGCTCGCATGGCGCCTGATGTCTGCCCTTGCCGATGATGCTCGTTTCGAGCGAGGAGACGGTGGTCCCTCCCTTCACCTGACCAAGCGGCTTTCCCGGGGGACCGAGACCCCGGATGGTGGCCGCGTTCCGTCCAGGTAGGACACTGCCAGCGTGAGCGGTCGGGGAGGGAAATCAGACTCGACCGCTTCCGCTTCATCCGTGGAATCGGGCGGAGAGAGTTCCGGATCAACGGCAGCCTCAGAGCGATCCATGGAGCTCTTCGGCCGGCTGCCGGACGACTCGGAGGCTCGGGATGAGCTTGTCCTGCTTCACCGACCACTCGCGGAGTATCTGGCCCGGCGCTTCTCCGGCCGGGGCGAGGCCACGGAGGATCTGGAGCAGGTGGCCATGATCGCCCTCATCAAGGCGATCGATCGCTTCGACCTTTCGCGGGAGGTGAAGTTCTCCACGTATGCGACGGCCACCATCGTGGGCGAGCTGAAACGGCACTTTCGTGACAAGGGATGGGCGCTGCGGGTCCCTCGACGGCTCCAGGAAACCGGCCTGAAGGTCAGCAAGTCCATCTCCGAGCTCTCACAGGAGCTGGGCCGGTCCCCAACGGTTCGCGAGATCGCCAAGGCCACCGGGCTGGATCCGGAGGAAGTTCTGGAGGGGATGGAGACCGCATACGCCTACTCCACGACCTCTCTCGATGCCCCTACCGAGGAGGATGGAACCTCGTCGGTCCAGCGGCTGGGAGAGGAAGACGAAACGCTCGAACTCCTCGAAGGGTGGGCGACCGTGACCCCCGCGTTGAAGGCGCTACCCGCGCGAGAACGGCGGATCCTCTACCTCCGGTTTTTCCGAGGCCTGACGCAGACACAGATCGCCACCGAGCTCGGCATATCGCAGATGCACGTTTCCCGGCTCCTGTCCCGGATCCTGAACGTCCTTCGGGAGAAGGTCGGCCCGGCCCAGTAAGTTTGAAGGTTCTCCCGCCAGGAAAGCTCATAAGGAACCAATCCAACGATGTACGAAGGGGGATCAACGATGGCCCACAACCATATGCACGAGGAGGAACCGGTCCACCAAGACTACGCGAGGGCGGCTCGGGGCTTACGAGCTACGCCGTCGTCAAGTACGGGTTCATCCTGGTCATCACCATCGTGGTGCTCTATTTCGTGGCCAGGTACCTGCTACCTCTGATCGGCGACTAGAGAGATTCTCGTCCCAGCCAGCGCACGGCCAGGAGGGTGGCGTCGTCCCGCAGGCGGTGCCCGGCGTGCTCCAGGACGTCATCGAGGATGTGCCGAACGCCGAGTGAGAGGGTCGCCCCAGCTGCGTAGTGGCGACCGGCAAGATCCACGAGGCGAGCGAGTCCGAACGGCTCCCCGGCTGAGGACAGGGCATCAGCGACTCCGTCCGAATAGAACAGGAGGATGTCTCCGGGCTCCAGACCGAGTCGAGCAGGTTGCGGAGGCTCTCCTTCCAGCCCGAAGGGAAGCATGGGGTCGACGGGGGCCGCCTCGCTCGAAGCGTGATTTCGGATGAGCACCGGAAGTGGGTGGCCGGCGTTGATCCATTCCAGCTGGCCCTCCTGCAGGTCCAAGGTGCACAGATGTCCGGTGACGAAGGCCTCGCCTCCTCCCTGGTAGAGGACGGCGAGATCGATGTCTGCGGCGAGCTCCGGCAGCGAGCGCCCGCGACGCCTTCCAAGCCGGTAGGCGCCGACCGCGAGGGTGGTCAGAAGCGTCGCCCCGAGGCCATGGCCCATGGCGTCGAACACGGAGAGATCGAGCTGGCCGTCGTTCGCCGCGAAGTCGAATGTATCGCCGGCGATGTCATACGCCGGTTCCAGTCCGCCTGCCACGTGCACCCGAGTATCGGCATACGAGGAGAGCGGGAGAAGGTCCCATTGCATCATCGCGGCGAGCCGGAGCTGCCCGGCTCCCCTGGACATCTCGAACACGTCGCTGTGGCGTCGAGCCCCCACGACGGCAGCTCCGATCAGCGCTCCGAGCGCGGTCGCATAGGACGGCACTTCTTCCTCGTGAGACTTCACACCGAGACCGAGCACGCCGATGCTGTCGCTCCGCTGGAAGATGGGGATCCACAGGATCGGCCCTCCCTGAGCGTCGCCCTCCGCCTCGACAGGACCTCGGGTGAGGAAGGCGCGGCCGGGAACCGTTCCCCGAATGCGGATGGAATCAGGAGGTGGGGGGTTGAACCGGCTGGGAACCGGTTCGAGCTTCTGTTCG
>DASSDP010000167.1:0-3355 GCA_035697085.1 Actinomycetota bacterium
CGCGAATGCACGCAACGGATGCTCCTTCCTGTCAGCGTCGTCTCCGCATCGTAACCCTCACGTTCCAGCACCTATTCCACTGGGGCGGGAACACGAACGGGGTCGAATTGGTTCTGACGGACTATGGCGGCCGTCGGGGAAAGGCGTAGGTTGCTGCCGTCGGCAAGGAGGAGGGCGACCCTAGATGAGCGCAGAAAGTCCAGAGAGCGTACAGATGGCAGGTTTTGCGGCGCGAGCCGCCGACGCGGTGAAGGTCTACGGCACGGGAGAAGCCGCGGTTCGGGCCCTCGACGGGGTCACGGTGGAGTTCGGGCACGGGCAGTACACGGCGATCATGGGCCCATCCGGTTCGGGGAAATCCACGCTGCTGCATTGCATGGCCGGCCTGGATCGTCTGACCTCGGGCCAGGTGTTCATCGGCGAGTCGGAGCTCGGCTCCCTGAATGAGAAGGCGCTTACCCGGCTGCGGCGCGACAAGGTCGGCTTCGTCTTCCAGGCCTACAACCTGGTGCCCACACTGACCGCTCTCGAGAACATCACGCTTCCGATGGACATCGCCGGGCGAGACCCGGACCAGGCGTGGCTCGACACGGTCATCGACACCATCGGCATCCGGGACCGACTCAAGCACGTCCCCTCGCAACTGTCCGGGGGACAACAGCAGCGCGTCGCAGCGGGGAGAGCCCTCTCCAGTCGCCCCGAGATCGTGTTCGCGGACGAGCCCACGGGGAACCTCGACTCGAAGTCCGGAGCCGAGCTCCTGGACTTCCTCCAGCGAGCTGCGGGGCAATTCGGGCAGACCATCGTCATGGTCACCCACGACCCGGTGGCAGCCGGCTACGCCAATCGAGTGCTCTTCCTCGCGGACGGTCGGATCGTCGATGAGATGGATGCCCCTACTGCCGAACGTGTCCTGGACCGGATGAAGACCCTCGGGGCCTGACCCATGTGGAAGGCGACGCTGAAGGGCATCCTGGCCCACAAGTTCCGACTGGCCCTGACCACCCTCGGCGTGGTCCTCGGTGTGGCGTTCGTCGCTGGAACGTACGTGCTCACCGACACGATGGAGCAGGCCTTCGACGACGTGTTCACCCAGGCGACCGCCGGCGTTGACGTCGAGGTGCGAGCCGCCGTGTCCTTCACCGGACAGACGAGCATCGATCGAGGCAGGATCCCTGCTTCGGTTCTGGAGGATGTCCGCGGCATCGAGGGAGTTTCTGTGGCGGAAGCAGGCGTCTCGGGCTACGCCCAGATGGTCGACAAGCAGGGTGAGGCCATCGCTCCAATGGGGCCGCCGACGCTGGGCGTCTCGTGGCCCCAAACCACGGGCTTCTCCGCGCTCGCGCTTCGGCAGGGGAGCGCCCCGGTGCGCGACGGCGAGGTTGCCATCGATGCAGCCACCGCGGAGAAGCATCACTTCGTGGTGGGCGACAGGATCCGGGTGCTCTTCCAGGGTCCGTCGGAGAACTTCACCATCGTGGGGATCCTGGGGTTCGGGGAGGTGGACAACCTCGGCGGCGCCACGCTCGCGGCGTTCGAGTTCCAGACGGCGCAGCGCGTTCTCCAGGCCGGAGACACGTTGGACTCCGTCTTGGTGCAGGCGGAGGAAGGAGTCTCGTCGGCGCAACTGCGGAATCGGATCTCCACGGTTCTGCCCGAGGGCGTCGAGGCCGTTACCGGGGAGGCCGCCGCTGCTGAGCAGTCCGACGCTATCAAGGAAGGTCTCGGGTTCCTGAGCACTTCCCTCCTGGTGTTCGCGGGCGTGGCTCTTTTCGTCGGCGCCTTCACCATCTTCAACACGTTCAACATCCTGGTTACCCAGCGGACCCGAGAGCTGGCCCTGTTGCGGGCTCTCGGGGCAGGGCCCGGCCAGGTGACCAGGTCCGTGCTTGCCGAGGCACTGGCGGTCGGAATCGTGGCGTGGGTCCTCGGGCTCCTGGGTGGGATCGGCCTGGCCGTGGGTCTTCAGGCCCTATTGAGAGCGTTCGGGATCGACCTGCCGACGACGGGCCTCCAGGTGCTTCCTCGTACCATCATCGTCTCGCTCGTGGTGGGAGTCGGGGTGACGCTCGCTGCCTCGGTCGCTCCCGCCAGGCGCGCAGCTCGCATCCCGCCCATAGCCGCGATGCGTGACGTCGAGACCGTGCGCCCGGTGCCGCTCGGCCGTCGCACGATCATCGGTGGAGCGATGGTCGTGCTTGGCGTCGGAGTGCTGTTTGCTGGGCTGTTCCTCGACGTCGCGAATCCGCTCACCTTCGTCGGGTTGGGCGTGGCCATCATCTTCCTCGGAGTCTCGGTGCTGAGTCCGGCGATCTCTCGACCACTGGCCCGGGCCATCGGATCGCCGCTCCCGCGGATCGCCGCGGTTCCCGGGAAGCTCGGGCGAGAGAACGCCATGCGCAACCCACGGCGGACCGCCTCCACCTCGGCAGCGCTGATGGTCGGACTGGCTCTCGTGGGAACGTTCCTGATCCTGGGGTCGTCCCTGAAGGTGTCGGTGGGAAGGGCGATTGAAGACACCCTTCGTGCCGACTACGTGCTGAACGTGCAGGGAGGCTTCGTTGGGTTCAGCCCGACGCTGGCCGAGCAAGCTCGGGAGCTCGACAGGATCGATCTCGTGTCACAGGTGCGGTTCGGTGAGTGGCGGAAAACCGGCTCAGGGGGCACGAAGTTCGTGGCCGGTGTGGACACGGCGTCCGTGGAGCGAGTGATGGAGCTCGACGTACAGGCCGGAAGCGTTGCCGATCTCGATGGGAACTCGGTGATGATCCACAGGAGTGTCGCCGAAGGAGATGGCCTCGAGATCGGCGACACCCTCGAGATGGAATTCGCTTCGACCGGAGTGGTGCCCATGCGAATTGCCGCCGTCTTCGAGGAACGCCGCCTCCTGGATCAGTACGTCATCTCGCTGGACGCGTACCAGGCGAACTTCGCTCAACAGCTGGACTGGATGGTTCTGTTGAAGTTCACTCCCGGCACTTCCGCGGAGGTAGCGAGACAGGAGCTTCGGGCGCTGGAGCGGGAGTTCCCGAACGTTCAGTTTCAGAACCAGGCGGAGGCCCGAGAGGCGCAAGAGGCACAGATCAATGCGGTCCTCGGTCTCGTGTCGGCGCTGCTCAGCCTGGCCATCCTGATCGCCCTGCTCGGGATCGTGAACACCCTGGCGCTGTCGGTCTACGAACGGACCAGGGAACTTGGGCTGATCAGGGCCGTGGGGATGAGCCGTGGCCAGGTCCGCAGGATGATCCGGTGGGAGTCCGTGGTGATCGCCCTGATCGGCGGGATCCTCGGTCTGACGATCGGCGTCTTCTTCGGATGGGCCCTCGTCCGCGCTCTGGCCGACGAGGGGGTGACC
>DASSDP010000168.1:0-5019 GCA_035697085.1 Actinomycetota bacterium
TCCCCTCGAGCGACTCGAGCAGGGCCGTCTCTTCCCCACAGATGTACGCGCCGGCGCCCCGGTGCATGACGATGTCCAGACTGAAGTCGCTGCCGGCCACCCGCTTCCCCAGGAACTTCCGGCGTTTCGCCTCGGCGATCGCACGCTCCATCTGCCGGGCCGCCTCCAGAAACTCCCCCCGCATGTAGATGAACGCGGTTCGGCAGCCCACGGCGTACGACGTGATTGCGATGCCCTCGATCAGCTGGTGGGGGTCGCGTTCCATGAGCTCGCGGTCCTTGAACGTGCCTGGCTCCCCCTCGTCCGCATTGACGACGACGTAGACGGGCTTCCCCGAGTCCTTCGGGATGAACGACCACTTGGCCCCGGTGGGAAACCCGGCGCCGCCTCGACCGCGAAGGCCGGACGCCTTGACTTCGTCGATGACCTCCTGAGGAGACATGGCCAATGCCTTGCGGAGGCCCTCGTATCCACCGGAGTCCAGATACCCCTTGATGCCGTCGCCGCCCTCCACGCCCCATCGGGCGGTCACGATCGGCTCGAAGTCAGGCACGCTCGTCTCCCAGGCCGGCAAGGATGCGGGCCGTGGCCGCGTGATCGACGGGCTTCGGTCCCCTGGACGGCGCGGGGATGTCCCCGGCCCGAAGGCGCTCGACCATCTCCGTGAGTGATTCGAGGGATACCCGGTCGTAGTTGCAGTAATTGACCTGGAGCACCGGAGCGGCGTCGCAGGCTCCCAGGCACTCCACCTCTTCAACGGTGAACTCCCCATCGGTGGTCGATCCATCCGACCCGTCCCCGGCCAGCTCGCGCGCCTTCTCGTACAGCTCGCGGCCACCGAGAAGGGCGCACGAAACGTTGGTACACACGGAGATGAGCCATTTCCCCGTCGGCCGCTTCCTGAGCATCGTGTAGAACGTGGCCACGGCTTCGACCTCGGCGGTGGTCAGGCCGAGGATCTCCGCGACCTCCTGCATGCCTTCCCGGGTGACGTGGCCCTCCTCCGCCTGGACCAGATAGAGGAGCGGCATGAGCGCCGATCGTGGCGCCGGGTACCCGGCAACCAACTGCTCGGCCTTGGCCCGCATCTCCCCGGACAGCACGCCCATCAACGATCCACCCCACCCATGACCGGATCCACGCTGGCCACCGCGGCGACGACGTCGGCTATCAGACGGCCTCGGACCATCTCCGGCAGCGCCAGCAGGTTGCAGAACGAGGGATCGCGGACTCGAACTCGATACGGGCGGACGCCTCCGTCCGAGACCACGTAGTAGCCGAGCTCACCTCGGGGGGACTCCACCGGCGTGTACACCTCGCCCGCCGGAACCGTGATCCCTTTCGTGACGATCTTGAAGTGGTTGATCAGCGCCTCCATCGATTCCTCCATGATGTGGCGCACGTACTCCTCGGAGTTCCCGATGCCGTCGGGACCCACCGACAGATGGGCGGGCCAGGCGATCTTCGGATCCTCGATCATGACCGGGCCGCCGGGCAGTGAGTCGAGCACCTGTTCCGCGATGCGCAGCGACTGCCGCATCTCGGCGATCCGAACTTCGTATCGTGCGTAACAGTCGGCCTCCGTGCGCACGGGTACCTCGAAGTCGTACTGCTCGTAGCCGGAGTCCGGGTGCGTCTTTCGAAGGTCGTGCGTGACGCCGGCGGCCCGAAGAAGCGGTCCCGTCACCCCGAGCTCCAAACACTGGTCGGCGGTGAGGATCCCGACCCCCTTGTTCCGCTCGAGCCAGATGGGGTTGCCGGAGAGGAGCCCCTCGTACTCGTCGATACTCTTCGGCATCTCCTTCAGAAACTGCCTGATTCTCTGCTCTGCCCCATCCGGAAGGTCCATGACCAGGCCACCGATCCGGATGTAGGCGTGATTCATGCGAAGGCCGGAGATCATCTCGAAGATGTCGAGGATCCGTTCCCGTTCGCGGAACCCGTAGAGCATCACCGAGATCGCTCCGAGTTCCAGGCTCGAGGTCGCTAGCCAGACGAGATGGCTGGCGATCCGATTCAGCTCGCACACCAGGACGCGGACGGCACGCGCCCGCTCCGGCGCCTCGATCCCGAGCAACCGTTCCACGGACCTGCAGTACGCCAGCTCGTTGAAAAAGGGAGCGAGGTAATCCATCCGCGTCACGAACGTCACGCCCTGCTGCCACGTCCGGTACTCCACGTTCTTCTCGATGCCGGTGTGGAGGTAGCCGACGACGGGTTTGCAGTCGACGACGGTCTCGCCGTCCAGCGTGAGCACCAGCCTGAGGACACCGTGCGTGGAAGGGTGCTGCGGGCCCATGTTCACGACCATGAGGTCTTCTCTCAGCCGCTGGACCTGGACCCCGTCGCCCACTTTGGTGCCGCCGATCTCCTGGGGCACGCTCATCACAGGCCTCGCTCGTCCGGAGGGGGAATGGTGGCGCCCTTGTACCGAGTCACCACGCCACCCAGCGGCTGGTCCTTACGGAGCGGATGTCCCTCCCACTCGTCGGGAAGAAGGATCCGGCGAAGGTCCGGATGATCCGCGAACCCCACTCCGAACAGGTCGTAGACCTCGCGCTCATGCCAGTTGGCCGCGGGGAACATCGGCGTGACTGAATCGACCTCCAGGCCATCGTCCGCCAGTCCGGTCTTCACTCGGATCCGGTGGCCGTGTTCGAAGGAGTACAGGTGGTAGGCCATCCAGATGCGCGGGTCCCGTCCCGGCCAATCGGTGCAGGAGACGTCGCTCAGAAAGGCGAACGCAAGGTCGGGCTCGTCGCGGAGCCAGGAAAGCGCGTCCAGGAGCTCCTCCGGCGGCACGGTCAGCGTCACCTCGCCCCGCGCCACGAAGGCATCGGAGAACCGATCACCGACCCTCCCCGCCAGCTCCTCCGGTCCCACGCTCCGGCCCCCTACTTGAAGGTCCCTCGCTTGGCGATCTTTTCGTGGAGCCGGAGGATCCCGTACATCAGCATCTCTGGACGAGGTGGGCACCCCGGAACGTAGATGTCCACGGGCACGATCGTGTCCACGCCCTGGATCACGCCGTAGTTGTTGAACATCCCTCCGGACGAGGCGCAGACACCCATGGAGATCACCCACTTCGGCTCGGGCATCTGGTCGTAGATCTGACGGAGGACCGGCCCCATCTTCTGTGAGACACGCCCCGCCACGATCATGAGGTCCGCCTGGCGAGGGGAGGCCCGGAAGATCTCCATCCCCCACCGAGCCAGGTCGTGGTGGCCAGCTCCGGTGGCCATCATCTCGATGGCGCAACAGGCCAGACCGAAGGTGGCCGGCCACAGCGACTGCTTTCGGGCCCAGTTCACCGCCTTGGCCAGCGTGGTCGTGAGGATGCCCTTTCGGACCTCCTCCTCGATGGCGGTCTGCTCCGCTTCTCTCAGTCCCACTCGAGACCGCCTCGTTGCCACACGTACACGTAGGCCACGAACACCAGGCCGATGAACAGGGTCATCTCGACGAGCCCGAACAGCCCCAGCTGCCTGAACGTGACGGCCCAGGGGAAGAGAAAGATCGTCTCGATGTCGAAGATGATGAACAGCATCGCGATCACGTAGAACTTCACGGGGAACCGATCGGAGGGCACTCGCTCGGGAACGATGCCGCACTCGTAGGGCGCGAGCTTGGCCGGAGTGGGGCGACGCGGCCGGAGCAATGCTGAAGCCGCCAGCGAGCCAATGGCGAACAGGAACGCGAGTCCCGCGAGGATCACGACCGGGAGGTACTCGCTCAGCACGTCATCGCTCCGGCATGATTCGAATCACGAGATCCATCAAGCGGTCGTCGATGTCTCCATCCTTCCCGTCCGTGACGTTGGAGAGAACCCGTAGCAGGAAGCGCATCAGTCGCTCCCGGGGGAATCCGTGGGTGACGGCGTTCCGCATGAACCAGGCGTTCCCGATGGCCCTGGCGAAGGCCCGACCGGCGGTGAAGTACCGCCCGTAGCGTCGCCGGAGCTCGATCGGATACATGTGCGCCAGGCCGGGACGTCGCTTCACCAAGGATTCGTGAACCAGCTCCGCGGCCAGCTCTCCCGATTCCATCGCGTAGGCAATACCTTCCCCGGTGAACGGGTTGATGATCCCTCCGGCATCTCCGGCCAGGAGGAGGCCGGGCATGGCCAGGGGACGACGGTTCATGCCCATGGGCAGGGGCCCGGACAGAAGGGGGCCCTCCGCATTCTCTTCCGTGAATCCCCACTCCTCGGGGAACCGTTGGGTGAACATGTCGAACATCCGGCGCACGGGGACGTCCTTGAAGTGGCTGGTCGTGTTGAGGAGGCCGGCCCCGACGTTCAGCACTCCGTCGCCGACCGGAAAGATCCAGCCGTATCCGGGAAGGATGACGTCCTTCCTCCAGATGTCGAACCACGACTGGAAGTAGGAATCCTGGGCCCGGGGGCTTCGGTAGTAACGGCGCGCAGCCACTCCCAGCGGACGGGCGGGGTCGCGCCTCACCCCAAGCTTCGAGGCGAACCGGGACGAGGCGCCATCGCATGCGATCACGAAGCGCGAACGCACCGCCTGTTCCCCCTCGCCATCCTCGCGGCGAACCGACGCCCCGAGAACCCAGCCGTTCTCCGTGATG
Organism: Actinomycetota bacterium; assembly: GCA_035697085.1. GTDB lineage: Bacteria > Actinomycetota > UBA4738 > UBA4738 > CALAEC01 > DASQUW01. The sequence goes on from DASSDP010000168.1 coordinate 4,591, forward strand.
GGTTTCGTGGCCTCGGCGCCTTCCCACACGTTCGCTCCGGCCTTCAGCGCCTGCCGGAGCAGCAACGCGTCCAGATCGTGACGGGTTCGGACCACTCCGTAGTCCGGGAACCTCTTGAGCTTGGGCCACGGAAGGTTCAGTTCCACCGTGGGGCCGAACACCCGAAGACCATCGATCCGCAGAAAACCGGGATCCGTGGTGTCCACACCCATGGCCTGGACGGCCCGCACGCCTCGGGGGGTGAGGCCATCACCGCAGACCTTCTCCCGAGGAAACCTGGCCTTGTCGACGACGAGGACGTCGACGCCGTGGCGTGCGAGGTGGTATGCGGTGGCCGACCCGGCAGGCCCGCCCCCAACGACCAGTACGTCCGTCTCGGTCATCCCGGGCCTTTCGCCCTCCCCGGTCTCAGGCGAGAGCGCTTGTGAA
>DASSDP010000169.1:0-2239 GCA_035697085.1 Actinomycetota bacterium
AGTTCGGTCTGCGAAAATTGCATGTTCTGAAGCCTTATTTCGCCTGATGAAATGCCCGCCCGGCTCGCGCAGACCAGGCTCGAAGCCTCGAGCCCTCGGTCTCACGAGCTCCTCCGGCCGCCCCATCTCGCGCCACTGGTCCGGGCGATAACGCACCACCCTCGAATGTCCAAGGAAGGAACGCTGCACTGAAAGAGCATCCAGATCCACCAGCGAACGAGCCTGTCACAGCGGGTGAAGGCCGACGCGGTGCCGCCTTGACGCGGCAAGGTCAAAGGGAGGGACGATGAACGCATGGAAGCATGGGGGCGCACGCCTCACGAGGTCGGGTCGCATGGGGCGCACACGCCTGATCGCGCTGGCCGGACTACTGGGCGCGGCGCTGATCGCTGGTGTTGTTCCGGGTTGGTCCGCGATGAACGTGGACCCGCCGTTCGGGGGACCGGGACCGGAGGCGCTTGTCGAGTTCAACCTCCCGAATCGGGCGGCAGCTGACGACCTTATCGCTCAAGGCGCCGATCTGGCCGAGTACGTCCGGGATGAGCCAGACGGAACCATCACCATCAATGCCTTCGTCACTCCAGCCGAGCGTCTTTTCATCGAGTCCCTTGGTTACCCGGCCGGGCGCACGGTTGAGGATCAGTCGACCTATGAAGCTCGGATGGCCGAACGCCAGGCAGCCATCGACAGTGAGGAGCGCGCCCACCACGTAGCCGAGGGCGGAACTGTGGCGGCGGATGGGACCTTGCTTCCCGGGTCCGCCCAGACCGCCGGAGCCGAGGCCCAGAGCAGCGAGGTCACCGTGATGCGGGCCGATTACTTCACCCACCGCTCGGGAACCTTCCTGTCGGTGGAAGCAAGGACCTCGCTCGGAACTCCCTCAGGGGGTCCGACGATGGCCATGTCGTGGCGGGAAGAGTCGGGTGCCTACGGAGCGGCTACCACGATGTCGAAGTTCACGGATGCCGGTCAGTACATGTACCACCGGATCCTCGTACGCATCGGCCCGGCAGGCGCAACCTCGCCAGTTCCGTTCATGGTCCAGGTCGCCTCGAGCACTCCGGCCACGTCGGAGAAGCTGGTGGAGGAGTGGGTCGGAAGGGACCTCCCACCGCTGGCCGATGGCTACATGATGGAGTTCTGGACGCACTATGCGGACCCGGTCGAGGTCTACAACAGGATGGACAGCCTCGTGGCTGAGTTCCCTACCCTCGCGGAGACCATCAACCTCCCCAATCAGACGGAGGGTTACCAGCGGAAGTCGATGGCCGTGATGGCGGGAGCGATCCCGATTGACGCCGCGGCGCCGGACGCATCTTCGGCCGTGCTGCTGATCGCTACGAGATATGGCCAGTCGGGTGGCAACGATACCCAGGCCGAGTTCCTGCCGGGGGTCCCTCCGCCACCGACACCAACCGTCGTCGTGACCGGGGACAAGATCACGGTGAATCTCGGAGTGGGGAGCACTGCCGCCCAGGTCGTGGCCGCCATCAACGCGAGCCCGGCGGCGAGCGCCCTGGTGACCGCGTACACTTACGCCGGGAACGCCGGTGGAGGCGTCGTGCAGCCCCGGGCGCTGGTGAACCTCGATGACTTCCTGGACGCTCCGGTGTCGATTCCTCGTGGCCCTTTCCAGCCCCGGGTGATCCGGATCGGGGCGCAGCGCGATGGATCGAAGGTCGGCGTCTTCCTCTTCTGCCAGGAGCACGCTCGGGAGTGGGTCACCCCGCTCGTCTGCGCCGAGACGGCGGAGCGGCTGCTTCGCAACTACGCCATCGACCCGGTGACGCAGGAGCTCGTCGACAATCTCGACATCTTCATCCTGCCCTCGTACAACCCGGACGGCTCGCTCTACTCTTTCTACGACTTCGCGAGCCAACGGAAGAACATGACCCGCTACTGCTTACTCACGGCGTCGAACGGCATGCCGGCGAGCCAGAACCAATGGGGCGTCGACCTGAACCGCAATCTGTCGGTGGGCAGCCGCTTCGACGGCTACTCCGGGGCGACGTCGAGCTGCACGGGCGAGACGTTCTCGGGGCCATCGGAAGTCTCCGAGCCCGAGACGAAGAACGAGCAATGGCTCGTGGACACGTACCAGAACATCAAGTTCTCGAACAATATCCACACGTACGGCGGCTACTTCATGTGGTCACCGGGCGCTTACGTCGTGCCGGGCCGGATCACCTTGCCGGCGCCGAACATCGGCATCGAAGCGTATTTCTTCGCGGGCGCGGAC
>DASSDP010000170.1:0-9007 GCA_035697085.1 Actinomycetota bacterium
GGCCGCCGCCATCTCGTAGACCTTCGGAGGCTTGGTGGTATCGCCGCCCTCCCAGAACAGAACCTTCCGGGGTGTCACCTCGATCAGTCCCCGCTCCCAGAAAAGCGGGAGGGCCACGCGCATCTTGAAGAACTTCTCCACGATGGGCTCCTTCTTGATCCAGAGCGGGAGGACCCGTTCCCAATCCTGGTGCGGATCGCGGTCCACGACGACGGCGTCGCCCTTGATGGCCAGGCGGTGCTTGATGGGCTCTCCGTGCGTTGCGGTGAGATCGGTCACGGCAAGGGTGACTTTGGGGTTGGCCTTGATGTGCTCGAACTTCTTCGAGAACAGGACGCTGGAGTGGAGGTAGATCCGCTCCCCGTCGTAGATCGGGATCATGGGGTGGGTGATCGGCCGCCCATCCTCGCTGACGACGGTGAACTCGCCGACGAGAGCGGCGTTCAGGACTTCCTCAACTGGTTCGGGCAGCACTCCCACGGGACCCTCCTGCTCGCCTCGCTTCTACGATATCCGATGGGCCCGGAGCCGGCGAAGCCGCTGTCTATACTGACTCTGAGCTGCCCGGGTGGCGGAACTGGACAGACGCGGCGGTCTTAAGAATCGCTGTCCTTCGGGACATGTGGGTTCGACTCCCACCCCGGGCACCAACAAGCGGTAAGCAAGACACCACCAGTGCCTCGCCTCGTTGCCCTAGCAGGATGTAGTTGGTCGCCTGTAGATTGGTCCCTGTCGCAATGGAGCAATTGCCCTTGCCAGGCGCATTCGGTTGGGAATACGCTGTAGGTCGAAGGATCACACTCGTGACAAGAGCCCGTTTTCCTAGGTCGAAATGGAGGCGTGAGCCCACCGGAAAGGAGTGACTAGATGCGACGTTCTGTCGTGGTCTTCGTAGCTGTCCTCTCTTTGGCAATGAGTTCCGTATTGGCCGGCGCTGCGGCCAGCGCGGCCAACGACCCCTGGCAGTCGGTGAAGGCTGCGACGGCGCGCTTCCACTCTTTCAAGCAGGCGCAGAAGGCTGGCTACACGGTCGCGGGCGAGCCATGCGTTGCCTCTCCGCTGGGAACGATGGGAATCCATGCCATTAATCCGACGCTTATGGCGGACTCGGTAATCGACCCGCTGCGCCCGGAGATCATCCTGTACGGCCCGGACAAGCACGGCAAGCTGCGGCCCATCGGGCTCGAGTATTGGAAGGCCGACGCCGACGGTAGTCTCGCGACGGACCCTGATCGCCCGTCAGTTCTCGGACAGCCGTTCGATGGTCCGATGCCCGGCCACAACCCCACGATGCCGGTCCATTACGACGTCCATGTATGGCTGTTCGAGGAGAATCCGAGCGGGTTCTTTGCTCCATTCAACCCGAGCCTGAGCTGCACACCCTAACGGCGACCAGCTCAAGAGGATTCCCGGAGCGCGTGGATTCTGTGGGCGTCCGGCCCCGGCCACGCGGCTGATGTGAACGCTCTCATCTCGATATGCGGTGGTCCTAAGGAACTAGATCTTGTGCAGTATTGCTAGCTATTTTGAGCTGCGCTGGGCATGTCTGGCAGGCGTAGATTTATTACACTCGTTTACGTATGCACTCTTTGAGGGGGGGGAAGAGACTACAGCTAGGAGCGCCCTGTGCGTTTGGCATGCCCGCTGAGGGAAAGGAGTGTAGGCCGATCAGACCCCCGAGAGGATCAGCAGAAGGGAGGAACTCACATGATTAGGAAGTTGACTGACAAGCCTCCACTTGCTCGGACCGAGCGACTGATCATCGAAGACATCGGGGCGGAAACCGTCGTCTTCGACGAGGATACAGGCCAGGCCCACCAACTGAGCCCGATCGCCTCGATCGTGTTCGCTCGATCCGACGGCGGCAACTCGGTGACGCAGCTCGCGGAGCTTGCGAGCTCGGCCCTGGGCGAGGTCGTGGACGAGAGGCACGTGAGGGTCGCGCTTGCCCACCTCGACGAGCAGGGCCTGATGGCCTCATCGCCGAGGACCATCTCCAGGCGCACCATGCTGCGGAGGACCGGCGCCGCTGCCGGGGTCGCCTTCGCCACGCCCGTCATCACCAGCATCATGACCCCGGCGTTCGCGCAGGATTCTCCGCCGGCGGACTGTCCCGCAGAGTCGCCGTGCGCGAGCCAAAGCCAGGGCGACGACTTCTGCCACTGCACGAACACCTGTCCGGGGTGTCCCGACCCCACCAATTCTGACTGCAAGTGTCCTGGTGACCCTACCCGACTGTGGATAGACTCGTGCGAGTGTCTGGACTGCTCTGAACTCACGAATATAGGACGCGCGGAAAAGTGTGCCCAAATAACCAACGAGCAGTGTCCTCCCGACTCGTCCCCAACCAATCCGGGTCCCGGGGGCTGCCATGATCCCAACAAGTTCCTTGACGGGATCTGCTTCAAGCGGGCCGGGGATAGCTCAGAGCCGTGCCCCGACCCGAGCCAGTTCGTTCGCATACCGGTGTAGGCTTCGTGCGATTGGGAGCCCTGAGGGTTTTCCTCGGGCTAGTCCTACCCGCCCCGGCTTCTGAAGCCGGGGCGGATAGGATGAGCGCATGGCAATGACCGCACCGTCGGTGTCATGAGCGACTCCACGCCACCGAGGGCCCCACTTGAGCGCGGCTTCGAGATCTACGGGGTACGAGTCGCGGTGGGGGCGTCGAATCGAGACGTACTCGACCGCCTCGTTGCGCTGCTTCCGGCCGGGGCCAAGCCGTGCGATCCCGACACGGTTGACCGCCGCTTCATCCTTTTGACGGTGGGAGAAAGCATCTGGCGGTACGAGAACGGGAACGGGCGAGGCCTGATGCTCCCAGATCTCGCCCTGGTGATCCCGATGTTGGACGGAGAACTGCGCCGCTACGTCGCCAGCAAGGCCGCGGACCGCGTCTTCGTTCACGCCGGCGCCGTCGCGTACGCGGGCCGGGCGATCGTGATCCCGGGACAGGCCTTCAGCGGGAAGACGACGCTTGTCGCCGCCCTGGCGCGGGCCGGGGCCGTCTACTACTCGGACGAGTACGCGGTTCTGGACGAACGGGGGTTCGTGCATCCCTACGCCAGGCCGCTCTCGATCCGGCAACCCGACCCGCTGCCGAACGCAAGGCACACGGTCGAGAGCATGGGCGGGACGGTCGGGGAAGAGCCCGTGCCGGTCGGCCTCATCGCCGCAACGAAGTACATCCCGGGAGCGGACTTCAGCCCGGAGCGTCGATCGTCCGCCCAGGGGATGCTCACACTCCTCGCCCACGCAACGGGGGTTCGTGAGCGATCCGCTGGAAGCGTGGCTGCCGTCCGGGGGGCCGCCACGTCCGCCGTCGTCATCGAGGGGCACCGCGGGGAGGCGGACGCCGCCGCGCAGGCGCTCCTGGAGATCGCGGGCGGAGCCTTCCCGAACGGAGCCGGACCGGGGTCGTGACGGTACGGTGAGCTCGCGCACACCGGGGGACGGCGCGCACGTCGTCGCATTCGAGATCTACGGCACCGGCGTGTCCGTGATCGTCCCCCGCCTCGAGCTCGTGCCCCGCGTCATCGAGCAGTTCCCCAGGCACGCGTCTCGTTGGGAACCGCAGTCTGATGACTGGGTGTTCGAACTGGTGATCGGTGACGACGGCCAGTGCGCCATATTCCAAGACGAGACGGTTGTCTGTCCGCCGGTGCCGCTCCAGGGCGCCCTATGGACGCTTCGCAGAGAACTGTTCCTTCACGCCGTTCACCACGCCCGAAATCGCCTGGTCGTGTCCGCCGGCGTCGTCGGCCATGAGGGGCGGGCAGTGGTGCTGCCGGGACCGCCCAAGGTCGGCAAGACGATGCTCGTCGCCGCGCTGGCGCGATTGGGCGCCGTGTACTACGCGGACGATTGGGCCCTCCTGGATCGGGACGGCTTTGTGCATCCGTTCCCCACCCTCCTCTTCATCAAGAACCAAGGGAAGGTCAGTATCGAGAGCCTCGGCGGCGTCCGCGGCGACCGGCCCATCCCAGTCGGGCTGATCGCGAGCATCACGTTCAGGTCGGGAGCGCGCTGGGATCCGCAGCAGCGGACGCAGGCGAACGGCGCGCTCATGCTCCTGCGGTGCGCTTACGGGATGGACGAGCCGCACTTTGCCATGGAGGCGGCGCGTCGTGCCACGACGGAAGCGCTCGTGATCGAAGGCGAGCGCGATGATGCCTCTGAGGTGGCTTCCGCTCTGCTCGAGATCGTCTCGGAGCTGCCCGCTCAGGCACCCCCGCCGGGCCGGTCACCCTGAACGGCCCTACCCCGCCAGGCTGGGCTGGCCCGGCGATTCGCTCCGGCTCAGCGTAAGGCGAATGAGCTCCTCGATCGCCAGCCGGCCTCCCACCGTGGGGCCAGCTATGGAGCCGTCCGGGTCGACCACGACGGCCGCGGGCGTCCCCGCGCGGACCTCGTAGGCCAGGTACACCTCCCGGCCCTCCTGAAGGAGGAAGTTGTCGATGTCGTGCTCCTCGGTGAGCGGTCGGTTGGCGGCGACGTCGCCCTCGCTGAGGACGGCGACCGTGAGGCTCTGGGCCAATGTCGCCTGCCACTCGCCGAGGTCTGGTAAAAGCTGCCTGCAGGGCCCGCAGCGCGGATGGAAGAACACGAGGACGACCGGCCTACCCCGGGCACACAGCGATTCCAGCGTGACATTCTCTCCGCGCACTCCGCGCAGCGCGAACGGCGGAGCCGCCGAGCCCACGGGCTTTCCGGGGGGCTGCCATTCGGCATCGATCCCGTCGATAACGGACTGCACGTACCGGTTCCGCTGTCGGCGCCGCTTCCAAGCACGAACCCGGAAGGCCCCGAATGCCACCGCGGCCAGTGCCGCGGTGAGGATGGCCAGATCGAGGGCGCTCCGCTCGGCGATCCAGTCAGGGACCGCCGGGCCGGGCCCGAGGGCGGCGACGGCGGCCGCCAGGCCGACCAGGACCCCGTTGCGCGCGAGTGTGCTCCAACCCGCGGGCTCGGAGTGGAGCTGACCAAAGCAGTGGCAGTCAGGCGCCCGACCGTGTGCCAGGGCGTTTGCGATCACGACGATGAACGCGCCCAGCAGTCCGGCCGCGGCGAGCGCTCCCCACTGGGCCGAGAATGGGAGCAGCAGGGACGCCGCGATGGCGATCTCGAAAAGCGGCAGCAGCACGCCACCCGGGCGGGCGAGGCGGACGGGGACGCCGAAGTCCTCCAGGGCGCGGCGCGAGCCGGTGAGGTTCATGAGTTTGGCGACGCCCGCCGTGGCGAACACGCCAGCGAGAACCAAGCGCAGGCCGAGAACCAGCGAATCCACAGGCCAATTCTAGCGTGGCTTGTCGGGGGCAATGTCGGGGGCTCTTCCATCCCTCGCCCGGAATCGCGAAGCGCGTTTCCTACTCGAGCGCTTGCTTCCGGACGCCTCTGAGTGAGAACGAAACCCAACCCGCCACTTCGCGGGTGGAATGGTTGCTACTCTCGCCAGCGAGCACGAACAGGAGCTCGATGGACATCTGAAGCCGTGTGGAATCTGTGCGCGTCGGGTCCCGGGCACGCGATCGTGCAGGTTGGTAGCCGAGACTTTGACGGGATATGGTCGATGCGTGGAACCGGGGAAGGAGAAGCATGAGTGCCGAGCAGGACCTCGCGACAATCGCCAGGAACATCATCGACTCCAACATGTACATGACGTTGGGGACAGCCGATGAGACCGGACGCCCCTGGGTGTCGCCCGTTTACTACGCGCCCGCCGGATACTCGGAGCTCTTCTGGGTCTCGTCTCCCGAGGCCAGGCACTCCCGCAACCTCGCCGTGCGGCCGGAGCTGAGCATCGTGGTCTTTGATTCTCGCGCCCCCATCGGAACGGGTCAGGGCGCGTACATGGCGGCTGAGGCGGAGGAGGTGGCTGGGGCGGAGCTCATGCGGGGGATCGAGATCTTCTCTCGTCGGTCAGTGGAGCACGGAGCCCGCGAGTGGACCCCGGATGACGTGCAACCGCCCACTGCGTATCGACTGTATCGAGCATCCGCGTCAGGACACTTCGTGGTGGATCCCGCTGCCAGCCCCAACCGTCTGACCCGTGTAGCGCTCTAAGCACCGCTATAGCAGCCAGGGCGCCGAAGTGCCGATCGCTTAGAAGTCGCGGCGTCCTTCGAAGTGAGCTGTGGCATCCGGGCGAGTCGGCTGATACACCGCGATGCGGTGGCCGCCGGGCGTCCGGAACGAACAGCATGGGCCGTGCGGAATCTCGAAGGTTGACTCACGTTTCCAACCTCGCGTTTCTAAGGCTGCGAGCGCATCGTCGAGCTGTCCTACCCGGTACGCGAGCACCGGCGCCTCGCCGTCGAGGTGATCGGCGAACAACAGCAGAGGCGTACCTGTACCCAGCTCGACGGCGGCCACTCGGGTTCCCATCGACTCGATGGCGAAGACCACGCGGCCGCCGAGGACGTCCCTGAAATACGTGACGTCGGAGGCAACGTCCCGGCTCGGGATGTACAGGAAGTCGAGCTGCTCGAGACCCGGCCCAGACATCGCCTCACCCTAGACCTCCCCGTATCCTGTCGGCGTGGCTGCGTCCAAGGAGACCCTGGAGGTCGCGGGCCGGGAGGTCACCGTTACCAATCCGGAGAAGGTCTTCTTCCCTCGCACCGGATACACGAAGCTGGATCTCGTTCGCTACTACATCTCGGTGGCCGATGGAGCGCTGCGAGGAGTCTGCGGCCGCCCGATGGCGCTGAAGCGGTACGTCAACGGGGCCGAGGGAGAGTTCTTCTTCCAAAAAAGGGCGCCCAAGAACCTGCCGGACTGGATCGACACTGTCGAGCTCAGCTTCCCCTCCGGACGAACGGCCCGCGAGGTGGTGGTGCGAGACGCCGCCCAGCTCGCATGGGTCATCAACCTCGGCTGCATCGATCTGAACCCGCACCCGGTGCGAGCGGACGACCTCGACCACCCCGATGAGCTTCGGATCGATCTGGATCCCGTTCCCGGAGTCAAGTGGCCACAGATCCGCGAGGTCGCCCTTGTGACCAGGGAAGTGCTGGAAAGCATGGGGCTCGTCGGGTGGCCGAAAACGTCCGGCTCTCGAGGTATCCATATCTACTGCCGCATTCGCCGACGCTGGACGTTCCAGCAAGTCCGACGGGCCGCCGTCGCGCTCGCCCGTGAGGTGGAACGTCGCGCGCCCGAAATTGCCACCAGTCGATGGTGGAAGGAGGAGCGCCACGGCGTGTTTCTCGACTACAACCAAAACGCAAAGGATCGAACCGTCGCTTCCGCGTACTCCGTCCGTCCCACTCCGGACGCGAGGGTTTCCGCTCCGCTCTCCTGGGACGAGGTTCCTGACTGCGTGCCCGAGGTCTTCACGATCGATACCGTTCCCGAACGTTTCGCCGAGATCGGCGATCCCCTGGAGGGCATCGATGGTGCGGCCGGCTCGCTCAGGCCGCTGCTGGACCTCGCGGACGAGCACGAGGCGGCCGGATTCGGCGACGCTCCGTGGCCGCCGCAATTCGCGAAGCAGAAGGGCGAGCCGGCTAGGGTCCAGCTCACGAAGCGGAAGAGGACGGAGAAAGAGGGAGTCGTGCCTTCGCCGGCCCCCGGGAAGCGCGCCGGGCCGACGGGCCGGCGACGCACGACCATGCCGCTCATCGAGATCGCCCGTGCGGCCACCGAGGCCGAAGCCATGGAGGGCCTGAAACGTTGGAGGAAGCGACATCCGGAGGTCTGGGCCCACCTGGCACCCGCCGACGTGATGGTGGACTCGATGCGGGGGCGAAGCACGACCTGGACCCGGATCCGGCTCAACCTCCGGAACATCCCCGAGGCCGAGCGGCCGCCGCAAGAAGCCCTCGAGGTGGACTACGACCCGTGGGAGGGATACGAACCACCGGATCGACAGGGAAGCGCGAAGCGACCGAAGCGGCCTCGGAAGCAGACGAGTTGAGGGCATCCCTCGCGAGATGAATCCGGGTGTGGCCCCGCACCGTAGTACCTACGTCCGCCTGGGAGCCCGCCGGACCGGCTGCCCGTAACCCGTGCCGAGGCAGCGGGGACGCGGCTCCGAGTCGAGGGCGGGGGAGGGCGCTGGGGCCTGGATGAACCGACCCGACGGCTTCCGACTCCTCCGCCCTCTTCCTATCTCCTGAGGTGGGAATCACCGTACGCCCCGCGGCGTTAATCTAGGTGGAAGCAGTCCATGCCCCATCAACGACGGAGAGGATCGAATGAGCCAGAGAATGACAAAGACGGACAAGGAATGGCGGGACGAGCTTTCGCCCGAGGAGTACCACGTCCTTCGCGAGGCCGGAACGGAGCGAGCCTTCACCGGGAGGTACTGGAACCACCACGATGACGGGACGTATCGATGCCGGGCGTGCGGAGAGAAGCTCTTCGAATCCGGCACCAAGTTCGAGTCTGGAACGGGCTGGCCGAGCTTCACCGAGCCGGTGAACCTGGAACACATCGAGCTGCGAGCCGACAACAGCTACGGGATGGTGCGGACCGAGGTCCGCTGCGCAGCGTGCGGCTCTCATCTCGGGCATGTCTTCGACGATGGCCCGGGCCCCGCCGGGCAGCGATACTGCATCAACTCCTGCGCTCTGGACTTCGCCGGACGCGACGAGGGCGCCTCCTAAGGGAGGTCGTCGGAGCTCGCCCGGCGAGCAGAAATCTCCGCAAGTCGCCAAACTGTCGGCACGGAGGTGGCCGACTGGTAGGGTTCGCCGATGCCTGCTGACGCGCACCTCGGCCGCGCCCGCCGCCTTGGGTGGGTTGTGGCCGCGGCTGCCGTCTCGATTGTGTTCCTCCTGCCTCTTGTGGCCATGTTCACCGGGTCGCTCCGGCCCCAGGGCCTTCCGCCGCCTCGAGGCCTTGAGCTGTTCCCCCCCGATCCGTCGCTCGGTGCCTACCGAACGGCGTTCTCCCTGGTTCCGTTGGGGCGGGCGGTGCTGAATTCACTGGTGGTAGCGGCTGTGAGCGTCCCCATCGCGATCCTGTCGGCGTCGTGGGGCGGATTTGCGCTGGCGCAGCTCCAGGG